>NZ_DASYHB010000077.1:0-6072 GCF_035999185.1 Ensifer sp. | reverse complement strand
TTTCGGCTGCTGAACAGTGTTTGCCCGATAAGTGGAGAATGAAATGGCTGTACCTAAAAGAAAAACGAGCCCGTCCAAGCGTGGCATGCGCCGTTCGGCTGACGCTCTGAAGACCCCGACCTACGTCGAGGACAAGAACTCGGGCGAACTGCGCCGTCCGCACCACATCGACCTGAAGACCGGCATGTACCGCGGCCGTCAGGTTCTGACCCCGAAGGAAAACGCATAAGCGTTTCCGTTCGCGGACAAGGTTCAAAGGGCTGGCTCTGCCGGCCCTTTTTCTTTTTGCAACTGACATGATCCCGCTTCGACGCCGTGCTATCGCTGGCACCCGGCGTGAAGACGCCGCATAAAAATGGTCAAGGAGTTTTGATGCTTGCTGCCATCCCGCTGCTGATCCTGCCCTTTGCACTCTACAATCTCGCGATGATCGGAATGTTCGGCGGCACTGCCGGGCTGAATGCCGAGATGCTGTCGCTGTCGATGTTGTCGGGCGCGACCTGGACGATGCGCTTCAGTGACCTCTTGATCGTCGTGGCGCTGATGCTGCTTTTCGTCGAATTGCTGAAGGCGACCCGCACGAGTTCCCGCGCCCTGATGGATCATCTGCTGTCGATGGTCCTGTTCATCGCTTTCCTGGTCGAATTCCTGCTGCTGGCGCCGGCAGCAACGCAGCTCTTCTTCATCCTGATGACGATCAGCTTCATCGACGTCATAGCCGGCTTTGCGGTGTCGATGCGTTCGGCCGGGCGGGATGTTTCCATCGGCCTCTAGGTCAGGATAGCGCGGCAGCTGTCCGAGGCGCTGCCTGAGGCAGGGCGGGCGAAAGCGTGTTTCTCGCCCGCTGCCATGTCAGGGCCTTGTTCAGCCGAGATTGTCGAGCTTGGTCTGGAGCGCGCGAAGCTGCTCCTTGAGTTCGTCGATATCCTTGGCCTCGGCCTTCTTGGTTTCCTTCACCGGTGGCGCGGAAATGAAGGGCGAGAACATCTGCATCGCCTGATGGAACATGTCGGTGTTGCGCCGCACCTGCTCTTCGACAAGTTGCAGGGGCACCTGCAGGTTCTTGCCGAGCGGCGTGTCGCCGAAGGCCTTGTTGATCTGCTCGCGCATCTGCGATTGCTGCTCGGTGAAAGCCTGCATCGAGTGCTCGAGATAGCTCGGCACGACCATCTGCATCTGGTCGCCATAGAAGGAGATCAGCTGGCGCAGGAAGGAGATCGGCAGCAGCGTGTTGCCGGTCTTGGATTCCTGCTCGAAGATGATCTGCGTCAGCACGGAATGGGTGATGTCCTCGCCGGATTTGGCATCCTGAACGACGAAGTCCTCACCCTTCTTCACCATGACAGCCAGGTCGTCGAGCGTGACATAGGTGCTGGTCCCGGTGTTGTAGAGCCGCCGGTTCGCATATTTTTTTATAACGATCTGGCCTTCATGCTTCGCCATCAGGGTCTCCTCTCACCCATCTTCCCGTCTTTATTGCGTTTTTCAGAGTATCCGCAAAAGCGCGCCGCTGACAATGTCTTTGTGCGTTGCGGCGACGCAAGTGCGAAATCTTGCGGTTGCGCCTCAGGTGACGCTTTTGTGGCACTGCATCAAGGCGTTTGACTTGCGCCCCGCGCTTTGCCAGTCTGCTGCCATCACGCAAGAAATCTGAGGAAACGTCCCATGAGCAACCCCTCCATCGTGATCGCCAGCGCGGCCAGAACCGCAGTCGGATCCTTCAACGGTGCCTTCGCCAATACACCGGCGCACGAACTCGGCGCCGCCGTCATCAAGGGCGTGCTGGAGCGCGCGGGCGTCGAGGCCGGTGAGGTCGACGAGGTGATCCTCGGCCAGGTGCTGCAGGCAGGCGAAGGCCAGAACCCGGCGCGCCAGGCGGCGATGAAGGCGGGTGTCCCTCAGGAGAAGACCGCCTGGGGCATGAACCAGCTTTGCGGCTCGGGCCTGCGCGCAGTCGCGCTCGGCATGCAGCAGATTGCAACCGGTGATGCAGAGATCATCGTTGCCGGCGGCATGGAATCCATGTCGATGGCGCCGCATTGCTCGCATCTTCGCGGCGGCGTGAAGATGGGCGATTTCAAGATGATCGACACGATGATCAAGGATGGCCTGACCGACGCCTTCTACGGCTACCACATGGGCATTACCGCCGAGAACGTCGCGCGCCAGTGGCAGCTCAGCCGCGAGGAGCAGGACACGTTCGCACTCGCCTCGCAGAACAAGGCCGAGGCAGCACAAAAGGCAGGGCGCTTCGCCGACGAGATCATTCCCTTCATCGTCAAGGGCCGCAAGGGCGACGTCACCGTCGACCAGGACGAATACATCCGCCATGGCGCGACGCGCGACCAGATGACCAAGCTGCGTCCGGCCTTCGACAAGGAAGGCACGGTCACCGCGGGCAATGCTTCGGGGCTCAACGACGGTGCGGCTGCAACGCTTCTGATGACCGAGGCTCAAGCCTCCAAGCGCGGCATCCAGCCGCTTGCCCGCATCGTTTCCTGGGCAACTGCCGGCGTCGATCCGCAGGTGATGGGCACGGGCCCGATCCCCGCGTCGCGCAAGGCGCTGGCGAGAGCCGGCTGGGCGATCGGCGACGTCGAGCTTGTGGAAGCCAACGAGGCCTTCGCGGCTCAGGCCTGCGCCGTCAACAAGGACCTCGGCTGGGATCCGTCGATCGTCAACGTCAATGGCGGCGCGATTGCCATCGGCCACCCGATCGGTGCATCGGGCGCCCGCGTGCTCAACACGCTGCTCTTCGAAATGAAGCGCCGCGGCGTTTCCAAGGGCCTTGCAACGCTCTGCATCGGCGGCGGCATGGGTGTCGCCATGTGCGTCGAGCGGCTCTAGTCGGTTTGGCGGGATGAACAGCGCCAGGTGGGTTCCGTTTTCCCTCTTGCTGGCCGGTTCGCCGATTGTTTCCGCACACGCCAATCCCGCGCCTCTCGACGAGGCGCGGCTGGTGCAGTGCATGCTGGAACACACGACCTCGAATGAGGAGGTCGCTTTCAAGGACGTGATGGTTGCTGCCCTGAACGACGACAGCGATGCGCTGAAAACGTCGCTGGACCAGCTCAGCAGCGTGATGATGGATCTTGCACTGGAGAAGTGCGAGGTGGGTATGTCCGCGCTCGCGACGCCGCAGTTTCAGGCGGCTGCCGGGCTCTACGGACAACAGGTCGGCGAAAAGCTGATGAAGAAGGCATTCGAAAAACTGAACTGATCAAGTGGGAGGCGTGCATGAGCAGGGTAGCATTGGTCACGGGTGGGTCGCGCGGCATTGGTGCTGCAATCTCCATCGCACTCAAGAATGCTGGCTACAAGGTGGCTGCCAACTATGCCGGCAATGATGAGAAAGCTCAGGCCTTCAAGCAGGAGACCGGCATTTCGGTCTACAAATGGGATGTCTCCAGCTACCAGGCCTGCGCTGACGGCATCGCCAAGGTCGAGGCCGATCTCGGCCCGGTCGAAATCCTGATCAACAATGCCGGCATCACTCGGGACGCGATGTTCCACAAGATGACGCCGGAACAATGGGGCGAGGTGATCGGCACCAACCTCACCGGTCTTTTCAACATGACCCATCCGCTCTGGTCGGCGATGCGCGACCGCGGCTTCGGCCGCGTCATCAACATCTCCTCGATCAACGGCCAGAAAGGGCAGATGGGCCAGGCCAATTATTCGGCCGCGAAGGCCGGCGATCTCGGCTTTACCAAGGCGCTGTCGCAGGAAGGGGCTGCCAAGGGCATCACGGTCAATGCGATCTGCCCTGGCTATATCGGCACGGAGATGGTGCGCGCCATCCCGGAAAAGGTCCTCAACGAACGGATTATCCCGCAGATCCCGGTCGGACGTCTCGGCGAGCCTGAAGAGATCGCCCGCTGCGTGGTGTTTCTGGCCTCGGACGATGCCGGTTTCATCACCGGTTCGACGATTTCGGCGAACGGCGGACAATTTTTCGTCTGACCACCGCGTTTCACCAACACAGGAAAACGGCGCCTTCCCGGCGCCGTTTTTCATGTGGTGCGGAGCGCAAGCCCTGCCGGTTTTTCCCGTGTCCCGCGCCTGAAGTTGTACCGGTTTTTCTGTTGTCGGAACGCGACGTAGACACTACATGTTGAGGAGAACAAAGGCGGAATAACGCGCGGGCAACGAGTCGCCGCCGGATGTTCCCGCCATGGTCGCGCGGATGACGTGCGATTCTCATTCTCTCTCTAAGCGGAATCTCCGACGAATTTCGTTAAAAATTTTCCAGGGTTTCCAGAGTCTTGGATTCCGAATCCTTGGGGCCGTTTGGTGGTGGGGCGACCCCGTTTTCGGCGAATCGCCGGCTGCAAAGTGCCGAATAGGCCCCAGATTCAGCATGTGGTGCAACGTTCGGTGTTGAAATCTATATCTAGTCGTGAACATACAGTGAATCACGAGGAGTCAGCGATTCGTCTCCGATTCGTTCCACGGCTGTTCCGAATCTCGATTGCGCGGCCACAACAGGTGGTGCAATGGGTATCGGAGGTGCTGAGCGAGAGTTTTAGTTGTCGGCGCCCCTTGCGTTTGGCTCGGTGCGTGGGCATGTGTTTGCCGCCAGCGTTCAAAAGACGCTGCCGTAATTTCTGAATGCCCGGGATCGATGACGTGTCCGTTCACCCCATGATCCTGAGCGGCCGCGGCGTAACTGCGGTGCTCGGGCCAACCAATACCGGCAAGACGCATTATGCGATCGAGCGCATGGTCGCCCATGAGAGTGGCGTTATCGGTCTGCCGCTGCGGCTGCTCGCGCGCGAAGTCTATACGCGTCTCGTCGAAAGGGTCGGGCATCACAACGTCGCGCTGATCACCGGCGAGGAGAAGATCACCCCGCATCGCGCCCGCTTTTCGGTCTGCACCGTCGAGGCGATGCCGCGCGAGACGACGGCATCCTTCGTCGCGATCGACGAGGTTCAGCTTGCCGGTGACCTTGAGCGCGGTCACATCTTCACCGACCGGATCCTGCATCTGAGGGGGCGTGGCGAGACGCTGCTTCTGGGGGCTGCAACGATGCGGCCGATCCTCGAACAGCTGCTGCCCGGCATCACCGTCGTCGAACGGCCGCGCATGTCGCAGCTGCTTTATGCCGGCTCGAAGAAAATCACCCGTCTGCCACATCGCACGGCAATCGTCGCCTTCTCGGCCGACGAAGTCTACGCGATTGCCGAACTGATCCGCCGCCAGCGCGGCGGCGCCGCGGTCGTGCTCGGCGCGCTGTCACCACGCACGCGCAATGCACAGGTCGCACTTTACCAGGAAGGCGACGTGGAATTTCTGGTCGCGACCGACGCGATCGGCATGGGTCTCAACCTCGACGTCGATCACGTTGCCTTCGCCCAGGACCGCAAGTTCGACGGCTACCAGTTCCGCGATCTCAACCCGGCCGAGCTGGCGCAGATCGCCGGGCGCGCCGGTCGCCACATGCGCGACGGAACCTTTGGCGTGACCGGTCGTGTCGACCCCTTCGACAATGAGCTCGTTCACCGCATCGAGGCGCATCAATTCGATCCGGTCAAGGTGCTGCAGTGGCGCTCGAAGGCCTTCGACTACGCCTCGATCAGTGCCCTGAAGAAGAGCCTGGATGCCGCACCGACGGTCCCGGGTCTTGCCCGGGCGCTACCGGCGGTAGACCAGCAGGCGTTCGAGCATCTGGTCCGCTACCCCGAGATCATCGACATCACCACCAATGCCCAGCGCGTGGAGAAGTTGTGGGAAGCCTGTGCCTTGCCCGACTATCGGCGCATCACGCCGGCCCAGCACGCCGACCTGATCTCGACGCTTTATATGGATCTCGTCCGCCGCGGCACGGTAAATGAAGACTTCATGGCCGAGCAGGTCAGGCGTGCCGATCATACCGATGGTGAGATCGACACACTTTCGGCGCGAATCGCGCAGATCAGGACATGGACTTATGTGTCGAACCGGCCCGGATGGCTGGCCGATCCGACACACTGGCAAGAAAAGACGCGGGAAATTGAAGATCGATTATCCGACGCACTACATGAACGGTTGACGAAACGCTTTGTTGATCGCAGGACATCTGTGCTCATG
>NZ_DASYHB010000160.1:0-39093 GCF_035999185.1 Ensifer sp. | reverse complement strand
TCCGACTGATTCTGAACAAAGATCGTGATCACCATTGACTGAGCAAAGCACCCCCGGCGGCGGAAAAACTCCGCCAGGCATCGAGCCGATTTCCATCATCGAGGAAATGCAGCGGTCCTATCTCGATTACGCCATGAGCGTTATCGTCAGCCGCGCGCTTCCCGACGTGCGTGACGGTCTGAAACCCGTGCACCGCCGCATCCTCTACGGGATGAGCGAACTCGGCATCGACTGGAACAAGAAATACGTCAAGTGTGCCCGCGTGACCGGGGACGTGATGGGTAAGTACCACCCGCACGGCAACATGGCGATCTACGACGCTCTGGCGCGTATGGCGCAGGACTGGTCGCTCCGCCTGCCGCTGATCGACGGCCAGGGCAACTTCGGTTCCGTCGACGGTGACCCGCCGGCCGCAGAGCGCTACACCGAGTGCCGCCTGCAGAAGGCTGCGCATTCGCTGCTCGACGATCTCGACAAGGAAACGGTCGACTTCCGCGACAACTATGACGGCACCTTGCAGGAGCCGGTCGTCGTTCCCGCGAAGTTCCCGAACCTGCTCGTCAACGGCGCCGGCGGTATCGCCGTCGGCATGGCGACGAACATTCCGCCGCACAATCTGGTCGAAGTCATCGGCGGCTGCATTGCGCTGATCGACAATCCGGCCATCGAACTGCCGGAGCTGATGGAAATCATCCCGGGTCCGGACTTCCCGACCGGCGCGTTGATCCTCGGCCGTTCCGGCATCCGTTCGGCCTATGAGACCGGCCGCGGCTCGGTCATCATGCGCGGTCGTGCCCATGTCGAGCCGATGCGTGGCGATCGCGAGCAGATCATCATCACCGAGATCCCCTTCCAGGTGAACAAGGCGACGATGATCGAGAAGATGGCCGAATTGGTGCGCGACAAGCGCATCGAAGGCATCTCGGACCTGCGTGACGAATCCGACCGCCAGGGGTACCGCGTCGTCGTCGAGCTGAAGCGCGACGCCAATGCCGACGTCATCCTCAACCAGCTTTACCGCTACACGCCGCTGCAGACCTCGTTCGGCTGCAACATGGTGGCGCTGAACGGCGGCAAGCCGGAACAGATGACGTTGCTCGACATGCTCAGGGCTTTCGTCTCCTTCCGCGAGGAAGTCGTTAGCCGGCGCACGAAGTACCTGCTGCGCAAGGCGCGTGACCGCGCCCATGTGCTGGTCGGTCTCGCCATCGCCGTTGCCAACATCGACGAAATCATCAAGCTCATTCGCACGGCGCCCGATCCGCAGACGGCGCGCGAGCAGTTGATGGAGCGCCGCTGGCCGGCCCACGATGTCGACAGCCTCATCCGGCTGATCGACGATCCGCGCCACCGGATCAACGACGACAACACCTACAACCTTTCGGAGGAGCAGGCCCGCGCCATCCTCGACCTGCGCCTGCAGCGCCTGACCGCGCTCGGCCGCGACGAAATCGGCGACGAACTCAACAAGATCGGCGAGGAAATCAAGGATTACCTCGACATCCTGTCGTCACGCCTTCGTATCATGACCATGGTCAAGGACGAGCTCATCGCCATCCGTGACGAGTTCGGCACGCCGCGTCGTTCCGAGATCATGGAAGGCGGCCCGGATATGGACGATGAGGATCTCATCGCCCGTGAAGACATGGTCGTGACAGTCTCGCATCTCGGCTACATCAAGCGCGTGCCGCTGACGACCTACCGGGCGCAGCGTCGCGGCGGCAAGGGCCGTTCGGGCATGGCGACCAGGGACGAGGATTTCGTTACCCGGCTATTCGTCGCCAATACCCATACGCCGGTCCTGTTCTTCTCCTCGCGTGGCATCGTCTACAAGGAGAAGGTCTGGCGCTTGCCGATCGGCACCCCGCAGTCGCGCGGCAAGGCGCTGATCAATATGCTACCGCTGGAACCCGGCGAGCGCATCACCACGATCATGCCGCTGCCCGAGGACGAGACGACCTGGGAAAACCTCGATGTCATGTTCTCGACGACCCGAGGCACCGTTCGCCGCAACAAGTTGTCGGACTTCGTCCAGGTCAACCGCAACGGCAAGATCGCGATGAAGCTCGACGAAGAGGGCGACGAGATCCTGTCCGTCGACACCTGCACCGAGCGCGACGATGTCATGCTGACGACGGCGCTCGGCCAGTGCATCCGCTTCCCGGTCGACGACGTGCGCGTCTTTGCCGGCCGCAATTCGATCGGTGTGCGCGGCATCAACCTCGGCGATGGCGACCGGATCATCTCCATGGCGATCGTCGGTCATGTCGACGCCGAGCCCTGGGAGCGTGCGGCTTACCTCAAGCGTGCGGCCGCCGAACGGCGCGCGGCAACGGGTGAAGAGGAAGAGATCTCACTCGTCGGGGAGGAAGTCACTGACGGCGGCGAGCTGTCGAACGAGCGCTACGAAGAGCTGAAGGCCCGCGAGCAGTTCGTGCTGACGGTTTCGGCCAAGGGCTTCGGCAAGCGTTCCTCGTCCTACGACTTCCGCACCTCAGGTCGCGGCGGCAAGGGCATCCGCGCCACCGATACCTCGCGGACGTCGGAGATCGGCGAACTCGTGGCAGCCTTCCCGATCGAGGACAACGACCAGATCATGCTCGTGTCCGACGGTGGCCAACTGATCCGCGTGCCGATCAACGGTGTCCGGCTTGCGAGCCGCGCCACGAAGGGCGTCACCATCTTCTCGACCGCCAAGGACGAGAAGGTCGTCTCTGTCGAGCGCATCAGCGAGCCGGAAGGCGATGACGAGGGTGAAGGCGAAGCTGAGGGCGCGGTCGTCGAAAACGGCGCGCCGGAAACGCCTGCCGAATCCGAGAGCTGATCGCTGTTTGCGGAAGATTTTACGAACACGAAAAGGCCCGCTATCTCAGCGGGCCTTTTCGCATAAGGGGCAAGTGATCCCGGATTGCGGCCGGCCCCGTGATTGCACGGCAAGGCCTGGAATTCAGCCTTGGTCGTCGGCGTTCCCGACGGTGGGCGCGATGCCGCGGATGTAGCCGCGCAGCCCCTTGGCAAGGGCATCGAAGGTGACGCGACAGCGTGGCGCCGTCTTCAGGTTTTCGTGCATCACCAGCCAGGTCTCAAGCTTCATTTCGAAGAGCCCCGGAAGCACCGGAAGCAAGTCCGGATCCCGCGCCGCCAAGCCATTTTGGCAGATTCCGATGCCAAAGCCGGCGCGGATGGCAGCAAGCTGGGCGAGATTGCTGTCAGCCTTGAACGCGAACCGTGCGGCGGGCAGTTCCGGCGCGCGGGCGATGATCGCACGGATCGCTGCAGTTTCCCGGTCGTAGCCGATCAGGCTATGATCTTTCAGCTCAGCCAGCGTTTCGGGCGTGCCACGCCGCTCGACGTAGCGGCGATGGGCGTGAAAACTGATCGGCACTCCGCCGATGTGGCGAGCAATCAGCGCGCCCTGTGTCGGCGCGACCATGCGCACCGCAATATCGGCTTCCTGGCGCAGCAGATCTTCAACCGTGTCGGAAGCCGATAGCTCGATCGTCAAGCCCGGATAGGCGGCATGCAGGTCTGCAAGGATCGGCGGCAGAACCTCCACGCCGATCACTTCGCTCGCGCTGATGCGCACAGTGCCGCTGATTGCATCGCGCTGACTGGATGCTTCGCGCAGCAGCGCTGCCGATGTCGCTGCCAGCGTCTCGGCATAGGGTTTGAGCGCCAAGGCAGCATCGGTCGGTAGCAAGCCGTGCGGAGATCGGACAAAGAACGGGTAGCCAAGCCTCGTTTCCATGGCATCGATGTGCCGGCCGATTGTGGGTTGCGTCAGGCCAAGTTCGCGGGCGGCGGCCGAAAGCGACCCCTCCTGGAGTACCGTCAGGAACGTTTTGTAGATGTCCCAGCTCAAATCCACCTTGTTCATATATTTAAGTATATCACACAAAGAATTTTCGACAATTCCGTTTAATGCGTCAACGGGCGATGCTTGTTCCACCGAAACGGATGGAGCGTTGGATGACTGAATTGCAGGAAAACGCGAAGGTGGCGCTGGTGCTTGGCGCGACCGGTGGTATCGGCGGCGCCGTGGCGCGCGGGCTGATTGCGCGCGGGTGGACGGTGCGCGCCTTGAACCGAAACGCCGGGAAGGCCGCGCAAACTGCCCCGGCGTTCGGCTGGCGGCAGGGCGACGCGATGAACCCGAGCGATGTCCTCGCCGCAGCAGACGGCGTCGGGCTCATCGTGCACGCGGTCAACCCGGCAGGCTATCGCAATTGGGGTACTTTGGTTCTGCCGATGCTGGACAACACGATTGCCGCCGCCAAGGCAAACGGTGCGCGCATCCTGCTACCGGGAACGATCTACAATTTCGGTCGCGACGCCTTTCCGGTGCTGACCGAAGAGGCGCCGCAGAACCCGGATACCGACAAGGGGCTGATCCGCAAGGAGATGGAACTTCGGTTGAAGGCGGCATCGGAGGCGGGCGTCGGCGTCATCATCGTCAGGGCCGGCGACTTCTTTGGTCCGGGCGCTGCTAATAATTGGTTTTCTCAAGGACTGGTGAAACCGGGAAAGCCGTTGACGGCGATCTCCTATCCGGGCCGCAAGGGCGTCGCTCACCAATGGGCCTATCTGCCCGACGTTGCCGAAACGATGATGCGCCTCGTGGAGCGCGCCGACAGCTTGCCGCGCTTCGCCGTCTATCACATGCGCGGCTTCCTTGACCGGAACGGAATGGAGATGGTCGAAGCCATCCGCCGCGTCGTCGGCAAGCCGAAACTGTCGGTCAGGGCATTTCCCTGGTGGTTGATCGGGCTTGCTTCGCCCTTCGTTCCGCTTTTTGCAGAGTTGCGCAAGATGCGCTACCTCTGGCGCGAACCGCTGCGCATGTCGAACGAACGGCTGCTTGACGTACTCGGCGAAGAGCCGCACACGCCGATCGACCAGGCGGTTGGGACAACCCTTCGAGGACTTGGTTGTTGCGGTGGCATGGTCGTCGCGGCGAAACGGTAAGCCGGGCAGGGCGCATATTGCGCCTGCTGCAACTGGCGCTTGGCACTTGGCAACGGCCTCTGCCGCCGCTGCCATTTTGCGGATGCTTCGCGCAGAATTGCTAGGAAGTGCTCGCGGAGGTCCTCGGCGACGCGATCAGCTCGGAACTAGCGCGAGATCGCCTAGTTGCGGAAGACGAGGCAGGCGCCGCCGCTCTTGCGAATGGTGGCGCACAGCTTGTTTGCCTCCGCCTGGCTCTCGCGGCCGATGCGCGCGGCGTAGCGGATACGCACCCCGAAGCTTGCATTGCGTTCGCGGAGCAGAAGCGCCTTCTCGCTGCGGATCGGCTCGGGTAGCCGCTTGACGGCGCTGACAAAAAGCCGCTGGGCCACCGACTTCTGGAAATGCGCCGCAAGCTGCACGCCCCAAGGCGCCCACTCCGCCTCGTCGATCACTTCAATGTCGGGAAGACGCCGCGTGCTCGCCAGGCTCACGCATCCCTCGAGGAAGTTCTTGTTC
Source organism: Ensifer sp. (assembly GCF_035999185.1). Lineage (GTDB taxonomy): Bacteria > Pseudomonadota > Alphaproteobacteria > Rhizobiales > Rhizobiaceae > Ensifer. The sequence goes on along the minus strand of NZ_DASYHB010000160.1, from coordinate 33,630 downwards.
TTGTCCAGCGTCAGGTCCAGCGTTTTCGGCGGGTTGTCGCGCCAGTCCTCGACGCTGTAGGCGGTGATGGCCAGGACATAATTGCGCGTTTCAGCGGGCAGCCAGTCAACCTCGAGGAAGCGCTCCAAGCCACCTTCACCCGCATTGTAGGCGGCGGCGGCAAAGCCGAGATTGCCGTAGCGGGATTTGAGTTCGTTCAGATATTCGGCGGACTTGCCGAGCGCTTGCACGACGTCGAAGCTGTCGTTGAGGCCGCGCAGCTTGGCCGTTCCCGGCATGAATTGCGCGATCCCTTCAGCGCCCTTCGGACTGACGGCATTTGGTCGAAACAGGCTTTCACGCCAGATGAGCCGGGCGAAGAAGGCAGCAGGCAGGTCGTTCGCCGTCGCGTAGTGGTTGATCACGCCGCAGATGTCGCGGGCAAAGTTCTCCTTGCTGATGCAAAGCGATGTGGCAGGGTCTGCCGCCGATCGGCCCGAATAGACGCATTTCGGGCGAGGGGGGAGGTCATCGATACGGGCTGAGGCCGGCGCCGGAGAAAGTGCATTCATGCAGGCAAGTGTCACCAGTGCGGTGCGCAACGCATGCGCCCAGGTGCCTGGTCTACCCTTCCGTTGAGAATCCACGTCGCAGTGCTTCCCGAAACCGTTGCCTCACGTTCATACCATTTCCGCTTGTCGCGACAAACCGGGGCATTGCAAGGGCGGACCACCTGCCAGCCGATTGTCAGCGCGGCGATCCCGTTGGCAGCACCAACTGCATGAAGGTGAGGTCGAGCCAGCGCCCGAACTTCGTGCCCACCTCGGGCATTCGGCCGGTCTCGACAAATCCAACTTGGGCATGCAGGCGGATCGAAGCGGTGTTCTCCGATTCGATCGCAGCGACCATCACATGTTTGCCGATCCGCTCCGCTTCGGCAATCAGGGCGACCAGGAGCTTTCGTCCTATGCCAGCGCCGCGACGGTTTTTGTGCACGTAAACGGAGTGCTCGACGGTATGGCGATAGCCGTCGAAGGCACGCCAATCGCCAAACGAGGCATAACCAACGACTTCGCCATCCTCGGAGACAGCGACCAGGATCGGGTAGCCCGCATCCGCACGTGCCTTTAGCCATGCGGTGCGGTTGGCGACGTCGACCAGGGTCTCATTCCAGATCGCCGTCGTGTTTGCCACCGCGTCGTTGTAGATCTCGCAGATGACTGGCAGATCGCTCTGGTTGGCCGCCCTGATCAGCATGCGCTTGTTCCTTGTTGTTGTTCACTATATGGCTACACCATGAATACTAAAGTAGACAGTCTCGATCAACGTCTCAGTGAGCGAATTCGCCTCGAACGGGAGGCGCGTGGCTGGTCGCTCAGCATGCTCTCCGATCGGTCCGGCGTGTCGCGCGCGATGATCCACAAGATCGAGCATGGCGACAGCAGCCCGACAGCAACCCTGCTTGCAAAGCTGTCGGCCGCGTTCGGTCTCACGATGTCCAGTTTGATTGCGCGTGCGGAGATGAGCCAGGGACGGCTGTCGCGGCGCCAGGATCAAGCCGTTTGGCGCGATCCGCAAAGCGGCTACCTCCGCCGTCACGTCTCGCCAATGTCGGACCTTCCGCTCGAACTTGTGGAAGTCGAGCTTCCGAGCCGTGCCGACGTGCCGATCCCCGCATCTGCCTATGCGCTCCATCGTCGGTGGATTTGGGTGAAGCAGGGCAGCCTGACCTTTGTCGAGGGAGGAGAGACGCATGTCCTTGCCGAGGGAGACTGCCTGGAGCTCGGCCCGCCGCAGGATTGCGTCTTCAGCAATGCCGGCAGCGAACCCTGTATCTATGCCGTCGTTCTCTTGAAAACCGGCTGATCCTCAGCGATCAAGCTCGGCGATGGCGATCCGAGCCATCGTCAGGTCGCTCTCAACACCGAAATCGTCACCATCCTCGAGAAACCAGGCCGCGGAAAGCCCGGCATAGGCCAGCACCCAATTCAGGATCCGGCGCGGGGCAAGGCCCGCTTCCTCGGCGACAATGGGCAGATGTCGCTGCAGCCGACCCGGGGCGGTCACCAAGGGCAGTTCCGGATTGCAGAAGAGGTTGGCGTAATCGTAGCCACGATCGCCAACGACGCGCTTGGGGTCGATCGCCAACCAGCCTCGCTCGCCGAAGTCGAGAATGTTGGCGTGGTGAACGTCGGCGTGCAGCACGACAGGCGGTTCGGGATCGGCAAGCAGGGTCTTGGCCGCATCGAGGGCGCGCGCAAACAGGCCGCCTTGAGCGGGAGCGGCGGTTTCCAGGGACGAGAACCACTTGTCGAGCGGCACGAGGTCGGTGGGAATGGGGGTGGAACGCGGGGCGTGGAGTTCTGCAACCGAGCGGCAGATGATGCGCGTCACCTCTTCGTCACTTCCCGTCATCGCCATGTGAAACAGGTTCCGCTGGCTGTCGGCACGCTCTATCAGGACTGCATCCGTGTCCCACTCGTAAACCTTCGCAGCGCCTTGCCCGTTCCAGTAGACCATCGGCAGGCGCCCGAACTTTTCTTCGGGATCCTGCGCAACTTTGAGCATCGCCGACTGGTTGCCATAGCGCACGGGAAAGAGATGGCTGGACGGGGTGACGATCGCATCGCCGTCGGGCTGCAATGACCATTTTTCGAAATAAGAAGCGAACATAAACAGGGTCTTCCCAGACAAAATACCCCCGCCGGGCGGCGAGGGTACTTGGCCATGTGGGCGCTTCAGACGACCTGTTCAAGGGCCGGGTAGTCGGTGTAGCCCTTGGCGCCACCGCCATAGAAGGTCGCCTGGTCGGGCGCGTTGAGCGGAGCGTCCTGCTTCAGCCGTTCCACGAGATCCGGGTTGGAGATGAACGGTTTTCCGAAAGCGACGAGATCGGCCTCGCCGTCCTTCACCGTCTTTACGGCGAGGGAGCGGTCATAGCCGTTGTTCGTCATCCAGGCGGCCTTGCCGCCGGCCGCGACATAGGTGGCGCGCAGCGCCTCGTAGTCGAACGGCTGGTCGCCCTGCTGGTGGTCTCTCGGACCGCCCGTCGCCCCTTCGATGATGTGGATGTAGGCAAGCGGATAGCGTGCGAGGTTCTTGACCACATAACCGAAGACCGATTGCGGCTCCGGGTCGAAGGCATCGTTGGCCGGCGTGACGGGTGAAAGGCGGATGCCGACGCGACCGGCGCCGATCTCCTTGGTCACGGTTTCCACAACCTCAAAGAGGAAGCGCGCACGGTTTTCGATCGGGCCGCCGTAGCTGTCGCTGCGATGGTTCGAGCCGGACCGCAGGAACTGGTCGATGAGATAGCCGTTGGCCGCATGGATCTCGATGCCGTCGAAGCCGGCGTCTATCGCGGCGCGTGCAGCCTTACGATAGTCTTCGACAATCCCTGCGATCTCGGCAACGCCCAAGGCGTGCGGCTCGGACGTCTCGGAAAACGAGCCAGTTCCGTCAGGGTTGATCAGGTAGGTCTTGGATTTCGCGCGGATGGCGGAAGGGGCAACCGGCTTGCCCCCGTTCGGCTGCAATGAGTTGTGCGAGATGCGGCCGACATGCCAGATCTGCACGACGATCCGTCCACCCTTGGTATGCACCGCGTCGGTCACCTTGCGCCAGCCATCGAGCGCCTCCGGCGTGTAGAGGCCGGGCACGTCGGCATAGCCTTGGCCCTGCTGGGTAATCGCCGTTCCCTCCGTAATCAGCAGGCCGGCCGTTGCGCGCTGCTCGTAGTAGGTGACGTTCAACGTGTTCGGCACGGCGCCCGGCGAACGGTTGCGGGTCAAAGGCGCCATGACGATGCGGTTCTTAAGCGCGATGTCGCCGATGGTGATGGGGTCAAAAAGCGTAGGCATGGGAAGTCCTTTCGATCCTGTCTGCTTGGGAGGAGCTTGGTTCAGAGGGTGCCGATGTCCCTGAGGAAGGCGGCGATGGTTTCTTCGTTGCGGCGGTAGAAGATCCACTGGCCGAGCCTGCGGGTTGTCACGAGATCGGCGCGTTGAAGGATAGCGAGGTGGGAGGAAACCGACGACTGCGACAGGCCGCAGCGCTCGAACTGACCGGCGCAGACGCCGAGATCGAGCGGATGCTCCTGCATCGGGAAGTGGCGCTCCGGTTCCTTCAGCCAGGCAAGGATGTTGACCCGGACCGGGTGAGCAAGAGCCTTGAGGATTTCATCGCGGTTCATCGTGTATCGCCATATCGTGGTTTAACGATACATGTATGTCCGATATCCGATATACAAATCACGAGCGCGTGAGCGCGAGGATGAAGGCAAAAAAAGAGGGCCTCAAGAAAACTTGGGCCCTTGTAGTTGTGAAGGTAATAAGAACCTCCAGAGGGGAACAGCTAATGCGGTGGCGGGGAGGAGAAGCCACCAAGAATGCATCAGCTGCATTTTGATATGGGAAACGAACTATCGGCTTTCAATAGCCGACCGAAATTTTCATCAAAGCTCGCTTGTCTTCCAAAGGGTAGACAAAAAAAGAGGGCCACAAGATGACTTGGGCCCTTATAAGTTGTGAAGGTAATTAAACCTCCAGAGGGGAACAGCTGCTGCGGTGGCACTGGGAGGAGAAGCCACCAAAGATGCATCAGCTGAGTGTTGTATGCTGCTTTTTTGGGCGAGCAGCAATCATTTAATATGCATGACTGCCATGCCATGTGCGCATCCCTGCCCAATTTTGCAGCGAACAACAAAAATGCGCCGCAAAAATTCTGCGACGCATCCGACAATTCTCAAGGAAAACAATCAGTTATGCTCGATACCGGCAAATGCTCGAAAATGGAGCATTTGCCGGCGTGGCCTCAGAAGTTCCAGTTCCTGGCCTTGGCGACGATGTAGTCGCGGAAGACCTTGAGTTTTGCTGCGTTCTTTATCTCATCGGGATAGCAGAAGTAGGTATCGAACGACGGGATGTCGGCACTGATCGGCAGCTGGATGAGACCCGGGTCGCGGCCGACGATGTAGTCGGGCAGCATGGCGACGCCGATGCCCAGAAGGCAGGCGCGCTTGATCGACGTCTGGCTGTTGATCTGCAGGTGCGAGACGCGCGGATTGTCGGAATCGCGCCCGGCGATTTCGAGCCAGTTGACATCAAGAAGGTAGTTCGGCGCCGGCTCGCCGAAGGTGATGATGCGGTGGTTGTCGAGGTCTGCGACCGACTGCGGCTCGCCGTACTTGTTGATGTAGGACGGAGCTGCGTACACATGCATGTGCACGGTGAACAGCTTGCGCTGGATCAGGTCCGACTGCTGCGGCTGGCGCAGGCGGATGGCGCAGTCGGCATGGCGCATGTTCACGTCCAGTTCCTCGTTGTCGAGGATCAGCTGGACCTGCACCTCCGGGTGCAACGACATGAACTCCTGGATCTTGTCCGTGAGCCACCCCTGGCCGAGGCCAACCGTGGTGGTGATGCGCAGCTTGCCGCTCGGCTTGTCCGTGGTCTCGCTGAGCTGGACCTTGACGCTCTCAAGCTTCATCAGCACTTCGTGCGCGGTACGATAGAGGATTTCGCCCTGTTCCGTGAGGATCAGGCCGCGCGCGTGGCGATGGAACAGCTTGATGCCGACATCCTGCTCCAGCGAGCTGACCTGGCGGCTGATCGCCGACTGAGAGAGATGAAGCTTGTCTGCCGCATGCGTGAACGACCCCGCCTCGGCCGCCGCGTGAAAAATGCGCAGTTTGTCCCAGTCCAGCGACATGAAGTCCCCCATATAAAACCACTCCGGGAGACAGGGGCCTGTCTTCCGGGCGTGGCTGATGCGTCTGTTCCCACTCGGGAGAGGTACCTTTGCGGTACCACCCCGATTCGCAGCTTCTATTCGGCTGCAATTGCGACGGGCATATGACCCGCCAGGTATTTCTCGGCTTCAAGCGCCGCCATGCAACCCATGCCGGCTGCGGTAACTGCTTGACGATAAATGTCGTCCGTCACGTCACCTGCGGCAAAAACGCCGGGCACGTCCGTTGCCGTCGAATCGGCCGCGGTCCAGAGATAGCCGTTCGACTTCTGCCGGAGCTTGCCTTTGAAAAGTTCGACGGCCGGTGCGTGCCCGATCGCGACGAACACGCCGTCCGTGACCATGTCTGCAGTTTCACCGGTCTTGGTGTTGCGCAGTTTTACGCCGTTGACCGATGCCGGCATCGGCGGCTTGGCCGGCGCTCCGAGATATTCGACCACCTCGTGATCCCAGATGATCTTAACGTTCGGCTTGGCGAACAGGCGTTCCTGCAGGATCTTTTCGGCGCGGAAGCTATCGCGGCGGTGAACGACCGTCACGGTCTTGGCGAGGTTGGAAAGATAGAGCGCCTCTTCCACGGCCGAATTGCCGCCGCCAACCACGATAACGTCCTTGTTGCGGTAGAAGAAGCCGTCGCAGGTGGCGCAGGCCGAAACGCCGAAGCCCATGAAGGTCGGCTCTGTCTCGATGCCAAGCCATTTCGCCTTCGCGCCGGTCGCGATGATAAGCGCGTCTGCAGTCCAGTCAGTCCCGCTATCGGTCTTGATACGGAACGGGCGGACGGACAGGTCAACATCGGTCACCAGATCGTTGACGATCTCGGCGCCCACATGGGTCGCCTGCTTCAGCATCTGTTCCATCATCCAGGGGCCCTGGACCGGATCGGCATAACCCGGATAGTTCTCCACGTCGGTGGTGATCATAAGCTGACCGCCCTGTTCCATGCCGGCGATCAGGACGGGCTCAAGCATCGCGCGCGCCGTATAGATAGCAGCCGTGTAGCCAGCCGGGCCGGAGCCAATGATCAGCACTTTCACGTGACGGGCAGTCATAGTCTTGTCCTTCGTTCATCGGACAGGAAAACGACCTCATCCGATTCCATTGCGTCAATGGGAAATAGTTCCATAGTTTAGGTATTCCGCACCACGACTTTCAAGGGCATCCGCCGTGATACACACAAGTGCTTGAGCCTTAAGCTGTGTTTCACCACCAGATGACGCGTTTGTGCATCAGGCGCAACCCGTCAAACGCCTCATCGGCGCTCTGATCGGCTCGCGGGGAACGTCGGACGCACAGAAGCCCCGGTCGGCGACACCGTTCAACTCACTTTACGGTCAATTGGGCTCTGGAGACGCCATTTTCCGGCGAATAGTGGGCGCGACTGCTTGTTGTCCCGCGGGTTTGGCGATATTTCACGCGGATTCACTTTGCTGGAGAAGAGTATGGGGTTGAATGCAAGTCGCGTCTGGCTCGACCGCGAACTCACAGCCTTTGGCGAATCGCTGCCGGAAGGCTGCCTCGTGCTCGACGCGGGCGCTGGGTCGCAGGCCTACGCACCCAAATTCTCCAAGCAACGTTACGAAAGCGCCGACTTTGAGCAGGTCGAGAAAAAATACAAGCCCAGCACTTATGTTTGCGACCTCAGGAAAATTCCGGTCGAGGATGGACGGTTCGACGCGATCGTCTTCACGCAAGTGATGGAGCACGTTCCGGAACCGAAGCTGGTTCTGCAGGAACTTCACCGGGTCCTGAAACCCGGAGGCAAGATGTTCTTCTCCGCACCGCTCTACTACCCGGAGCACGAGCAACCCTACGATTACTATCGCTATACCCAGTTCGGCCTGCGTTACCTTTTCGATGAAACGGGCTTCGAGATTGGCGAAATCCGCTGGCTAGAAGGTTTCCTGGCGACGGTCGCCCATCAGCTGCGCCATATGCGCGGGCGGTTTCCGAAGACCCCTTCAGGATACGGCGGCGGCATTGTGGGCGTGTTTCTCCTCGTATTCTTCCAGCTCTTCGGCCTGGTTGCGCGATTTGTGTCGCCATTTGCCCGCTACGCGGATATTCGAAAGCGCTATACCGACAAGGGTCTGCCGATCAACTACATGGCAATTCTGACAAAACCGGTTGCTTGACGAAACCGCGTCAAACAACCCAACACGCCAGGCATTCTGCTTTGACTTCGCGCACCGCCCGAAGTCACCACGCAAAAAGGACAAACGTTCATGACGAAACAAGTCGAGCTCGACGCTATCGATCTCAAGATCCTTCGCGAGCTCCAGCGTGATGGCCGGATGACCAACGTCGATCTCGCCCAAAGGGTCGGCATTTCCGCGCCGCCATGCCTCAGACGCGTTCGCAAGCTTGAGGAAACCGGTGTCATCAAGGGCTACCACGCGCTCCTGAACGCGCCGGCGCTCGGGTTCGACCTGGTTGCGTTCTGTATGGTGGGCCTCAAGCGCCAGTCGGAGGCCGATCTCAAGGCGTTTGCCGCCGCCACCGCCGAATGGCAGATCGTCCGGCAGGCCTGGACAGTTTCCGGCGAAAGTGACTTCCTGCTGCACTGTGTCGCCGAGAACCTGACGACATTCCAGGATTTCGTCATCGAGGTGCTGACGGCCAACGAGCGCGTCGACACCGTGCGCACGATGTTGACCATCCGCCAGGTCAAGGACATCGGCCTCGTGCAGATCTAGGACCATCATGAACAAGCTTCCGCTGTCCGCCTTCATCATCTGCCAGAACGAAGAGGCCTATCTCGGCAATTGCATCGAGAGCCTCGATCAATGTGCCGAAATCGTCATTGTCGATTCCGGCTCGACAGACGGCACGCCGGCGCTGGTGCAGTCCTTTATCGACAAGGGCTGGCCGATCCGCTTCCTGCACGAGCCGTGGCGGGGTTATGCCGGACAGAAGCAGTTCGCGCTCGACCAGTGCACGCAAGCCTGGTGCTTGAACATCGATTCCGACGAGCGCCTCGACGCACCGCTGAAGGCCCTGCTGCCGTCGCTGCTCGATGCCCCCGCGGAGACCGTCGGCTGGCGCGTGGCGCGCAGGCCCTACCTGATCGGTTACGGCTACACGCCGGAGCGCGTGCACGAGCGGCGGAACCTACGTCTGATCCGCAAGGGCAGGGGCCGCTACGACCTCAACCAGAAGGTCCATGAAGGCATCGTGCCGGACGGCGCGGTGGGTGCTGCGCGCAAGGGAAGCCTCCTGCATTATCGGCCGCTCATCATCGACGAGCAGATCCTCAAGGAAAACAAGTACTCCACCTTGAAGGCGGACCAGCAGTTTGCTGCCGGAAAGTCGGCGCGACCCTACAAGATGCTGTTCAGCCCGCCGCTCTATTTCCTGCGGCTCTACTTCCGCAACGGGCTTTGGCGCTGCGGTTTTCCCGGTTTCATCGAAGCGATGACGGGGGCGGTCTACGCCTTCCTCACCGCAGCAAAGATCTATCAGAGGCACGCGCTGAAACGGCACCCGAACCATGACGACATGGATCGGCGCCAGACCAGCCCGTGAGGTTTCCATGAAAGTCATGCATTTCCACTTCGGCAAGGACGGTGGCGCAGAGCGCTTCTTCGTTCATCTGGTCAACGCACTCGGCGAGCGTGGCGTCGAACAGACATCCGTAATCCGCCCGGGACGGATCTGGCGGAAGGACATCGAGGGCGCGACGCGCATTATCGAAAGCAACTTCCGCAACCTGTCGCTCGATCGCATCCTCTTGCCGATGAAGGTCAGCAGCATGGCGCGCCGCGAAAAGCCGGATGCGCTATTTGCCTGGATGCCGCGCGCGAGCCGGTTGATGCCGAACTACAAGGGCTGCATCAAGATCTCCCGGCTCGGCGACTATCCCTTGCGCCTCGATTACTTCCGCAACACGGATTGCCTGGTCTGCAACACGCCCGGCATCGCCGAGCATGTGCGCAAGATCGGCTGGAAGCGCGACGTCGAAGTGATCTCCAACTTCACCGGCACGGAACGCGTCGCCCCGGTCAGCCGCGCCACGCTGGATACGCCGGAGAACGTACCGGTCGTCATGTCGATGGGACGCTTCGTTCCACGCAAGGGATTCCACACGCTGATCCAGGCAATCGCCAAGGTGCCGGACACCTATCTCTGGCTGATCGGTGACGGCGAGGAACGCGAAAACCTCGAGAAGCTCGCGGCCGATCTCGGTGTGGCCAAGCGCGTGCGCTTTGCAGGGTGGCAGAAGGACACGCGGCCCTTCCTCGCCGCCTCCGACATCTTCGTCATGGCATCGAGCCACGAGCCGCTCGGCAACGTCGTCCTCGAAGCCTGGGCGCAAGGCACGCCGGTGGTGTCCAGCCGTTCGGAGGGGCCGCAATGGTTCATGCGCGACGGCGAGAATGGGCTGTTGGTCGATATCGGCGATGCGGATGGCTTCGCCCAGGCGATCGACCGGATCGCCAGTGACGCCGCACTCGGCGAGCGCCTTGCGGAACGCGGGCATGAGACGTTGATGAGCCAGTTTTCCAAGCAGGCAATCACCGACGCCTATATGAAGCTGTTCGCCTCGAAGCGCTGAGCGCGCTGCGGCAGGGGCGGGAAACGCCCCTGCATGGAAAGCCTGCCACCACCACAGCGGACGGTCAGGAGCGCATCAGTCGTTCGTAGACCGCATTGATCGCGCGCGCTTCGCCTTCGATTGCGAAGGAGGCGCAGGTCAGTCCGAGCCCGTTGGCGCCGGCCATGGTCCGGCGTTGGTCATCGTCCATGAAGCCCGCTGCCGCCTCGACCATCGCCTGCAGATCATTGGCCGGGATGATCGTACCGGTTTCCTGCTCTCCGACGACCACGAGTTCCGAAAACGCACCCACATCGGTTGCAACAACCGGCACGCCCGTCGCCATCGCTTCCAGTGGCGTCAGTCCGAAGCCTTCCCAGCGCTGCGGAGCGACAAAAAGATCAAGTGCGCGGTACCAGTCGGGAATGTTGGTATGTTCGCCGACAAAGCGAATGCGGTCGGTGAGGCCCGCCTTCGCAACCCGCTCCCTGAGCTCGTTTTCGAAGGCGACGTGCGGGCCGGTCGCCCGCCCCGCGACGATGGCGCTCCAGCCGGGCCGGCATGGCAAAAGGGCGATCATGCTGTCGACGAAGAGGTCGGTACCCTTTTGATGCCGAACGCGCCCGAAGCAACCGACATATTTCTGAGCGGGATCAAGGCCGAGTGCCGTCTTGGCGAGGCCGACGTCGGCAGCCGGCTGGAAGCGCTTGGTGTCGATGCCGTGCAGGATGACCGTATTCGGAACCGTGAGATAGGCGGCGGTCTTGCCGCTTGTCGCGATCACCGCGTCCATCCTCGAAATCAAGAACTTGCTCCAGCCGGTGTGGCGGCGTTGCGAGGCGGACGTGAAGACGATCTTCAATTTCATCCTGAAGAGGTCGCGCAGCACGATCGCGGGTAGCATCTCGACATTGCGGCGTGCATGCCAGACGCGGCAGGGACGACCGTCGGGAGCGTTCCACAGGCGCAGAAGGTCGCGAAAGCGGATCGAGGGCAGGGTGTCGGGCAGGCCGGTCCCCAGCACAGCGATCTTTTCTCCGAGTGCGCGCTGGATCGGGATCAGTTGAATGATGGTGGATGTCACGCCCGAGAGGCGGCGCTTGAAGTTGGGCGCGATGACCTCGACGTTCCGGATATCGGCCACGAAAGCGCACTCCTTGCGCGAGCAATGATCGTCTTCAGGAAGGGAAATTGGGGCGAAGGAAGACTTCGCCCCCGCCGAGGCTGATCAGCCCCAGTTTACGGCGAGAATTTCGTAGGCCTTGGAACCGCCGGGAGCGTTCACTTCGATCGAATCGCCGACTTCCTTGCCGATCAGCGCGCGGGCGATCGGGGAAGAGATCGAGATGCGGCCGGCCTTTACGTCGGCCTCCTGATCGCCGACGATCTGATAGGTCTTTTCTTCTTCCGTGTCTTCGTCGACCAGCTTGACCTTGGCGCCGAACTTGATCTTCGAACCGGACATCTTTGAGAGATCAATGACTTCCGCGCGTGCGATCAAGTCTTCAAGCTCGGTGATCCGGCCTTCGTTGTGGCTCTGCGCTTCCTTGGCAGCGTGGTACTCGGCATTTTCCGACAGGTCGCCATGTGCACGGGCTTCAGCAATCGCCTCGATGATTCGTGGGCGTTCTTCCTGCTGGCGCCAGCGCAGCTCCTCCTGCAGGTTGACGAATCCACCCTGTGTCATCGGCACTTTTTCGACCATTTCAATGTCCTTCATTAAGCACGAGGCGCCGCCCTTTGGGCGGCGCCAACGCAAAAGAAAACGGTCTCCGGCGCGCGAGCGCCGGAACCGTCCGAAACTTCGAACCCTCGTTATAGCAGAAACGGCGGCGCGAAAGCCAGATATTTCGCCGTCGTCCACCGAACCCTGGATGTCGCTTGCAACTTGTGGGAGCGGCCAACCGCTGGCAAGCTTCTAAGAAAGTGCTTTACCTCAACCGTGGTTGAGGTCGTAGCACTCGTGTTCCTGCACGATATCAGCGAAGGAATGGTACCCCATGAATCTAGCCAGTGACGACGGCAATCTCGGCGAGGGAGAGGCATTGCCGCAGGAGGATGGCCGTTGGAGCGAACTGCTGCGACCAGACTATCTCGCGGCGACGGTCACTCTCTGTCTTGGGGTCGCACTCTTTGCCTTCAACGAGTTTTTCGTCTCGACCGCGCTTCCGACGGCAGTCGAGGAGTTCGGCGGCGCGACGCTTCTGTCCTGGGCGGTCACCCTATACCTCGTCTTTGCCATCCTTGGCGGCGCGGTCGCTGCCAATCTCAAGGCAAGGTTCGGGGCGCGTGGCACGCTGATCGCGGCTGCTGCCGTGTTCGTTGCGGGCACTTTCGTTGCTACGGCCGCAAGCAGCATGCCGCAAGTGCTCGCCGGCCGGATATTCCAAGGCTTCGGGGAAGGGATTATCGCTGCGGTCTGCTATGCGTTGATCCCGGAACTCTTTCCGCCTCGGCTGGTGCCAAAGATCTTTGGCGCAGAAGCGATCGTCTGGGCGACGGCCGCCTTCGGTGGCCCGCTGATATCAGGATTTCTCACCGAGTATTGGTCATGGCGGGCAGCCTTCGGCGTCAACATTCCGGCCGCAGCGCTCTTTGTCGCCCTGGTGCTAGCCATTGTTCCGGCGAAAACGGCATCGACCGCAAAGCCCCGCCCGATCCCGCTGATGCGGCTGATCGTCGTGGGCGCCGGTATATTGCTGATATCCGTTTCGAATGCGGCCCCCAGCGTGGTGTTGATGGCGGCCGCTCTCGCAACGGCGTTGACGATCCTCTGGGCTGCGGTCGAGACGGATCGTCGGTCCGAGCATTCGATCCTGCCGGTCGGCGCTTTCTCGGTGAGCAAACCACTCGGTACCGGCCTCTGGGTCGTGTTGCTGATGCCGCTGGCACAAGCCTCCGGCTCGGTGTACCTCATCTATGGTCTTCAGCATGTCTGGAATTTCAGCCCGACCGCCGCCGGTTTTTCCGCCGCCATGATGGCGATCTCCTGGAGTGCGACCGCAATTTTCGTGGCCAGCCTGCGTTCTCACGACTTGCGCGTGAAATTGATGGCGATCGGGCCAGCACTCCTCAGCCTGGGGCTGGCCGGTCTAACGTTTTCGATCGCTTCTGACGAATTCCGGCTGATCTTTCCGAGCCAGATCGCCGTCGGCGCCGGCTTCGGTATATCCTGGGGAACGCTCAGCCAGTTGATGATGGACGTTTCGCCGCGCGGTGAACGGGACAAGACCTCAGCGCTTCTGCCGACCCTTCAATCAGCGGGGTACGCCATCGGCGCTGCGATCTGTGGACTGACGGCAAATCTCAAAGGCTTCGACGAAAAGGCAAGCGTGGAGACGATCCACGGGGCTCTGCTGGCCGTCTTCGTCGTCGCGTGCCTGATCTCGACGGTGTCGGTCTATTTCGGGCAGCGGACGGTGCGCTTGGCGGCAAAAGGCTCGCAAGGCCGACAGCGCAAGGCAGGAACGCCCCGTTTCGACGAAACAACGGAATGATTTAAGCGGCAGCGTGCAGCTGGGCTCCGATTTGACGGCCTCCGAGCAGGGCCTGCTGTTCGTGACGGCGGCCGATCGACGGAAGGATCGTCGCTAGCAGCCTGTGCGCGCTGTTGAAAACCTCGACCTTCAGCGAGCCGTAGTCGGCATCGCGACCGATCTTGTCGGCGATCCGCTGGCCGTAGTAGAGCGCCGAGCCCTCGTCGAAATGGTTGATCCCGTCTTCATCGACGACGTGCTCGTCGTCCCAATGCAAATCGAAGAAATAGCGCTGCACGATCTTGCCCCATAAAGCACCCGCCGGAGACGCCTCCGAAACTTGAGTGCATGGGCGCATGAAAACACGCGATGGGAGAATGTAGGCTGAACCGGCCGTTCATGCGGCGTTCAGCGGGGCCGGCCCGATCGAGCGCCGTGCCCGGAAAGGCTACCGGTCGGTGGGCGTAAGGGGGAGTAGAAACGGCGCGCGAAGGTCTCGCGCGCCGTAATTGTCGTCAAGCCTTGAAGTAGCTCTGCAGCGGGCGGACTTCGAGGCTGCCGGCCTTCAGCGCCTTGATCGCATGCGCGGCCGCTTCGGCGCCCGACATGGTCGTGTAGTAGGGCACCTTCTGCATCAGCGTTGCGCGGCGCAGAGACTTGGAGTCCGAGATCGCCTTGTTGCTGTCCGTCGTGTTGATCACGAGCTGGACGTGGCGGTTGCGGATGGCATCCTCGACATGCGGGCGGCCTTCCTGGACCTTGTTGATCTTGGTCGCGGCAATGCCGTGTTCACCAAGGAAGCGTGCCGTTCCGCCGGTTGCCATGACCTTGAAGCCGATGTCGACCAGAATGCGGATCGCCGGAAGGACGCGGGTCTTGTCTTCGTCGCGAACCGAAACGAACACCGTTCCGTCACGCGGCAGGTCGACGCCGGCGCCGAGCTGCGACTTGGCGAAGGCGAGTGCATAGTCGGTGTCGAGACCGATGACTTCGCCGGTCGAACGCATTTCCGGGCCGAGCAAAGTGTCGACGCCAGGGAAGCGCGCGAAGGGGAAGACAGCTTCCTTCACCGCAATGTGCTTCAGGTTGCGCGGATCCGGCTTTTCGCCATAGGCGGCGATCGCCACGTCGAGCGCTTCGCCGGCCATGACGCGGGCGGCGATCTTGGCGATCGGCGCGCCGATCGTCTTGGCGACGAATGGCACGGTGCGCGAGGCGCGCGGGTTGACTTCGAGTACGTAGATCGTGCCGTCCTTGATCGCGAACTGCACGTTCATCAGGCCGCCGACGTTGAGTGCCTTGGCAAGGGCGCCCGTCTGGCGTTCGAGTTCGTCGACCATCGCCGCATCAAGTGTGTGCACCGGCAGCGAGCAGGCGCTGTCGCCCGAGTGAATGCCGGCTTCCTCGATGTGCTCCATGATGCCCGAGACGAAGACGTCCTTGCCGTCGCACAGGCAATCGACATCGACTTCCGTCGCGTTTGTCAGGTAGCTGTCGAACAGCAGCGGGTTCTTGCCGAGCAGCGTGTTGATCTGGCCGGTCTTGTCGTTCGGGTAGCGCTGCTTGATGTCTTCCGGAACAAGGCCCGGAACCGTGTCGAGCAGGTAGCTCTGCAGCATGCTTTCCGAATGGATGATCTGCATCGCGCGGCCGCCGAGAACGTAGGACGGGCGCACGACCAGCGGGAAGCCGATCTCGGCCGCAACGAGGCGAGCCTGCTCGACCGAATAGGCAATGCCGTTGTTCGGCTGGTTAAGGTCGAGCTTCATCAGAAGCTTCTGGAAGCGGTCGCGATCTTCGGCAAGGTCGATCGCGTCAGGTGCGGTACCGAGGATCGGGATGCCGTTCTTTTCGAGCGCCTCGGCGAGCTTCAGCGGCGTTTGGCCACCGAACTGCACGATGACACCGACCAGTTCACCCTTTTCCTGCTCGGCTCGCATGATCTCGATCACGTCTTCGGCCGTCAGCGGCTCGAAGTAGAGGCGATCGGAGGTGTCGTAGTCGGTCGAAACCGTCTCGGGGTTGCAGTTGATCATGATTGCTTCGTAGCCGGCATCCTTCAAGGCGAAGGCCGCGTGGCAGCAGCAATAGTCGAACTCGATGCCCTGGCCGATACGGTTCGGGCCACCGCCGAGAATGACGACCTTCTTGCGGTCGGAGACCTCGGCCTCGGAACGGGCGGCACCGACGAAGGGCGTCTCGTAGGTCGAGTACATGTAGGCGGTCGGCGAGGCGAATTCGGCAGCACATGTGTCGATGCGCTTGTAGACCGGGCGTACGTTCAGCGCATTGCGCAGTTCGGCCACTTCCTTCGGACGCTTGCCGCCAAGCGTGGCAAGACGGGCGTCGGAGAAGCCCATGGCCTTCAGCATGCGCAGGTTCTCGGCATCCTTGGGAAGGCCGTGCTCGCGGATGCGCGCTTCCATGTCGACGATCGCCTTGAACTGGGCGATGAACCACGGGTCGATCTTGCTCGCTTCGTGGACCTCGGCCTCGCTCATGCCATAGCGCAGTGCCTGGGCGACCATGCGCAGACGGTCCGGCGTTGGCGTGCCGATCGCAGCGCGGATGGCGTTGCGGCCATCGCCGTTCTCGTCCATGTCAGGAATTTCGATCTCGTCGAGGCCGGTAAGGCCGGTCTCGAGACCGCGCAGCGCCTTCTGCAGCGATTCGGCAAAGGTGCGGCCGATCGCCATGACTTCGCCGACCGACTTCATCGCCGTCGTCAGAACCGGCGAGGCGCCCGGAAACTTCTCGAAGGCAAAACGCGGGATCTTGGTGACGACATAGTCGATCGAGGGTTCGAACGACGCAGGCGTCGCACCGCCGGTGATGTCGTTGTCGAGCTCGTCGAGCGTGTAGCCGATGGCGAGCTTCGCCGCGATCTTGGCGATCGGGAAGCCGGTCGCCTTGGAGGCAAGCGCCGAGGAGCGCGAGACGCGCGGGTTCATTTCGATCACGACCAGGCGACCGTTCTCCGGATTGACGGCGAACTGCACGTTCGAGCCACCGGTCTCGACGCCGATCTCGCGCAGAACCGCGATCGAGGCGTTGCGCATGATCTGGTATTCTTTGTCGGTCAGCGTCAGCGCCGGAGCGACCGTGATCGAATCGCCGGTGTGCACGCCCATCGGATCGATGTTTTCGATCGAGCAGATGATGATGCAGTTGTCCGCCGTGTCGCGGACGACCTCCATCTCGTATTCCTTCCAGCCGAGCACCGATTCTTCGATCAGCACTTCGGTGGTCGGCGACGCATCGAGGCCGCTGCCGACGATGTCGAAGAATTCGGTGCGGTTGTAGGCAATGCCGCCGCCGGTACCGCCGAGCGTAAACGACGGACGGATGATGGCGGGCAGGCCGACATCGTCAAGCGCTTGGGCGGCAATCGCCATGGCGTGGTTCATGTAGCGCTGCTTGCGGTCGCCTTCGCCGAGGTTCCACTGGTTTTCCAGTTCGTCGAGCGCCTTGTCGAGTTCGGCACCGGAAAGACGGCCCTTCAGTTCGGCGCGTTCGGCCTCATGCACCTTGCGGTCATGGTCCTTGATGTCGGTGGCGTTGGCCAGCCGCGACATCGGCGTCTCCAGGCCGATCTTCGCCATGGCCTCGCGGAAGAGGGCGCGGTCTTCTGCCTTGTCGATCGCGTCCGGCTTTGCGCCGATCATCTCGACATTGTAGCGCTCGAGCACGCCCATGCGGCGCAGCGACAGGGCGGTGTTGAGCGCCGTCTGGCCACCCATGGTCGGCAGCAGTGCGTCCGGCCGTTCCTTGGCGATGATCTTGGCGACAACCTCAGGGGTGATCGGTTCGACGTAGGTGGCATCCGCCAGGCCCGGATCGGTCATGATCGTCGCCGGGTTGGAGTTGACGAGGATGACGCGGTAGCCTTCCTCCTTCAACGCCTTACAGGCCTGGGTGCCTGAATAGTCGAATTCGCAAGCCTGACCGATGACGATCGGCCCCGCGCCGATGATAAGAATGGACTTGATATCTTGGCGCTTCGGCATGGTCGATCATCCGTTTCTAGCTGCGCGAAAAACCGGCCGAGGTGGGAGGTCACCGGCCGGGCACGCATTGATGGGTCTTTTCAGGCTAGAAGCGGCTTATAGGCAAATGTTTCTGCAAGCGAAACCCCGAAAATTCCGGAATCGACAAGAACCCGGTATATTTGCCGCGTGGCTGCTCCCTGCAGGAACGAATTCGTGCCTCAAACATCAGGTGCGCTCGGGGATCACGAGAACCTTGACCTCGCCGGCTGCAGGCGGGTGTGAGATGACGGCGCCCGCCTCGTCGAGCGTGACGCGCCGCGAAATCAGCTTGTCGATCTCGATTGCGCCTGAGGCGACCAGATCGGCCGCGCGGCGGTGCACGAACGGATTGATGAAGGACCCAAGCACGCGCAGTTCGCGAAAGAGGATGTCGAACGGCTCGATCTCCACCGTCTCGCCCTGCGGCATGACACCGAGGATGGCGACCGTTCCGCCGGCCTTGGCAAGTCGTGTCGATTGCCTGACTGTCTCGGCGACGCCGGCACATTCAATGACGACATCGACGCCGCCGGGGCACAGCCCGTCGTTGCCGGCGATCCGCTCGATGATGTCGGTGGAGGAGGGATCGACGGTCGCCGTCGCGCCGAGCTCTTCCGCCAGCCGCCGCTTGGCGGCCTGCCGTGTCGACAGAATCACGGTAGTGGCGCCGGCAAGCCGCAGAAGCTGAACCGTCAAAAGGCCAATGACACCGCCGCCAAGCACGACGGCGGAGGAACCGGCGCGAATCCCGGCCCTGTCCACGCCATGCAGGCAACAGGCGAGGGGTTCGCAGAAGGCGCCGTGTACCGGATCAAGCGTGAGCGGAATCTCGTAGGCCTGCTTGCGCGGCACGAGGACGTAATCGGCAAAGCCGCCGTCGCGGTGGATGCCGATTGCCCGCAAATTGCGGCAGAGATTGACACGGCCAGCGGTGCATTGCGGGCAGGTCCCGCAGGAAATGTTCGGATCGCCGGTGATGCGCGCGCCGATGGCGATGTCGGAGACGGCTTGACCGGCTGCTTCGACGATGCCGCAGAATTCGTGACCGAGCGTCACCGGCGGCGTCGACGGGAACTCACCATGCAAGAGGTGGCGGTCGGTACCGCAGATGCCGCAAGCTTCGACCCGCACGAGAAGATCATTCGGACCAGGCTTGGGTTTTTCCACCTCGGCGACCGTGAGGTGGCCGATGCCTTCGAGCCGCAATGCCTTCATGATCGTGCCTCCCGATCTTTTTCTCGATTGCAAATAGGATCGTTAAAGCCACGCGTGGTCAAGGATACGCCTTCGGGCGCGCTACGCTCGCCGCAAGCCCCCGAAAAGATTGGCATGATTGCAACCTTGCCGGCCCGTTTGCGTTTTACAACTGCGTTCGGCCGGGCATATAAAAGGTCTGACCGATATATCCTATCGCCCATGCCGGGAGGACAGACCATGGAATGGAAGGGCCGCCGCCAATCCGACAACGTCGAAGATCAGCGGGGCGCGAGCCCTGGCGGCCTCGGTGGCAGCCCATTCGGTCGCGGCGGTGGCTTCCGCATGCCGGGCGGTGGTGGAGGCATGCGGCGCGCGGGCGGTGGCATGAGCTTCGGCACCATCATCTTTCTCGTCGTTCTCTACTTCATCCTCAAGGCCATGGGCATCGACATGCTGCAGGTTCTGAACGGTGGCGGAAGCCCGGTTCAGCTGCCCGGCTTCGAGCAGAGTGACGGCTCGCCGGCGCCACAGGGGACCGCCCAGGAAGAGGAAATGAAGCAGTTCATGGCGACCGTGCTCGCCGAGACCGAGGACACCTGGCACGGCATCTTCCAGGCCAATGGCCAGCAATACGAAGAGCCGAAGATGGTGCTCTTCCGTGGCCAGGTACGCTCGGCCTGCGGCTTTGCGTCTGCCGCGTCCGGTCCGTTCTATTGCCCGGGTGACCACAAGCTCTATCTCGACATGAGCTTCTTCGATGAGCTGTCGCAGAAGTTCGATGCGGCGGGCGATTTTGCGCAGGCCTACGTCGTGGCGCACGAGGTCGGGCACCACGTCCAGAACCTGATCGGCGTTCTGCCGAAGTTCAACCAGATGCGGCAGTCGATGAGCGAGACGGAAGCCAACCAGATGTCGGTGCGCGTCGAGCTGCAGGCTGATTGTTTCGCCGGCGTCTGGGGCAAATATACCCAGCAGAAGGGCTTGCTCGAGCAGGGCGACCTTGAAGAGGCGCTGAACGCCGCCACCCAGATCGGCGATGACACGCTGCAAAAGCGCATGCAGGGCTATGTCGTGCCCGAGAGTTTCAACCACGGAACGTCGGAACAGCGCATGCGCTGGTTCAAGCGCGGCTTCGACAGCGGCAAGATGTCGGCCTGCGACACCTTCTCCGGCGCCGTCTGAGATTGCCGACAAGACATGCGAAAAGGGCCGGCACTCATGCCGGCCCTTTTCGTTTGGTCAGGATTTCGTTCGCTACCCGCGCTCGCTGTCCATGTGGGCGAGCTGTGCTTCCGGGTAGCGCGCGCCTGCAGCCGCATCTCGCGGTACGACGCGTTCAATCACGGCCCGATCGTCGGCGCTCAGATGCACGTCGCGTGATGCCAGCGCCTCGGCAAGCCGGTCACGTCGGCGGGCGCCGACGAGGGGAACGATGTCCTTGCCCTGGGCTGCCACCCAGGCAATCGCGATTTGCGCGACCGACACGCCCTTGCTTTCGGCAATCTGCCTGAGCGCTTCGACAAGCGCGAGGTTCTTGTCGACATTGCCCTCCTGGAACCGCGGGCTCATGGCGCGGAAATCACCCTTGCCGGCGGCACCCTTTTGCCAATGACCGCTGATCAGGCCACGCGACAGCACACCATAGGCAGTGATGCCGATGCCAAGCGCGCGGCAGGTCGGCAGGATTTCGTCCTCTATGCCGCGTGAAATCAGCGAATACTCAATCTGCAGATCCGAAATGGGGTGAACGGTCGCGGCTCGGCGGATGGTCTCAGGCCCGACCTCGGATAGGCCGATATGCCTGACGTAACCCGCCTTCACCATGTCGGCGATCGCGCCGATGGTGTCCTCGATCGGAACATCCGGGTCGAGCCGCGAGGGACGATAGACGTCGATATGGTCGACGCCGAGCCGCTGCAGGGAATACGCGAGGAAATTGCGGATGGCTTTCGGGCGGCTGTCATAGCCTGACCAGTTGCCGGCAGCGTCGCGCAAGGCGCCGAATTTCACGCTCAGGATCGCCTTGTCACGCTTGCCGCCCTTCAGTGCCTCTCCGATCAGCATTTCGTTGTGGCCCATGCCGTAGAAGTCGCCCGTGTCGAGCAGCGTCACACCGGCCTCGAGTGCCGCATGGATCGTGGCGATGCTCTCGGCGCGGTCGGCCGGGCCGTACATGCCCGACATGCCCATGCAACCGAGGCCAAGCGCCGATACCGACGGGCCGGTTTTTCCAAGTGAGACGTAATCCATTCTCGTTCTCCTTCGACAAGGCCGAACCGTCGGCCCGTTTGCTCGGCTTTCTGTTTACTTCGCTCTTGATCGTGCGATAATCCGCTCCTCACCGAACGGCTTGTATGGAATTTTGCACAATGAATGACTTGCCTCTGGCGGATCTCGATGCCTTCACCGCTGTCGCGGCAGCGCGCAGCTTTCGCGCTGCGGCGTTGAAACGCGGCGTGTCCGCGTCATCCTTGAGCGAGGCGCTGCGCCGGCTTGAGGCCAGGCTCCAGGTGCGTCTGCTCAACCGCACCACCCGCAGTGTCACGCTGACGGAAGCCGGCACGCGGCTGCTCGAGAGGTTGACGCCAGCGCTTGGCGAGATCGCCGGCGCGCTCGATCAGGTCAACGACATGCGTGACAGCCCGGCCGGAACGCTGAAACTCAATGTCCCGACCATCATTGCCCGCGAAATACTACCACCGATCATTGGCAGGTTCCTGCGCGAGCATCCGGCGATCACCCTTGAAGTGACGGCTGAAGACGGATTCGTCGACGTTCTTGCCGCCGGCTTCGATGCGGGTGTTCGCTACGAAGAACGCGTCGAGCGCGACATGATCGCCATCCCGATCGGCCCGCGGCGGCAACGGTATCTCACCGCCGCCGCGCCGGATTATCTCGCCCGTTGCGGCGTTCCGCAACATCCGCGCGATTTGCTCGAACACCGCTGTATTCGCCATCGATTCGCCAGCGGGGTTTCCCTTTCGTGGGAATTCGGTGAAGGCGAGGCTGCTTTCACGATGGCACCACCATCGGTCGTAACTGCGAACACGATAGACCTTGAGCTTGGCGCGGCGCTCGACGGCCTTGGCGTCATCCGAACCTTCGAGGAATTTGTCGCTCCGGCGATCGCGGCGGGGCGGCTCGTTCCCATTCTAAACGACTGGATTACGAGCTTTTCCGGGCCTTTTCTGTACTATGCAAGCCGCCGGCACATGCCGGCAGCGCTGCGTGCCTTCGTTGATTTCCTGAAGCTCGAACAGCGACGCGATAACCCTTAAAAGGCGAATGCGCTGTACCTCACGCATCAACCATTGCGATAGTCCCATCAGAAATTTTGAGATGTTCACGGATTGTTTCGCATGAAATGATCCGTTACACCTAAATTGGTAGGCGTCGTTCACGTTCTGTCTCCTCCCGGGGCAGCAGGCGCTCGGGGAGGGGGCAAATGCTCGACGAAAAGTTTGTGCGACGCGGCCTGTTCCTCGTCTTTGTCATCCTGTTTCTCGATATCCTCGGCATTGCGATCATCGTTCCGGTGCTGCCGACCTATCTTGAGGAATTGACCGGCGCGGATATCAGCGAAGCGGCAATCGACGGTGGCTGGCTGCTGCTGGTCTACGCGGCGATGCAGTTTCTCTTTGCGCCGCTGATCGGCAACCTCAGCGACCGTTTCGGCCGGCGACCGGTGCTGCTCGCTTCCGTGCTGACCTTCGCCATCGACAACCTGATTTGCGCGCTCGCCACCAGTTATTGGATGCTCTTCATCGGGCGCGTCCTTGCCGGCATCAGCGGCGCAAGCTTCGGCACCGCTGCGGCCTACATTGCCGACATCAGCCATGACGGCAACCGCGCCAAGAATTTTGGCTTGATCGGCATCGCCTTCGGCTCGGGCTTCGCTCTTGGGCCGGTGCTCGGCGGGTTGCTGGGCGAACTCGGGCCACGGGTGCCGTTCTACGGCGCGGCGGCACTGTCCTTTGTCAACTTCATCCTCGGCGTGTTCCTGCTGCCGGAGACGCTCGATCGCGCGAACCGCAGACGGTTCGAATGGAAGCGGGCCAATCCGCTCGGCGCCTTGAAACAGATGCGCAACTATCCTGGCATCGGCTGGGTCGGGTTCGTGTTCTTTCTCTTCTGGCTGGCCCACTCCGTCTACCCGGCCGTCTGGTCCTTCGTGTCCTCCTACCGCTATGGCTGGAGCGAGGGACAGATCGGGCTTTCGCTCGGAATCTTCGGCATTGGCGGCGCGCTCGTCATGGGCATCGTGTTGCCGCAGGTCGTGCCAAGGCTCGGCGAATGGCGAACGGCGGTCGTCGGGCTGACGTTCACGACGCTCGGTGCGGTCGGTTACGCGGCGGCCTGGCAGGGGTGGATGGTCTATGCGGTGATCATCGCAACCGCGCTTGAAAGCCTTGCCGATCCGCCGTTGCGCAGCATCGCTGCCGCCCATGTGCCGCCATCGGCGCAAGGGGAGCTTCAGGGAGCCCTGACCAGCGTCGCCAGCATCACGACGATCATCGGGCCGCTGATCTTCACCCAGGCCTTCGGCTATTTCACAAGCGCCGGCGCGCCCGTGTCCTTCGCCGGTGCGCCCTATGCCTTGGCCAGTTGCTTTCTGGTCGGCGCGCTCGTTGTCTTCCTCCTGAAAATACCCCGCAGCCGTGCGGTCGGGCCGCAAGGAGAGGAGGCAGCGGAGGTGGAAGACATCCCGGCGATCGAAAAAGCAGCACGCGGCGAGTTGACGCGAATGCCCGGAAATTGATCAATTTTCGTGATCTATCGATGAAAGTTTGAGCAACCTTGCCCTTGCGGCTGGCTCTTTGGTCGCCGCTCATCTATTTCCGTTTTTCCTCCCTCCGACAGACAGTTGCGGCGCGAAACCGCCGACTGCCAGGAATCTGCCATGCTGACCGCGAACCCGAGCCTGACGCCACAGACGACCGACAACTCCTGGCGGACGCACTATCGCGCGAGTTTCTATCTCGGTGTGCCGTTCATCGGCGCTCAGTTGGCGCAACTCGCCATCAACACGACAGACGTGCTGATGGTCGGAAAGCTCGGCGCCACCGAACTTGCCGCGATCATTCTGGCGACCCAGATGTATTTTACGGTCTATGTTTTCGGCAACGGCTTTGCCAACGCCGTGGTGCCGATGGCGGCCCAGGCCGTCGGGCGAGGCGACAAGGTCTCGGTGCGCCGCTCGGTGCGCATGGGCATGTGGGTGGTCCTGCTCTACGGTCTCCTGACGGCGCCACTTCTCTGGATGGCCGAGCCGATCCTGCTTTTTGCCGGGCAACAGCCGAAGGTGGCAGCACTTGCAGGCGAATATGTGCGCATCGCCCAGTGGGCGATTTTCCCGGGCCTCATCTTCATGGTGCTGCGCGCCTTCCTGAGCGGATTGGAAAGGGCAGGCATCATTCTTTACGTGACGCTGGCGACGCTCGTGCTCAACGCGCTTCTTTGCTACGTCCTGATTTTCGGCCATTTCGGCTTTCCGAAGCTTGGCATCTTCGGCGCGGCGGTTGCCGCCCTCGGCGTTGCAGTGCTCGGGGCGGCGCTGACGATCGGTTACATCAAGAGTAAGCCGGAGCTCAACCAGTACGAGCTCTTCGTTCGCTTCTGGCGCCCTGACTGGGTCGCGTTCCGCGAAGTCGTCTTTCTCGGCATTCCGATCTCGCTGACGATCCTTGCAGAGGTCAGCCTCTTCACGGTCGCGTCGCTGCTGATGGGCACGATTGGGACGGTCGAACTTGCCGCTCACGGCATCGCCCTGCAGTTTGCCTCGATCGCCTTCATGATCCCGCTTGGGTTGGCGCAAGCGGCCACCGTCCGCGTCGGTCTCGCCTATGGGCGCGGTGATCTTCTCGGCGTGCGACGGGCGGCGATCGCATCGCTCGTGCTCGGCGCCGGCTTTGCCATCGTCGGCAGCGCGATCTTCGCCATCTTCCCGAGCGAGCTTGCCGCCCTTTACCTCGACACCGGACGCCCGGACGCAGCCGCGGTTCTCGCATTTGCCGCTCCGCTGATCGTCATCGCCGGGGCGTTCCAGCTCGTCGATGGCATGCAGGCGATTGCTGCCGGCATGTTGCGCGGTCTGAAGGATACGAAGGTGCCGATGCTCCTGGCGTTGATTTCCTACTGGCCGATCGGTTTCGTCTGCGCCTGGGCCTTCGCCTTCCTGTTCAACTTCGGCGGCATTGGCGTCTGGTTCGGTTTTGTGCTTGGGCTTGCGGCCGCGGCGGTGCTCTTGAACTGGCGCTTCTTCCGGATGCTGAATGCGCTGTCTGCAAAGGCTGAAGGCAAGGCGGCTGCCTGAACTGGGTGTTCGCGACTGGGAGCAGGCAAAGAAAAAGCCGGACGGGCAGGGGATGCCGTCCGGCTTACAATGGCGACCGCCTCAGGGGAAGGGACGGCGATCGCTTACTACCAAGCTTCGGTTACGAAGCCTCGAAACCGCTAGACGTTGAAACCGTCGAGCCGTTCCGAACCCCGACGATCGCGCTGGAGGTCGCGTATCGTCCGGGCAAAATCAATCAAGAACACGAAACTGATGATCGCAGCCGCGATCATGAACAGGCTGGCCATAGCGCCCTCCATCAACGGAAGATCTTTTGGGTCACGAATTGATCGCGCCGGTCACGGGACTCGTTGCGCAGTCCATGTATCGTCGCAAATATCATCGCGAAAAACATCGCCATCGAAAACAGAGCAAGTCCCATAGCCGTAATCCTTTCGCATCCTAAACGGCGGTTCGTTCAAAAAAGTTCCGTTGTTACTGGCGCTACATTTAACGTCTTGCGTGTGAAGCACCGTTGAACATGGCGTTCATCTAGCATTCATTCTTTCAGTCGCGCTGTTTCCCAGGGAACACTGGCGTGCTTGCGGGGAACGGTGGCAAGTCCCGTACAACTCTTGCGATCCGTCGCCGTCCGTGACAAAAGGCTTCACCAAACGGAAACAGGTGCGATGACCACGGCATTTTATCCCGGCTCCTTCGATCCGATGACGAACGGGCATCTCGACGTGCTTGTGCAGGCGCTGAACGTGGCGACGAAGGTCATCGTCGGGATCGGCATCCACCCCGGAAAGGCACCGCTCTTCTCCTTCGAGGAGCGTGCGGACCTGATCCGCCAGTCGCTTCAGGAGTTTCTGCCGGACAGGGCAGGCGACATCGATGTTGTCGCCTTCGACAATCTTGTCGTCGATGCGGCCCGTCAACGCGGCACGAAACTGCTGGTGCGCGGGCTGCGCGACGGAACCGATCTCGATTATGAGATGCAGATGGCCGGGATGAACCGGCAGATGGCGCCGGATATCCAGACCTTGTTCTTGCCGGCGGGCACGGCATCGCGGCCCATTACCGCCACATTGGTCCGCCAGATCGCGGCCATGGGCGGCGACGTCAGTGCGTTCGTGCCCAAGGCGGTCTACGAAGCACTGCAGGCCAAACGCCGCACGTAACGTACGGCTCTCAATTCACCACGCAGGGAGAAACCATGAAAATCCTCCATCTTGCTTTCGCCGGCGCCATCGCGCTCGCCTCCTTTACGGGCACGGCGCTTGCGCAGGCGGCCGACAACTTTCTCACGATCACGCTCAAAGACGGGCCTGTTGTCGTCGAACTTCGGCCCGACATCGCGCCGAAGCATGTCGAGCAGATCAAGGCGCTGGCCGCTGCCGGCGAATATGACAACGTCGCCTTCCACCGCGTGATCAAGGGCTTCATGGCCCAGACCGGCGACGTGCAGTATGGCGACATGGAAAACGGCTACCAGCCGCAGGCCGCCGGAACCGGCGGTTCGTCGCGGCCGGACATTCCGGCCGAATTCTCCAAGGTCCCGTTTGAGCGCGGCACGGTCGGCATGGCCCGCTCGCAGGACCCGAACAGCGCCAATTCGCAGTTCTTCATCATGTTCGCACCGGGCGACTTCCTCAACGGCCAGTATACGGTCGTCGGCAAGGTCGTCTCCGGTATGGAGAACGTCGACAAGATCAAGCTCGGCGACGACGCCAACAACGGCTCCGTCACCGATCCCGACCGCATGATCAGCGTCAAGGTCGGCAAGTAAGTTAACAGCAAGGAGAAAACCCATGGCCGAGATCAAGGATCCGGAAAACACGATCATCCTGGAGACCACCAAGGGCAAAGTCGTCATCGAGCTTCTGCCTGACGTTGCTCCGGGTCATGTCGCCCGCATCAAGGAACTGGCTCGCGAAGGCGCCTATGACGGCGTGGTGTTCCACCGCGTGATCGAAGACTTCATGGCGCAGACCGGCGACGTCCAGTACGGCAAGACCGGCGGCGAGCACTTCAACCCGGCGCGCGCCGGCATGGGCGGCTCCTCCAAGCCGGATCTGAAGGCCGAGTTCTCGAACGTCAGCCACATCCGCGGCACCTGCTCGATGGCTCGCAGCCAGATGCCGAACTCGGCAAACTCGCAGTTCTTCATCTGCTTCACCGATGCACCTTGGCTCAACAAGCAGTACTCGGTCTGGGGCCAGGTCATCGAAGGCATGGACAACATCGACAAGATCAAGCGCGGCGAGCCGGTTCGTGATCCAGACTCGATCGTCACGATGCGGGTTGCCGCAGACGCCTGATTTGCGCTAATGCACGGACCCGCCCCGGTCGCCAACTGCGCCGGGGCGGGTTTGCTTTTGTCTGAAGGTAACGATGCGCGTAGACCTGTTCGACTTCGACCTGCCGGAAACGTCCATTGCGCTGAGGCCCGCAAGCCCGCGCGACAGCGCCCGCATGCTCGTCGTCAAGCCCGATGACGGCGAAGTTCTCGCCGACCATGGCGTACTCGATCTGCCGTCGTTCCTGAAGCCGGGCGATGCGCTCGTCTTCAATGACACCAAAGTGATCCCGGCCCAGCTCGAAGGCATCCGTCACCGCGGCGAGGACATCACCACGCCGGTTTCGCTGACGCTGCACATGCGGATGGCGCCCGATCGCTGGAAGGCCTTCGCCCGTCCGGCGCGACGCCTGAAGGTTGGCGATCGCATCGCCTTCGGCCACGGTGGCGAAAGCTGCCTGCTCGGAACGCTGGACGCGACCGTCGAGGAAAAGGGCGATGCCGGCGAAGTGACGCTGCGCTTCGATCTCGCCGGCCCGGCGCTCGACGAGGCGATCATGTCCGTTGGGCACATTCCCCTGCCGCCCTACATCGCCTCGAAGCGTGCGGAGGACGCGCAGGACCGCGCCGATTATCAGACGATGTATGCGCGGGAGGAAGGTGCCGTCGCTGCGCCCACCGCCGGCCTGCACTTTACCGACAGGCTTTTTGCCAAGCTGGACGAGGTCGGCGTCGAGAAGCATTTCGTCACCTTGCATGTCGGGGCAGGGACATTCCTGCCGGTCAAGGCCGACGACACCAACGACCATGTGATGCACCAGGAGATCGGCTACGTCGACGCCGGTACCGCCGAGCGGCTCAATGCCGTCAAGGCAAGGGGCGGGCGCATCGTCTGCGTCGGCACCACGTCGCTACGGTTGATCGAGAGCGCGACCTCGGAAGACGGCGTCGTCAAACCCTGGTCCGGTCCAACAGGCATCTTCATCACCCCGGGCTATCGTTTCCGCGCCGTCGACATGCTGATGACCAATTTTCACCTGCCGAAGTCGACGCTGTTCATGCTGGTCTCGGCCTTCTCGGGCCTCGAGACGATGCGCGAAGCCTACAGGCATGCGATCGAGACCGGCTACCGCTTCTATTCCTATGGCGACGCTAGCCTGCTTTTTCGGAAAAACTAGATGACCGAGACCTTCCAGTTCAAGCTCCACAAGACCGATGGCAAGGCCCGTCGCGGCGAAGTTTCCATGCCGCGCGGCACGATCCGCACGCCGGCATTCATGCCGGTCGGAACCGTCGGCACGGTCAAGGCGATGTATCTTGATCAGGTGAAGGATCTCGGAGCCGACATCATCCTCGGCAACACCTACCACCTGATGCTGCGCCCGGGCGCCGAGCGCGTCGCGCGGCTCGGCGGCCTGCACGGGCTGATCCGCTGGCAGGGACCGATCCTGACGGACTCAGGCGGCTTCCAGGTGATGTCGCTTGCCGGCCTTCGCAAGCTCGACGAGCAGGGCGTCACATTCAAGAGCCATGTGGACGGCGCGCTCTTCCACATGTCGCCGGAACGTTCGATCGAGATCCAGGGGCTTCTCGACAGCGATATCCAGATGCAGCTCGATGAATGCGTGGCGCTGCCGGCCGAGCCCAGGGAAATTGAGCGCGCGATGGAGATGTCGTTGCGCTGGGCCGAACGCTGCAAGGTCGCCTTCGGCGACCAGCCGGGCAAGGCGATGTTCGGCATCGTCCAGGGCGGTGATATCCCGAAGCTTCGCGAGCGCTCGGCCGAAGCGCTGAAGGGGCTTGACCTCAAGGGCTACGCCGTCGGTGGTCTGGCCGTCGGCGAGCCGCAGGAGGTGATGCTGCGCATGCTCGACATTACCTGCCCGATCATGCCGGTCGACAAGCCGCGTTACCTGATGGGCGTCGGTACGCCGGACGACATTCTGCGGTCGGTGGCCGAAGGCATCGACATGTTCGACTGCGTGATGCCGACCCGCTCCGGGCGCCATGGCCTTGCGTTCACCCGCCATGGCCGCATCAACCTGCGCAACGCCCGTCACGCCGAAGACATGCGTCCGCTCGACGAACAATCCTCTTGCCCGGCGACCCGCGACTATTCGCGCGCCTATCTGCATCACCTGATCCGCTCGAACGAATCGCTCGGCGGCATGCTCCTGAGCTGGAACAATCTGGCTTACTATCAGGAACTGATGGCGGGCATCCGACTGGCGATCGAAGAAGGCCGCTTTGCCGATTTCATGGCGGAAACCCAGGAGACATGGCGGCGAGGGGATCTGCCGCCGGTCTGAACTGGTTGCGCCCTCAAAGGGCCACTCAAATGGCTGGCCCGGGTGCCTGCTGCAGCATCATCACGCCGTTGATCTTGTAGCTGCCGTCCGGCTGCTTCTGGAGCTCGTAGACCGCCGTCCAGTCCTTGCCGTCGGGGGCCGAAATCAGCACCTCCTGCAGGACCCGGTCATCCACGACCTTCGATCGACCAAAGGCGAAATTTCCGGGCCTGTAGACGGGCTGGTATCCACGCTTGACCATGTCGAAGAAGGCGGCCTTGTCCGGAAATTTTCCGCGGATGGCCGGCGAGGCGAAGGAATAGGCTGTCTCCGCATCATCGTGAAGAAAAGCTGAGATCTGCCCCTGAATGATCGATCGGGCCGTATCGACGGGCTCGTCGGCGTTCGCGATACTTGCGGCGACAAGCTGGGTCGCCAGACCGAGGGCAATAGCGAAGGTTCTGAACATCGCGTTCTCCATCCAGGCCGATGTCCAATGAAGCATAGGACAACGGAGCGGTTTGGGAATGGTGGCGTCAAAGCGACGTCCATTGCGATGAATATGTTCTCAGTATGGTTTATTGAATGAAATCAGATGATTAACGGATTCTGTGAATGTTTCGATTTACATATCATAAAGTGGTGATATTCGACGACGTCAGTTGATCGGGCGTGGTCGCCCGATCGTGCAAGGCAAAGGAGCCGCGAATGCCGTGGCATCGGCAGCCTATCCGAACGTCCCTTCGAACCACTCGCGCCACCTGATCTCGCTGGCCGCCGCTCTTGCGGCGGCGTCGTCGCCGTAGAAAAAGAGTGACATGCTGACGTTGGCGCCATCGCCGATCGAGCATGTCCCGATGAAGGCGATGCCGGATGCTGGGGACGTCAGGCGCAGCAGCAGATAGCGTTGCGTGCGTTCTTGCTGCACCCGCTCGACGACGCCGGAGAGGCTCTCCGGGTGAGGCGGGGTCGTGCGTTCGTCGCCAACATTGGCCGCGGCGAGGCCGAGTTCGTCGGTCAAGCGATCCCACAGCTTTCCTTCAGGCTCCTTCGTGGCGGCCATGGCCATGAAGCATGAAGCCTTTGCGCCGGCAAAATGGGCGAGGTAGACCTTCAGCACCTCGAAGAAGCCCTGCCAGCCGCCCTCGAAGCCTTCCATCTGATCGTCCCAGTCATCCGTCGAGGAAAACAGCGAGTGGACCATGCGCACCACGCAACGGTCGCCCGATCGCGCGGTGACGGTGATTTCAGTCGCAATCGGTGGCGCACCTTCGCTCCATTCGCGCTCCACATAGGCGAAGCGGGCAGGCGGCTCCCAATGCGTTATCTCGCCGCTCGAGCCGCCCATCGCACCGAAGTCGAAGGCGATCTTGCCGCCGACATGCTCGTCGATCTTCGTCTTGGTGAACCATGCGCTGTTGCCACCGCCGGTCGCTATCGCCTGCCAGACCTGTTCAGGCGAGCCAGGTAGGATCACTTCCATCTCGACCCAGCGCTTGCCGCTGTCATCCTTCTTGATCGGCATGAGATATCCTTTCAGGAGTTGGTGTGTTCGGGTCGGCCACTGCCTGTCGCCCTTGGTGCGGGGTAGGATGCGACCACGAGCCGGTGTGGTCGCCCGTCCGGTGCGTCCTCTGCGTGATAACGGGCCGCGAGTGCGGCCACGGCCTGCGAAAGATCGGCGGTGAAGGCCGCGCGATCGCTGGGCGATCGAAAATTGATGACGGTGTCCATGGCGAGCGTTGCCAGGCGCTTTTCCTGTTGCCGTGCGCCGCGCATCAGGCCGCCGACTTCGCGCACGATGCGGGCCGCAAGCGCGACGAGGTAGCTGGCCGAAAGGCGGTCACCGTTGCGTCCGGGATCCGCGCCGATCGGACCCAACGCCGCCGGCGAGACCACATAGGACGTCGCCGTCGCGACCATCAACCGCTCCGTCAGCCCGCCCCAGCGGCGCTCTTCCGCCGGTTCGATCAACTTGTGTTCCTCCAGCGCACGCAGGTGGTAGTTCACCTTCTGGCGCGTCAGGCCCACCCGGCCCGCCAGGGCCGCCGCGGAAGCAGGCGCGGCAAGCTCCGCGAGCAAACGGGCCTTGATCGGCTCCAAAGCAACCGCCGCCGCGGCTGGCGCATCAATGACATCAAGATCGAGCATGTACGGATAGTCGCCTTGACAGATTTTTTTGTCAAGGCGATAACAGCATCCTATGAGGGTAGGGGCGCCGCGATCGTTCTTCATTGGTTGAGTACTGAAGTGCCGGGCATCTCCCGATCCCTGGACCAAAATCGATAGGTTCACAATGCAAGCGAACATTCGCCAGGCCACCGTGGCCGACCACCAGCGGCTCGAGACGCTGCAACGCCTCGCATCGCTTGCTACGAGGGAACATCGCCAGGCGCTTCTAGATAACCCGGAGGTTTTCGGCATCGCGGCCGAGAATATTGCCCATTCGCTGGTCGCCGAGCTCGATGGTCACGTGGTCGGCTTCTGCACGGTCTTGCCGGTATCGGCGGATCTGGCGGAAGTGGATGCCATCTTCATCGACCCTGACGCCTGGAGGGAGGGCATCGGGCGCATGCTTCTGACCGCAGCGGAGCAACGTGCAGCCGTCGTCGGCACAAAGGCGCTGGTGGTGACTTCCAGCGGACAGGCGGTCTCCTTCTATCGCGCGCTCGGCTTTCAGCCTGCGAGCGTATCGATGACCGATTTCGGACCTGCGGAGCGCCTCACCAAGCAACTGGCATAACAGCAACAGAGCGGCGGCCGCGCGGCACCGGTCAACGATCGGCGGGGGTACGCCACACTCTTTCCAGAATCAGGAAACTCGGATTCTATCGGCGAGGCGTGCGAAATTGGCGGAGTTTGGGCTTGCTTCTCGTCCTCATCGTCGGCCTTGTTGCCGGGGTCATCAGCGGTATCATCGGCACGGGCTCCTCGATCATGCTCTTGCCGGTCCTGACCTATGTCTATGGCCCGCAAGAGGCCATTCCAGTCATGGCCGTGGCGGCGGTGATGGCGAATGCCTCCCGCATTCTCGTCTGGTGGCGCTCGGTCGACTGGCGCGCGGTGGCCGCCTATGCAGCAACCGGGATACCGGCGGCCGCATTGGGCGCAAGGACCATGCTCGTGTTGCCGCCACGCGTGGTAGACGCGGTCATCGGCATCTTCTTCCTGGCCATGATCCCGATGCGCCGGCGGCTCGCCGCATCTCTGCGACGATTGAGCCCCGGACACCTGGCCATTGCCGGCGCCGGTATCGGCTTCCTGACAGGCATCGTCGTTTCAACCGGCCCGATATCCGTTCCGGTGTTCCTCGGATACGGGCTGACCAAAGGGAGCTTCATTGCCACCGAAGCCGCAGCTTCGCTGGCGATTTACGTCACCAAGACGCTCACGTTCCAGAGTTTCGGTGCGCTGCCGTTGGTCACGCTGACAAAGGGATTGACGGTTGGCGGATCCTTGATGGTCGGTTCGCTGCTGGCCAAGCCATTTCTCCTTCGGCTGACGCCAGAGACGTTCAGGCACATCATGGATGCGCTCTTGCTCGGCACCGGTGCAAGTCTGCTGTGGGGCGCAGCGATCTGACATCTTCAAGCTCATCAAACCCGGGGAGAGTGACATTCCAACTTTGCAGGATCAGGACACTTTGACCTTGCGGCCACAAAAGATGTGGCAGCGAAGTTGAACTGTCCGCTTTGGCGCAAAGTAGAAATGTCACTCTGAGCCGTCGCACGGCACGATGATCAGCCCCGATCTGACCGGCTGATCCGGTTGCAAGATCAGATCGGGGCGGGTGAACGGCACCCC
>NZ_DASYHB010000154.1:0-12898 GCF_035999185.1 Ensifer sp. | reverse complement strand
CCTGATCCCGGTCGACAGCCTGTACTCGCCGGTCAAGAAAGTGTCCTACAAGGTGGAAAACACCCGCGAAGGCCAGGTTCTTGACTACGACAAGCTGACGATGTCCATCGAGACGGACGGTTCCGTCACCGGTGAAGATGCGATCGCTTTTGCGGCGCGCATCCTTCAGGACCAGCTGTCGGTTTTCGTCAACTTCGACGAGCCGCAGAAGGAAGCAGAGGAAGAGGCAGTTACCGAACTCGCCTTCAACCCGGCGCTTCTCAAGAAGGTCGACGAACTGGAACTTTCTGTCCGTTCGGCCAACTGCCTGAAGAACGACAACATCGTCTACATCGGCGACCTCATTCAGAAGACCGAAGCAGAAATGCTCCGCACACCGAATTTTGGTCGCAAGTCGCTGAACGAAATCAAGGAAGTTCTCGCTTCCATGGGCCTGCACCTCGGCATGGAAGTGCCGTCCTGGCCGCCTGAGAACATCGAAGATCTCGCCAAGCGTTACGAAGACCAATACTAACCATTAGACTGCGGGCGAATGCCTGCAAGTGAAGGAGAATAGCCATGCGCCACGGTAAAGCCGGCCGCAAGCTGAATAGAACCGCCAGCCACCGCAAGGCGATGTTTGCCAACATGGCAGCTTCGCTGATCCAGCACGAGCAGATCGTTACGACGCTGCCGAAGGCCAAGGAAATCCGCCCGATCGTCGAGAAGCTCGTCACGCTCGGCAAGCGCGGTGACCTGCATGCTCGCCGCCAGGCGATCTCGCAGATCCGCGACGCCGCCGTCGTTTCGAAGCTGTTCGACACGATCGCTTCGCGCTACGCCACCCGCAACGGCGGCTACCTGCGCATCATGAAGGCTGGCTTCCGCCACGGCGACAACGCCGCTCTCGCCGTCATCGAGTTCGTTGACCGCGACGTCGACGCCAAGGGCGCTGCTGACCGCGCTCGCGTTGCCGCTGAAGCCGAAGCTGCTGAAGCAGCCTAAGCCGATCGAAGGCAGTGAATTAGAAGCGGCCGGGTGGCAATCACCCGGCCGCTTTTTTTATGGCGCCGTCATTTCTTTAGAGCGTCTTCCAGCTTCGAGTACACCCCGAGGGCGCGCGCGTGCATCTTTCGCCGAGTTTTCTGAAAAGCGATGGTCAAGTCAGCAGCGACCTCTCTTCACGCTTTCCCAGCGGCCGTTCTGACGGGCGCATTGGTCGTTTGCCGCTTGCGCTTGAGATAGGGCTTGCGCACCAGCCGCCAGCAAAGCAGGACCGTGACCAAGCCAAGATAAAGCATCTGCTCCGGCCCGACGACCTTCACCGACATCGCAAAATGCAGGGCGCCGGCAGCGGCGATGACATAGGCGAGCCGGTGTAGCTTGTTCCAGCGTGGCCCTAGCCTGCGGATCGACCAGTTGTTGGAGGTCAGCGCCAGCGGGATCAGCATCACGAGTGCGGCCATACCGATCGTGATGAACGGGCGGCGGGCGATGTCGGCGAGGATGCCCGGGACGTTCAGTCGCAGATCGAGCAGCATGTAAGCCAGGAAGTGCATCAGCACATAGTAGAAGGCGAGCAGCCCCAGCGCCCGGCGATAGCGCAGCCAGTTGATCCCGACGAGATCGCGGATGGGGGTGATCGCCAGCGTCGCGACGAGAAAGCGTAGCGCCCAGATACCAAGCAGATGCTCGAACTCTTTCACCGGATTGCCGGGTAGGCGGCCTGTCGCGCCGAGATAGAAGGCATAGACGGCCGGCAGCAGGCCGAGGCCGTAGAGCGCCCAGACCGAGGCCGAATGGTAACGTTTGGGCAGGGCAGGCAGTTGGGCCATGGTCAATAGTTCGCTCTCAGATCCATGCCGGCATAGAGGCTTGCGACGTCGTCGGCATAGCCGTTGAAGGGCAGGGTATCGCGCCGGTTGGAGCCGAAGAACCCGCCACCGCCAATGCGGTTTTCGGTCGCCTGGCTCCAGCGCGGATGATCGACGGCCGGATTGACGTTGGCGTAGAACCCATACTCGTTGGGGGCGGACAGGTTCCAGGTCGAGGGCGGCTGCGTTTCCGTGAGAGAAATGCGCACGATCGATTTGATGCCCTTGAAGCCATATTTCCACGGGGTGACCAGCCGAACCGGCGCGCCGTTCTGGTTGGGGAGTGTCTTGCCATAGACGCCGACGGAAAGGAGTGTGAGCGGATGGCGGGCCTCGTCGAGCCTCAGACCCTCGCGATAGGGCCACGGCAGCGGCTGGAAGAAACCGGATTGACCGGGCATCTCGGCGGGACGCACGACGGTCTCGAACGAGACATATTTGGCGCTGCCAAGCGGCTCCACCTTGTCGAGCAGGGTTGAAAGCTGAAACCCGGTCCAGGGGATCACCATCGACCACGCCTCAACGCAGCGCATGCGATAGACGCGTTCCTCGATCGGAAACTTCAAAAGCTCCTCGAGACCGAATTCCCCAGGTTTGCCGACGAGGCCGTCGACCTTCACTGTCCAGGGCGTGGGCTTGAAGCCGCTCGAATTGGCTGCGGGATCGCCCTTGCCGGTCCCGAACTCATAAAAGTTGTTGTAGCTGGTGACGTCGGCTTCCGGCGTCAGATCCTCATCGACCATGTACTTGCTTTTGGGCGCGCCAAGAGCGGCCGCCAGGCCCGTGCCGCTTCCTGCGAGGAAGACCCCAGCGGCGGCAGCTCCGAGGAAAGTACGGCGGTTGAGAAAGATGCTCTCCGGGGTGATCTCGGAGGAAACGATTCGCGGTGGGCGGTAGGATGGCATGGACTGTTCCGAACGTGGTTTATGAGCCTTGTCTTGTGCAAACTCACCAGACTTTCGATCACCGTGAAAGAGGCGCCGAACCACGTTTTCGTGTGCTGGGCGTGAAGGCGAGCGCTTTGCGTATCCTGCGTCAGTGTTTGCCTTTTTTCCTGCGAAATCCTATCTGAACGTAACGGCGACGAATAGGAGAATGCTTCACATGATCGTTGGTAAAAGAGCGCTTGTCGCGTTCGCCATTGCTGTTTCTCTCGCCGGTCCGGCGCTGGCTCAGGATGCAAAGACCGTCCCGCAGTCGCGCACCGAAATGCAGCTTTCTTTCGCGCCGCTCGTCAAACAGACGGCAAACGCGGTCGTCAACGTCTACGCCGAGCGGGTGGTCGAGCGCCGCTCGATCTTCTCCGGCGACCCCTTCTTCGAAGAGTTCTTCGGGCAGCGCATGCCGAATCGATCGGAAAAGCAATCGTCGCTCGGCTCGGGCGTGATCGTCGGCAAGAACGGCATCGTTGTGACCAACAACCACGTCATCGAAGGCGCCGATGACATCAAGGTGGCGCTGGCGGACGGCCGCGAGTTTCCGTGCAAGATCGTGCTCAAGGATGACCGCCTCGATCTGGCGGTACTCAAGATCCAGTCCGACGGTCCGTTCGAGGTCGTTCCGCTCGGCGACAGCGATGCCGTCGAAGTCGGCGACCTGGTGCTGGCGATCGGCAATCCCTTCGGCGTTGGCCAGACCGTGACAAGCGGCATCGTTTCGGCGCTCGCGCGCAATCAGGTCTCGTCGGGTGATTTCGGCTTCTTCATCCAGACGGATGCGGCGATCAATCCCGGCAATTCGGGCGGCGGTCTCATCGACATGGACGGCGAGCTCATCGGCATCAACACCGCGATCTTCTCCAAGGGCGGCGGTTCGAATGGTGTCGGCTTTGCCATTCCGGCCAACCTTGTGAAGGTCTTCGTCGCATCCGCAGAAGGCGGTAACGGCGCCTTCGTCCGTCCGTTCATTGGCGCAAGCTTCGAGCCGGTGACATCGGAAGTCGCCGAGGCGCTCGGCCTCAACCGCGCCCGTGGTGCGCTGGTGACTGCCGTCGTTGCCGGAGGGCCGGCGGCCACGGCAGGCCTCAAGCCGGGTCAGGTGATCACAGCGGTCAACGGCATTGATGTCGAGCATCCGGACGCACTCGGTTACCGCCTGACGACGGTCGGCATCGGCCACGAGGCGCGCGTCACCGTGTCGGAGAACGGCAAGCCCCACGACGTGACGATCAAGCTTGATCGTGCGCCGGAAACGTCGCCGCGTGACGAGCGGCTGATCGAAGGCCGCAATCCGTTTGCAGGCGCGGTCGTCGCCAACCTTTCGCCGCGACTTGCCGAAGAACTGCGCATGTCGACCTCGCTTCAGGGCGTCGTCGTCATGGAGATCAACCGCGGCTCGCCGGCTGCGCGCATCGGCCTTGCGCCGAAGGACATCGTCCGCTCGGTCAACGGCACGGCGATCGATACCTCAAAGACCCTGGAGCAGGTCATGGCCGAAGACGCATCCTTCTGGCGCGTCGAGATCGAGCGGGACGGTCAAGTCATCCGTCAGTTCTTCCGATGAGCGATCTCTTTTCAGCCTCCGAGCCGCCCGAAATGGCGTCGGCGAGGCCGCTTGCAGACCGGCTGCGCCCGCGCACGCTTGCCGAAGTCACCGGCCAGGAGCACCTGACCGGGGAAGATGGTGTGCTGTCGCGCATGATCGCCTCCGGCTCCCTCGGGTCGATGATCTTCTGGGGGCCGCCGGGCACTGGTAAGACGACGGTGGCGCGGCTGCTTTCCGGCGAGGCGGGACTCGCCTTCGAGCAGATCTCGGCGATCTTTTCAGGCGTTGCCGACCTCAAGAAGGTGTTTGAAGGCGCACGCGCAAGGCGGATGTCCGGCCGGCAGACCCTGCTCTTCGTCGACGAGATCCATCGCTTCAACCGCGCCCAGCAAGATAGCTTCCTGCCGGTCATGGAAGACGGCACGGTCGTCCTTGTCGGCGCGACGACGGAAAACCCGTCCTTCGAACTGAACGCCGCTCTTCTGTCTCGCGCTCGCGTGCTTACGTTCAAGCCGCATGGCGAAGACAGCATCGAGGAACTGCTGTCGCGCGCCGAACAGGCGGAAGGCAAGAAACTGCCGCTCGACGCGGATGCGCGCGCCAGCCTGATCCGCATGGCCGACGGCGATGGTCGGGCGGCGTTGACGCTCGCCGAAGAGATCTGGCGCGCAGCACGGCGTGACGAGATCTTTGACGCGGCAGCACTCCAGAACATCGTCCAGCGCCGCGCCCCGGTCTACGACAAGGGCCAGGATGGCCACTACAATCTGATCTCTGCCCTCCACAAGTCGGTGCGTGGTTCGGATCCGGACGCTGCCCTCTATTATCTCTGCCGCATGTTCGACGCCGGTGAAGATCCGCTTTATCTCGGGCGTCGGCTGGTGCGCATGGCCGTCGAGGATATCGGCCTTGCCGATCCGCAGGCGCTGGTGATCTGCAACGCCGCCAAGGATGCCTATGACTATCTGGGCTCGCCCGAGGGCGAGCTGGCGCTGGCACAGGCCTGCGTCTATCTGGCGACGGCCCCGAAATCGAATGGCGTCTACACCGCCTACAAGGCGGCGATGCGGTCTGCCAAGGAAAACGGTTCGCTGCTGCCGCCCAAGCACATCCTCAATGCGCCGACCAAGTTGATGAAGGGCGAAGGCTACGGCGACGGTTATCGCTACGACCACGACGAACCGGACGCGTTTTCCGGCCAGGATTATTTCCCGGAAAAAATGGGCCGTCAGACCTATTACGATCCGCCGGAGCGCGGTTTCGAGCGGGAAATCCGCAAGCGGCTGGAGTGGTGGAGCAAGCTGCGCCGCGAGCGCAACGCGCCCTAGAAGCACATCCGCCACGTTTGGAGCGGCATTCTGGGGTGCGCGTTTCTGCTTGCACAGGATCCGAAATAGATAGCCTTGCCACCGACGCAGAGCTGATTTGCCCCCGAACGTCTTGTCGCCGTTGCTGGAGTGTGAGATAGAACCCGCGTTGCAGACGGCTGCACGGCTCGAACGATTGATGCCGAACATCCGCGGGGACGGCCTCGCTCCAAACTTAGGAGTTTGAAATGGCCTGGTTCCTTCTGCTGCTTGCCGGTATCCTCGAAATCGGCTGGGCGATCGGTCTCAAATACACGGACGGCTTTACCCGCGTCACCCCGACGATCCTGACCGTCGGCTCGATGATCCTCAGCATCGCGCTTTTGGGTCTCGCCGTGCGCACCCTGCCGCTTGGTACGGCTTACGCTGTCTGGACGGGTATCGGTACGGTCGGCACCGTCATCCTTGGCATCTTCCTGTTTGCAGAGCCGGCAACCTTCGTCCGCCTCGGCTGCATCGCGCTGATCGTCAGCGGCATTGCCGGGCTGAAGATGGCTGCCTAACGCAGCGTTA
This sequence comes from Ensifer sp., assembly GCF_035999185.1. Taxonomy (GTDB): domain Bacteria; phylum Pseudomonadota; class Alphaproteobacteria; order Rhizobiales; family Rhizobiaceae; genus Ensifer. Next base: position 6,681 of record NZ_DASYHB010000154.1, on the reverse strand, counting down.
CTGCATTCGCGTAAGGTCAAGTTATCACTATTGCCAAACAGAGCGGGCTGCGCGTTTTGAAGAACGCGCAGCCCGCAATCATATTCAGTGGTATTTCAGCAGTCTGAGTTAGCGCAGAGCATCCAGAACCGATGCGGCCGCCTGCATTTCTTGCCAGCGGTTTTCGCGACGACGGAACGCTTCCTCGTCGGTTCCCCAATGTTCGATCTGCCAGTCTTCATCGAGATGGGCCGCGGCCCACGTTTCCTCAGCGGACAGACGACCAGAGGCGAAGGCAAGCGCCAGCAGCGCCGACCCCGTCAATGTCGTGACCGTGTGGATGCAGGTGAGGCCGAGCGGGGTTGCGAAAGCGCGTAGACCCTCGGCATAGGCCGCAATCGCTTCTTCCGGCTGTTCCTGATGGATCACGCCTTCGGCGAGGATGAAGCGCGCGCCAAGCGTCGTCTGCGCCCATTCGAGCACCGGGTTCCAGATTTCGTTCTGGCGAGCTACAAGCCCTTCCGGACTGTCAGCGCGATAGCAGATCATGTCGGTTCCGGAGAAACGCAGGATATCGTCAAAGACCGACCGCTGGTCTTTTGCAACGCCGTCAAGCGCGGTGTTGACGATGCGGGTGATCGGCATCCGGCCGGGATCGATGACCTCGGTCTGCGCGTCCCACTCGGCCGCCAGCATATCGGCGAGCTTGCGCGTCGGCACGGCGAGCGGCTGTTTCGCCGGTGTGCGGACGGTGCGACCATCGAGGAGCACATTGTGCGTTTCAGGATCCGTCGAGGCGACGCTGACGTCCTTGTAGAAGCGCTTCGGCAGCGGTTTCAGCATCTGTATCTGGGCGCGGCGGACCGGATCCTCGTGGCTCATCGCACCGCTGAGTTCGTCGCGAATATCAGGCATGATTGTGTTCCATCCATTCAATGATGTCGGCCGGCGTTTGGGCAACGAAATCCGCACCGGCCTCGACGAGATCGGGAACGGATGCATAGCCCCAGGCAACGCCGATGGCCGCGGCACCGGCAGCCTTGGCCATCTGCATGTCGTAGATCGCATCGCCGATGACGACGGTATCCTTCGCATCGATACCGGCTTCAAGGCAGCATTCGGTCACCATCGCCGGATGCGGCTTGGAGGGGCAATCGTCGGCGGTGCGCGATACGAAGAAGACGCGGTCAAAACCATGCGTCTCGGCAATGTGGGTCAGTCCGCGACGCGACTTGCCGGTAACGGCGCCGATCAGGAGCGCGTCCTTCGAAGACAGAGTTTGCATCATGTCGGCGATGCCGGGAAACAGAAGTTCCTGGAACCCGCCTTCGCCGCGAACGCCAGCGAAAATCGACTTGTAATGGGTGGTCATCGCCAGCGCCATGTCGTCGACGTGCTCCCGCCCGAGCAGACGGGCGATGGCGATATCGAGCGTCAGGCCGATGATGCCTTTGGTCGCCGACAGGGGCGGGCGCTCGAGGTCGAATGCCTCGAAGGTGCGCGCCATCACCTCATGGATCAGGCCGCCGCTGTCGACCAGCGTCCCGTCGCAATCGAAAAGCGCCAGCTTCATCAGTCGTCCTCGCCCGGCTCGTTCTCTTCAAAGCCCAACAGGTTCCAGCTCTGGACCATATGCGGAGGCAGCGGCGCGGTTACGCGCAGGCGGCCACCGTCCGGATGCGGGATATCGATATGGCGCGCGTGCAGATGCAGGCGGTTCTGCATGCCGCCGGGCAGGCTCCAGTTGATATCGGCGTCGAAATACTTCGGGTCGCCGAGGATCGGGTGGCCAATGTGCAGGGCGTGCACACGCAACTGATGGGTACGGCCGGTATAGGGCTCCATCTCCAGCCAGGCGAGGTTCTGCGCTGCCTGCTCGCGAACGCGGTAATAGGATATGGCGTGGTCGGCACCGTCGTCGCCGTGCTTGGCGATGCGCATGCGGTCGCCGTCCGGCGTCTGCTCCTTGACCAGCCAGGTCGAGATGCGGTCTTCGCGCTTGCGCGGCACACCTTTCACCAGCGCCCAATAGGTCTTCTTGGTGTCGCGCTCGCGGAAGGCGGCCGTCAGTTTCTGCGCGGCACCGCGCGTGCGGGCAATGACCAGAACGCCTGAGGTATCGCGGTCGAGACGGTGGACCAGACGGGGCTTTTCGCCGCGCTGGTTGGTCCATGCCTCAAGCATCTTGTCGATGTGACGGTTGACGCCCGAACCACCCTGCACCGCGAGCCCAGCCGGCTTGTTGAGCACAATAACCTTCGCGTCCTCGTGCAGCACCATGCGCGACAGCAATTCGCCGTCGGGCGAGTGGCGAAGGTCGCGGCCGGCGATCGGGCCTGTCTTCGTTTCCTTGGCGTCGACGCCCAGGGGAGGGACGCGCACTGTCTGGCCCGGCTGCAGTCGCGTGTCGGATTTGGCGCGGCCGCCGTCTACACGGATCTGGCCGGAGCGCAGGAGCTTCTGCAGCGGACCGAAACCGAGACCCGGAAAATGCACCTTGAACCAGCGGTCGAGGCGCATGCCCGCCTCGTCACCATCCACTTGCCTGTGTTCTATACCTGCCATTTGAGCGAACCTGCCTTCTGTTTCCGCAGCGTCGCGCGTCAGTCCGAAGCACTTGCGTTGGGATGGACGCAAGAAGGACGCTCCAGGTGCGCAAGGGCTGCTGCAATCCTATGACCGCTGCACGATCTTGCCCTTGAAGCGATAGCGGTTGAAAGGGCAATGCAGCAATGCGCCGCGTTTCCTTGGCGGATACGCAGCGCTTGTAGGAGCAGCCTTTAGACTATTGCGCGCATCAGAGCCAGCCCGCTGAAGACGGCTAGCAGCGAAAGCGCGACGCTGGCGACGATATAGGCGAGCGAAAGCATGACATCGCCGCGCTCGACGAGCGTGATCGCATCCAGCGAGAAGGCGGAAAAAGTGGTGTAGCCACCAAGTACGCCGGTGATCAGGAACACCCGCATGTCAGGCGAGGCGCCGAACTTGCGCATGATCACTTCCGCGAGCACGCCGATCAGGAACGAGCCAGTAATATTGACCCCGAGCGTGCCCCAGGGAAAGCCGGGCCCGAAACGACGGACCGTCCAGAGGCCGACGAGGTAGCGCAGGATCGAGCCGAGCGCACCGCCGGCGCCGACGAGAAGGAGTTGGGTCATCGGTCGCTCCGGGCCAAGGCTTGGGATCAGGCCAGTCGTTCGGCATGCCACTTCAGGTGATCGTCCATGAAGGTCGAGATGAAGTAGTAGGAATGGTCGTAGCGCTCATGCATGCGCAGCGTCAGGTCAATGCCGGTTCCTTTGATTGCCTCTTCAAAGAGCCAGGGGCGCAACCCGTTGTCGAGGAAACTGTCGGCCTTGCCCTGGTCGATCAGGAATTCCGGGAAGCGCGCGCCGTCCTTGACGAGGGCGCAGGCATCGTATTTCCGCCAGATGTCGCGGTCGGCGCCGAGGTATTTTTCAAAGGCGCCGATCGACCAGTCCGCGGTCGAAGGCTCGACGATCGGCGCAAAGGCCGAGCAGCTTCTGAAACGTTCCGGGTTCTTGAGCGCAATGGTCATGGCGCCGTGGCCGCCCATCGAATGGCCGAAGATACCCTGGCGGCTCATGTCCATGCGGAAGTGCTGGCCGACGAAGGCGGGCAGCTCCTCGGTGATGTAGCTGTACATCTGGTAGTGCTCGGCCCAGGGCGTTTCGGTGGCGTCGAGATAAAATCCGGCGCCCTTGCCCATCTGCCAGTTGGTCAGTTCGTCAGGGACATCGGTCCCGCGCGGGCTGGTGTCGGGGCAAACGATGATAAGCCCAAGCTCGGCCGCCATGCGCCGGTATTCACCTTTCTCCATGACGTTTGCATGCGTGCAGGTGAGGCCCGACAGGTACCAGAGAACCGGCCGCGGCTCGTAGATCGCCTGCGGCGGCACGAAGACAGCAAAGGTCATCTCGCCCTTGCAGGCTTTGGACTCGTGCGAAAAGACGCCCTGCATGCCGCCGAACGCGGTGTTTTGCGAGAGAACTTTCATGGAATGCTCCTTGGGTAGCGATGCTCAGCCGGCAAGCTGCACAGCCGCGTTGACGGCGGCGGCGACGAGCACGGTGTTGAAGAAGAACGAAACGACGGCATGCATCAAGTTGATGCGGCGCATGGCCGTCGTGGTGATGGCGACATCCGACGTCTGGGCGGTCATGCCGATGACGAAGGAGAAATAGAGGAAATCAAAGCCGCCCGGCTCGGGCGTATCGGGAAAGTCGAGGCCACGCGCCGGCTCCGTTGTCTGCGCTCCGGCAGCGGGCACCCAATATATGTGCGCATAGTGCATGGCGGCCATCATGTGGATCGTCGCCCAGCCGAGCACGACCGAGGCAAAGGCGAGGCCGAGCGCCAGTGCCGATCCCGTCTTCTCGCCGTTGAGAGCGAAGAACAGAGACACGAGCGAGCTTGCCGCCGCCCCGAATGTCACAAGCAGGATGACGACCTCGGGCTCGTCGGTGTTCCTGGCATGGGTTTTCAGGTGCCGGCCGGTCATCATCCGCAGTCGCCGCCAGCACAGGACGAGATAGACGCAGAAAAAGGTGATGGCAGCGCCTTCCAGCGTGAAGCGTTGCGCAAAGAACCAGAGCGGGGGTACGCTTGCGAGCGCGCAAAGTATGGCGGTGTAGAACGGCCAATGCCTGAGCTTCGTCGTCGCTGTCATCCGGATGCCCTTGCGATCTGCAGCGCAAGCGGCTGCCGCAACGTCACTTTTTCGCCTGCCTTGCGAGTCGGTCAAGGGTTTCGAGAAAGGCAGATCGGTCGCGCTGCGTGAAGGCGGCATTATAGCCCTTGCTCTCGCCGGTCTCGCGCAGGTGCTGCCCGAGGTCGCGCATGGCAGAGGCCATGCCGATATTGCCCTTGTCGAAGATGCGTCCTGAAGGCCCGGTAACCAGCGCGCCCGCAGCAACGCAGCGAACGGCAAGCGGCACGTCGGCGGTGACGACAATGTCGCCCTCATGCGCCCGCTCGGCGATCCAGTTGTCGGCCGCATCGAAACCGGCCGAGACGATGACATTGTGCACCATCGGGTCGCGGGAAGGGCGCAGACCGGAATTGGCGACCAGCGTCACCTCGATCCCGTGGCGCTCGGCCACTTTCAGGATTTCCGCCTTTACGGGGCACGCATCGGCATCGACATAGATCATCTTGAATCAATTTCTCAACGGGACTGAAAAGGCGCCGGAAATCAATGGACTCCGGCGCCATTCTGAATCGGATCATGAGCAACTCCAGGAAAAGTGTGAAGCGGTTTTCCGTCCGGAGTTGCGTCATTTCCAGCTTAGTACAGAACGACCGAGCGGATGCTTTCGCCGGAATGCATCAGCTCGAAGCCCTTGTTGATATCTTCGAGCGGCATGGTGTGGGTGATCATCGGGTCGATCTCAATCTTGCCCTCCATGTACCAGTCGACAATCTTAGGCACGTCGGTGCGGCCGCGGGCGCCGCCGAAGGCCGTGCCCATCCAGGTGCGGCCGGTGACGAGCTGGAACGGACGCGTGGAGATCTCCTGGCCGGCGCCGGCAACGCCGATGACCACCGACTTGCCCCAGCCGCGATGCGAGGCCTCGAGTGCCTGGCGCATCACCTTGGTGTTGCCGGTGCAGTCGAAGGTGTAGTCGGCGCCGCCGATCTGGTCGGCCCCGCGCTTGGTCATGTTGACGAGGTAGGGCACGATGTCGTCGCCGACCTCCTTCGGGTTGACGAAGTGGGTCATGCCGAAGCGTTCGCCCCAGGCCTTCTTGTCGTTGTTGAGATCGACGCCGATGATCATGTCGGCGCCGGCAAGCCGCAGGCCCTGGATGACGTTAAGCCCGATGCCGCCGAGACCGAAGACGATCGCGGTTGCGCCCATCTCGACTTGTGCGGTGTTGATGACCGCGCCGATGCCGGTCGTCACGCCGCAGCCGATGTAGCAGATCTTGTCGAAGGGCGCGTCCGGGTTGACCTTGGCAACCGCGATCTCCGGCAAGACCGTGTAGTTGGCAAAGGTCGAGCAGCCCATGTAGTGGTGGATCTTGTCCTTGCCGGTCGAGAAGCGCGAGGTGCCGTCCGGCATCAGGCCCTGACCTTGCGTCGAGCGGATCGCGGTGCACAGGTTGGTCTTGCGCGACAGGCAGGACGGGCAGGAGCGGCACTCGGGCGTATAGAGCGGAATGACGTGGTCGCCCTTCTTCACCGAGGTGACACCCGGTCCGACATCGACGACGATGCCGGCACCCTCATGGCCGAGGATCGCCGGAAACAGGCCTTCCGGATCGGCACCCGACAGGGTGAAGTCGTCGGTATGGCAGATGCCGGTCGCCTTGACCTCGATCAGCACTTCGCCGGCCCTGGGGCCTTCGAGCTGAACCGTCATGACCTCGAGCGGCTTGCCTGCCTGAACGGCAACGGCGGCGCGTACATCCATTGTTGGATCCCTCTTGTTGTTCGCGAAGAGCAGGCTGGACCGGGCGCACGCAGCGGCCGGTCCCCGATGGTGGTGTTGTTCGGCGCAAGACCCGTCAGAGCGTCTTTTCGACTTCCGGCAGGACCTCGAAGAGATCGGCAACCAGGCCGTAGTCGGCGACCTGGAAGATCGGTGCCTCTTCGTCCTTGTTGATCGCGACGATGACCTTCGAATCCTTCATGCCGGCGAGGTGCTGGATGGCACCGGAGATGCCGCAGGCGATGTAG
>NZ_DASYHB010000147.1:0-2102 GCF_035999185.1 Ensifer sp. | reverse complement strand
GATTACTCGACGATCGAGGCAACGATGCCTGCGCCGACGGTACGGCCGCCTTCGCGGATAGCGAAGCGCAGCTTTTCTTCCATCGCGATCGGAACGATCAGTTCAACGGCAACCGTGACGTTGTCGCCCGGCATAACCATTTCCGTGCCTTCCGGAAGCGTGACGATGCCCGTCACGTCCGTCGTGCGGAAGTAGAACTGCGGACGGTAGTTGGTGAAGAACGGCGTATGACGGCCGCCTTCTTCCTTCGTCAGAATGTAGGCTTCTGCCATGAACTTCTTGTGCGGCTTGACCGAACCCGGCTTGCACAGAATCTGGCCACGCTCAACGCCGTCACGGTTAACACCACGGATCAGCGCGCCGATGTTGTCGCCAGCCTGGCCCTGGTCGAGCAGCTTGCGGAACATTTCAACGCCGGTAACCGTCGTCTTCGAGGTGTCGCGGATGCCGACGATTTCGACTTCTTCGCCAACCTTGACGATGCCGCGCTCAACGCGACCGGTCACAACCGTACCACGGCCCGAGATCGAGAACACGTCTTCGATCGGCATCAGGAACGGCTGGTCGATCGGACGCTCAGGCGTCGGGATGTAGGCGTCAACGGCAGCCATCAGCTCGCGGATCGCGTCTTCGCCGATCTTCTTGTCCGAATCTTCCAGAGCAGCAAGAGCCGAGCCCTTGATGATCGGAATGTCGTCGCCCGGGAATTCGTAGGACGACAGAAGTTCGCGAACTTCAAGCTCGACGAGTTCGAGAAGCTCGGCGTCGTCAACCTGGTCGACCTTGTTGAGGAACACGACGATTGCCGGAACGCCAACCTGGCGAGCAAGCAGGATGTGCTCGCGGGTCTGCGGCATCGGGCCGTCAGCAGCCGAGCAAACCAGGATCGCGCCGTCCATCTGCGCTGCACCGGTGATCATGTTCTTGACGTAGTCGGCGTGGCCGGGGCAGTCAACGTGAGCGTAGTGACGGTTCGGCGTCTCATACTCAACGTGCGCCGTCGAAATCGTGATACCACGGGCCTTTTCTTCCGGAGCCGCGTCGATCTGGTCGTACGCCTTGAACTCGCCGAAGTACTTCGTGATCGCTGCGGTCAGCGACGTCTTGCCATGGTCAACGTGGCCAATCGTGCCAATGTTAACGTGCGGCTTGTTGCGCTCAAATTTGCTCTTTGCCATTTCCGGCTCTCCGTTTTCTATCCCCTACCGGGGAAAACTCTTAATCTTCTGTCAGCGTCTCAGTATTCCGGTCACTTCTGACCGGAATACTTCGCCTGGATTTCCTGCGCGACGTTCGACGGAACCGGCGCGTAGTGATCGAAGGTCATCGTGTACTGCGCGCGGCCCTGGGACATCGAACGCAGGTTGTCGACGTACTTGAACATGTTCGCGAGCGGGACGTTTGCGCTGATAACGACAGCAACGCCACGCGTTTCCTGGCCCTGGATCTGGCCACGACGCGAGTTCAGGTCGCCGATAACGTCACCGACGTAGTCTTCCGGCGTTACGACTTCGACCTTCATCATCGGCTCGAGAAGCTGTGCGCCAGCCTTCTTGGCCGCTTCACGGAAGCAAGCACGCGATGCGATTTCGAAGGCGAGAACCGACGAGTCGACGTCGTGGAATGCGCCGTCGATGAGCGTCGCCTTGACGCCCAGCATCGGGAAGCCAGCGAGCGGACCCGAAGACAGAACGCTTTCGATACCCTTCTGAACGCCCGGGATGTATTCCTTCGGAACAGCACCACCGACGATCTTGGATTCGAACTTGAAGTCTTCGCCTTCCGGGTTCGGTTCGAAGACGATCTTGACGCGCGCGAACTGGCCGGTACCACCGGACTGCTTCTTGTGCGTGTAGTCTTCTTCGTGCTGGCGCGTGATGGTTTCGCGGTAAGCAACCTGCGGAGCACCGACGTTTGCTTCAACCTTGAACTCGCGACGCATACGGTCGACGATGATGTCCAGGTGAAGTTCGCCCATGCCGGCGATGATCGTCTGGCCGGATTCCTGGTCGGTCTTGACGCGGAACGACGGGTCTTCAGCAGCCAGGCGGTTGAGCGCGAGGCCCATCTTTTCCTGGTCGCCCTTGGACTTCGGCTCGATC
>NZ_DASYHB010000139.1:0-12686 GCF_035999185.1 Ensifer sp. | reverse complement strand
TCGATGCTTCGCGGCAGCATCGGCCATCCCGTCTTTCATGTCATTGCCGAGAAGAGCAGGGCTCCTGCGCCGCTCGGCTTCCAGCTGGAGTGGAACCCCCATGACCGCCGCCTTTACCCCGTCGAGCCCCTACCAGCCGCTGCTGCGGCAGATCCAGAACCAGCGCATTCTGTCGCTCGCCTTTCCGCATCTGCCGGCCGACCGGGTCGCCCGCAAGCGCTGGGGGAACTCGTGGCTTTCCCGCGGGCGTCCTGAATATCCGCCGGTCGTCTTTGCCGACAAGGTGAAGAGCGCGATGCGCCTCGTCGCGCTCGATGGTTTTGCTGAAAAAGCGGGCTTTCAGATCGGCCAGGGTGTTGCCGAGGCCCGGGCCATGTGTCCGGAGATCGACGTGCTGCCGGCCGATCCTGCCGCCGACCGGGCGCTGCTTGAAGGGCTTGCGGACTGGTGCTGCCGCTATACGCCGCTGGTCGCGCTCGATGGCGACAGCGGCCTCTTTCTCGACATCACCGGCTGCGCCCATCTTCTCGGTGGGGAAAAGGCGCTGCTCGACGACCTGCTTGCCCGCCTCTTTCACCTGGGTATCGAGGCCCGGGCAGCGATTTCATCCTCCGCCGGGCTTTCCTGGGCGGTGGCGCGCTTCGGCTCCGAAGGCGTCATTGCTCCTGATGAGGCGGCACGGGAACTGGCGCCGCTGCCGATGGCAGCACTTAGGCTGCCGCAGGAAATGATCGAAACGCTTGGCCGGGTCGGGCTCAAGCAGATCGGCGACATCCTCGAAGCGCCCCGCGCGCCGCTTGCCCGCCGGTTCGGCGCGAGCCTGCTCCTGCGGCTCGACCAGGCGCTCGGACGGGAGGACGAGCCGCTATCGCCGCGGCTGCCTGTCGCGGCCCTTTCCGTGGAGCGCCGCCTCGGTGAGCCGGTCCAGGGCGAAGACGATATTTTAGGCCTGGCGGAAGAGCTGGCGAACCGGCTGAAACCGGAACTGGAAAAGCGGGGCGAGGGCGGGCGCCTGTTCGAGCTTCTGCTGTTCCGCGTCGATGGCGCGGTCTTTCGCGTCGCCGCCGGCACGTCCTCGCCGCTCAACGAGCCGCGGCGTGTCGCCGGCCTTTTTCGCGAACGCCTGCAGGCGGTGCACGACGATCTCGATGCCGGATTCGGTTTCGAAATCCTCAGGCTCTCGGTGCCTAAAAGCGAAAAATACGAGGTGATGCAGGAGGATTTCTCCGGCACGCCGGATCGCGAGCGCCCGCTTGCGGCCTTTGCCGACCGGGTGATGGCCCGGTTCGGCGCGGAGAGCCTCATGGTGCCGGCTCTCTCGGAAAGCCATGTGCCTGAACGGGCGGCAAGCTTCCGTCCGCTGACGGATCTGACGCTTATGGCCAAGGCCGAGCAACCGGCAGAAAATATTCCGGCAACGCTTCTTGCCGCGGCCGCCCGGCCGCAGCGGCTCTTTACGAGCCCGGAGCCTGTGGAGGCGGTGGCCGAAGTGCCCGAGGGGCCGCCCCGAAGCTTCCGCTGGCGCCGCACATTGCATCGTATCGCGCGCGCCGAAGGGCCGGAACGGATCGCCGGCGAGTGGTGGCTTGACGGCGAGCCGGCGATGGAACGCGACTATTTCCGGGTGGAGGACGAACGCGGCCGGCGGTTCTGGCTGTTTCGCGAGGGTCATTATGGCGCTGGCGCCCCGCCGCGCTGGTTCATGCATGGGGTCTTCGCATGAGCACGCCCTATTTCGAGATCGGCGCCTGGTCGAACTTCTCCTTCCTCGAGGGCGCCTCCCATCCGGGCGAGATGGTGGTTTCGGCAAGCCGCCTTGGCATCGGTGGCCTTGGCATTGCCGACCGCAATACGGTCGCAGGCGTCGTGCGCGCGCATGCGCAGGCCAAGGTGGAGAAATATGCCTTCCAGCCCGGTGCGCGGCTCTCCTTTGCCGAAGATCTGCCTGACGTACTTGCCTATCCCTTGAACCGCCACGGCTGGGGCAATCTCTGCCGCATGCTGAGCGCCGGTAACCTGCGGGCTACGAAGGGCACATGCACGCTCTATGAGACCGATCTCATCGAATGGGGCGAGGATCTGATGCTCGCCGTGCTGCCGGATCCGGTGATCGGCGCGCCGGAGGCAACCCTGCTTGCCGATTTCCTCAAGCGGCTGAAGCCGCATTTTGCCGACCGGCTCCATCTGGCGCTGGTGCCGCGTTATGACGGATTCGACCAGTTCGCCTTTGCCGGGCTTGCAACCATCGCCCGCCATGCGGGGGTCAGGCTCGTCGCCACCAACAGCCCATTGTTCCACACGGCCGCGCGACGGCCGCTCGCCGATGTCGTCACCGCCATCCGCGAGCATGTGACGATCGCTTCGGCCGGCTATCGGCTGCACGCCAATGCCGAAAGGCATCTGAAGACGCCTGAGGAAATGGCGCGCATCTTCCGCGACTATCCGGAGGCGATCGCCAATACCGGGCAGTTCTTCGGCAGGTTGAAGTTCTCGCTGTCGGATCTCGAATATCAATATCCGGATGAGAGCATTCCGGGTGAGACCCCGACGCAGACACTGCGGCGGCTGACTATGGAGGGCGCGCATGCGCGCTATCCCGAGGGCATCCCCGAGAAGGTTTCGACGCAGATCGAGTATGAACTCGAACTGATCGCCAGCAAGCGTTACGAGCCCTACTTCCTGACGGTGCGCAATATCATGCAGTTTGCGCGCGGTGCCCAGATCCTGTGCCAGGGCCGCGGCTCGGCGGCGAATTCCACCGTCTGTTACTGCCTGAGGATCACCGAAGTCGATCCGCTTTCGACCACTCTGCTTTTCGATCGCTTCCTCTCGACCGAACGGGACGAGCCGCCGGATATCGACGTCGATTTCGAGCACGAGAAACGGGAAGAGGTGATCCAGCATATCTACCGCACCTACGGCAAGGAACATGCGGGGCTGACGGCCGCCGTCATCAGTTACCGGGCGCGCTCTGCCGGCCGCGAGACCGCCAAGGCTTTTGGGTTTTCAGAAGACGTGCAATCGGCATTGGCCGGTTCGGTCTGGGGCTGGTCGGTCGCCGATCTCTCCGAACGCGAGGCCAAGGCCGCCGGGCTCGACACGAAGGATCCGACGACGGTGAAGGTGCTCGACTATGCCACCGAGCTGATGAGCTTCCCGCGCCATCTTTCCCAGCATGTCGGCGGCTTTGTGATGACCCGAGACCGGCTCGACGAGGTGGTGCCGATCATGAACACGGCCATGCCCGGCCGCTACATGATCGAGTGGGACAAGGACGATCTCGACACGCTGAAGATCCTGAAGATCGACGTGCTGGCGCTCGGCATGCTCACCTGCATCGCCCGTGCCTTCAAGCTTCTCGACCGGCATTACAACGCGCAGAAAACGCTGCATCAGCTCTTCAAGGATGACCAGAAGGACGTCTACGACATGATCTGCCGCGCCGATACGATCGGCGTCTTCCAGATCGAGAGCCGGGCACAGATGAGCATGCTGCCAAGGCTGAAGCCGCGCATCTTCTATGATCTCGTCATCGAGGTGGCGATCGTCCGGCCCGGGCCGATCCAGGGCAACATGGTGCACCCCTATCTGAAGCGGCGGGAGCAGCGGGATAAAAAGATCCCCATTGAATATCCAAGTCCGGAACTGGAGGCCGTGCTGAAGCGAACGCTCGGCGTACCCTTGTTCCAAGAGCAGGCGATGCAGATCGCGATTACCGCCGCCGGCTTCACACCCAGTGAGGCGGACAAGTTGCGTCGGGCAATGGCGACGTTCAAGCGCACCGGCACGATCCATACTTTCCACGAGAAGATGATCGAGGGCATGGTCAAGAATGGTTATGACAGGGACTTCGCCGAGCGTTGCTTCAAGCAGATCGAGGGCTTCGGCGAATACGGCTTTCCAGAAAGTCATGCAGCGTCATTCGCGCTGCTCGTCTATGTCTCATGCTGGCTCAAGACCTATTATCCGGACGTTTTCTGCGCAGCACTTCTGAACTCGCAGCCGATGGGCTTTTATGCACCGGCGCAATTGGTGCGCGACGCGCGGGAGCATGGGGTCAGGGTGCTGCCTGTCGATATCAACCATTCGGTCTGGGATGCGGACCTTGAAGAGGGAAGCCTCGACAGGCGGGCAATCGAACCGCGCCACCGCGAGATGGATGGCGTGATCAAGACGACGAAGGCGATGCGCCTCGGCTTCAATTCGATCAAGGGTCTGAGGCAAGAGGAGATCGAGAAGAAACTCGTCGCCAATCGTGGCGCCGGCTACCGGACGGTGCGCGATCTCTGGCTGCGCTCGGGCCTCTCCCGCGCAGCGCTTGAAAGGCTTGCCGATGCGGACGCCTTCCGCTCGATCGGGCTCGACCGGCGCAAGGCGCTCTGGGCGGTGAAGGCGCTCGATGAAAAGAGCGCTGCCGAACGTCTGCCGCTTTTCGAAGGCGTGGCGAGAGAGGAGCTGCGGCCAGAGCCGGTCGTGGAGCTGCCGGAGATGCTGGCGGGCGAGCAGGTGATCAATGACTACCGCTATCTCTCCTTCTCGCTGAAGGCGCATCCGGTTTCGTTCCTGAGAGAACAGCTTTCCGAACAGGGGATCGTGACAAGCCGTACGCTTGCGACCGCCCCGGTCGGGCGGCGTGTGACGGTTGCCGGCCTGGTGCTCGTTCGCCAGCGTCCGGGCTCGGCCAAGGGCGTAATCTTCATGACTATCGAGGACGAGACCGGCGTTGCCAATGCGATCGTCTGGCCGAAGGTGTTTACGACCTATCGCCCGGTGGTCATGGGCGCGCGGCTGGTCAAGATCCGCGGCCGGCTGCAGCGCGAAAGCAGCGTCATCCACGTGGTCGCCGAACACATCGAGGACATCACGCCGATGCTCGGGTTGCTGCGCAAGGAGGCTCGGCGTTTCGGGGCAAGCGAGCGCGCCGACGAGGCGCTGAGGCCGACCGTTGACGCGCGCCAGAAGAAGGCGCTGACGGCCCCCTATCTCTCCTTGGAGCGACAGACCAACGTCAAATCGGAACCAGCGTCGACCGAAGTGGCTGAGGTCATGCCGAAGGGGCGCAATTTCCACTAGAGCACATGCTCTCACGTGGAACTGCTGGAGATACAGAGGTGCTCTGGCATCAAACGCGGGAGCATCCCTCGCGGGCGGTCTCAATCTCCTGTGCTTAGGCGCTCACATGAAGGAACCTTCGCTGCAGGCTTCCGCGTCAGCGTCGCCAGCCACCGCGCGCCTGCTGCCTGGAATGGTTAAGCAGCGAAATACCGTTCGTCTGGCGATAACCGGTCGGTCTGGAAAAGGTGTGTAAAAGTGTCGCAGGCAGGCTGCGACACACATGACCCATTGCCCGCAGGAATAGTCCCGCATCTTTCGCTAAAATTCTGAAAACACGAAACTTTCTGTCAAGTTTAGAGTCGTTCTAATCGACCTGCAACCTAGGCTCACGGAGTTTTTTGTTGACACTAAATGTCCTGTTTTGCTTTATGCGCTAATACAGGGCGTTGCGTACGACGGGCGAGACGACATGCTGGTTTGCAGCTGCAATTTCATCACGGAAAAAGAGATCGAGGACGTCATCGTCGGCCTTCTCGACGAGGACTGTTGGCAGCTGATCGTGCCGGCGAAAGTCTACCACGCGATGGAAAAGCGCGGCCGTTGCTGTGGCTGTTTCCCCAATGTCGTCGACATCATCATCCGCACGACCGAGCAATATCACGCGCACCGCGACTCGACGGACGCAGATATATTTGATTTCATGACCCGCCTCAGACAATTCCATGAGGACAATCGGAGGGCGGATCTTGAAAGGCGACAAAAAAGTCATCGAGCAGCTTAACGAAGCGCTCTATCTCGAACTCGGTGCCGTCAACCAGTATTGGCTGCACTACCGCCTCCTCGAAGACTGGGGTTACACGCTTCTCGCCAAGAAGGAGCGCGCAGAATCCATCGAGGAAATGCAGCACGCGGACAAGCTTGTTGCCCGCATCATCTTCCTTGAAGGCCATCCCAATCTGCAGACGGTTGCGCCGCTGCGCATCGGCCAGAACGTCAAGGAAGTCCTGAAGGCGGACCTCGCCGGCGAATACGACGCCCGCACCGCCTACAAGAAGTCGCGCGACATCTGTCACGCCGCCGGAGACTATGTCTCCATGAAGCTCTTTGAAGAACTGCTTGCTGACGAGGAAGGCCATATCGACTTCCTCGAAACCCAGCTCGAGCTGCTCGACAAGATCGGCGAAGAGAAATACGGCCAGCTCAATGCCGCGCCGGCCAACGAGGCCGAAGCCGACTGAGCCCAGCGCAATTTCCAAAGAGAAAGGCCGGCGATTTCGCCGGCCTTTTTGTATTTGTTGGGTGGCTTTGGTTCAGGCCGCCAGGTGCGAAAAGGCCGATACCACTTCTTCGTAGACCTTGCGCTTGAACGGCACGATAAGCTCTGGAAGGTCACGCATCGGCTTCCATTCCCAGGCGTCGAACTCCGGCTCATGTCCGCCGGGTGGCGGGTTGATGGCGATTTCGTTTTCTTCGCCCTCGAATCGAAAGGCATACCAACGCTGCGTCTGGCCGCGGTACTTGCCCTTGAGGCCGATGCCGATCAGATGTTCCGGCAGATCGTAGTTGATCCAGCCGGGGGCCTCGCCGAGCAGCGACACCGTGCGCATGCCGGTTTCTTCGTAGAGTTCGCGATAGGCGGCC
This sequence comes from Ensifer sp., assembly GCF_035999185.1. Taxonomy (GTDB): domain Bacteria; phylum Pseudomonadota; class Alphaproteobacteria; order Rhizobiales; family Rhizobiaceae; genus Ensifer. Next base: position 5,990 of record NZ_DASYHB010000139.1, on the reverse strand, counting down.
TTCAGCGGATCCTCGCCCTTGTCGATGCCGCCCTGCGGCATCTGCCATTGTTGCGGCGAGCCGTCGTATTCGGAATTGCCGACGGCGATGCGGTGTCCTGCCCAAACCAGGCCTGCGCGGTTCAGCACCATGACGCCGACGCAGGGGCGATAGGGAAGATCGTCCGGTCTCAGTTTCTTGTCCTTGCTCATCGGCAGCCTCTTCCTTGTCATCATCGCACGTCCCGGCGGAAAGCCGGGGAATGCCCTCTATGATATTACGCAATTCCGGACGGAAAACCGCTCCACACTTTTCCTGGGATTGCTCTAGTTCTGTTGCGGATCCTTGACGAGCGCAGAAACGCCGACAATCTCGATGCCGCGCCCCTGCGCCTCGGTCACCCAGGAGGCAATGGCCGCGACGCTTTCGTCGAAGGCGGAAGCGACGCCGATGGCGCTGCCGTTGCGGCGCGCAATGCGCTCAAGCTCGTCGAGCTTCTTGAGGATCGCGCCGCGGCTGAGTTCCGTGTCGAGCGTCATGTCGGCAAAGCCGTGCGGCACGTCGAAGGCACCGGCAAGCTTTCCCGACAGGGATTGCGCCGAGGTGCCGTCGTCGAGGAACAAAAGGCCGCGCTTGCCGAGATCGCGCATGACCGGCTCCAATGCGTCGGCGTCGGCGAGGAACCGGCCGCCGAGATAGTTCATGATGCCGGTATAATTGGTGATCTCGGCGAGGTTCTCATGCAGTGCCGCGATGTTCTCCTTTTCCGCAAGACCGACGCGAAGGGCGTTCGGGCCGGGATCGTTCGCCGGGTAATCGAAAGGCTCCATCGGCACCTGCAGCAGGATTTCGTGGCCGCTTCGGCGCGCCTCCTGCATCCAGCGCTGCAGGCTGTTTCCGGCCGTGGCAAAGCCAAGCGTCACGTCGGCCGGCAGGTCGCGGATTGCTTTCTGGGTACCGGTCTGACTGAGACCCAGGCCGCCGACGACGAGCGCGATGCGCGTGCCGCGCGCGCCCGACCAGGGACGCGCATACTGGTCCATCGGCCGGAGGCCATCGGGACCGATGATCGGCAGGCGTCCCGCCGGGCTTTCTTCGAGCAGGTCGTCGTTGGGCATGGCCGCCATGCGCGGGTCCTGCCCGCGGATCGGGCCGACATTGATGAGCGCTGGGCCCTTGCCGTCGCGGCTGCGCGGCGAGAACGTGGTGACGGTCGAGCCATCGTCGGTGAGCGTGCGCTCGACATCGGCACCGGAATAGGCGGTGCCAGGCGTCATCGCCCCGCCATCACCGGCGCCCGATTGGCCATTGGCAGCTTTCTGCGGCTTGCCGCCTGTATCCGTCGCCTTGTCGGCCGTCACGGTCGCCGGCAACGGGCCGCGTTTCAAGCCGTCGGGCGAAAAGGAGCCCCATAGGGACAGTCCGACAACAGAGAGGACGCAAAGGCCAAGGAGAGAGAACCCGATCAAACGCCGGGGATTGCGCTTCGACGCTGGCTTGATCCGCCGGTTCTGGCCGAGCGGAGCATTGAGATCAGTTCCCAAACGGAGCCTCGGTCGAGCTGTGGGATGTTGCCGCCATAGCAATTCCAGGAAAACGCAAGGGTTCTCGGCTGGACGTGCATCGTGAGAAGTCATCGGGATCGTCGCGGCGACGGTGTTGCCGCTTTTCGCTCCTCACCCGAAGCGGGCCACAGCCTGAGAATCAGTGCCGCCGCAACGCCTGCTATCCCTATAATTTAGCGGCGGCGGGTTGACCAGTGCAGCCGCTTTCGGGCGGACGCGGATGGCCTCGACAAATGAAAAGCGCCGCAGGTTCGGTTGAACATGCGGCGCTTCTTTTAGGGGTCTTGGCAGGTCTTACTTCTTGAGCTGTGCCTGTTCCGGATTGGCCGGGAAGGTTGGGTCGGTCTTCTTGCCGCGCAGAAGGTCGAGCGCATAGTTGAGCTGCAGGTCGTCCTTCGTTTCCGGCGGCACGTAGGCGACAGAGCCCGAGCCTTCGTCGGTCTCGCTCTGGCCCTGGATGTGGCCGCGCAGGTCGGATTCGCCCTGTGCCTCGACCTTGCCGAGCAGTTCCGGCGGCAGCGGCTGTTCGACCTTGATGTCGGGCGAGATGCCCGTGCCCTGGATCGATTTGCCCGACGGCGTGTAGTAGAGCGCCGTCGTCAGGCGCAGCGCGCCGGCCTCGCCGAGCGGGATGATCGTCTGGACCGAACCCTTGCCGAAGGAGCGCGTGCCGAGAACGGTCGCGCGCTTCAGGTCCTGCAGGGCGCCGGCAACGATTTCCGAAGCGGAGGCCGAGCCGCCGTTGACGAGCACGATCACCGGCTTGCCATCGGTCAGGTCGCCCGGCGTCGCGTTGAAGCGGCGGGTCTCGTCCGGGTTGCGGCCGCGGGTCGAGACGACTTCGCCGCGCTCCAGGAAGGCGTCGGAGACGTTGATCGCCTGGTCGAGCAGGCCACCCGGGTTGAGGCGCAGGTCGAGCACATAGCCCTTGAGCTTGTCGGCCGGAACTTCCGACTTGATCTTCTCGATGCCCTTCTTCAGGTCGTCATAGGTCTTTTCGGTGAAGGAGATGACGCGCAGGTAGCCGACGTCGCCTTCGGTGCGGAACTTGACGGCGCGAACGGCGATGACGTCACGAACGATCGTCAACTCGATCGGCTTGTCTGCGCCCTTGCGCAGGATCGTCAGCTTGATCGGGGTGCCGACGGCGCCGCGCATCTTCTCAACGGCATCCTCGAGCTTCAGGCCGCGAACGTCCGCACCGTCGATCTTGGAAATGAAGTCGCCTGCAAGCACGCCGGCGCGTGCTGCGGGCGTGTCGTCGATCGGGCTCGTGACCTTGACGAGATCGTCCTCCATCGTCACTTCGATGCCGAGGCCGCCGAACTCACCGCGGGTCTGGGTGCGCATGTCCTCGGCATCGGCCGAGTTCATGTAGCTCGAATGCGGGTCGAGCGAAGAGAGCATGCCGTTGATGGCGTTCTCGATCAGCTTGTCGTCCTGTGGCGGTGTCACGTACTGCGCGCGCACGCGCTCGAACACGTCGCCGAAGATTGCCAGTTCGCGATAGGTCGAGGTGTTGGCCGCGACGGCCGGAACGACAGCCGAATAAACCACGCCCATTGCGGTCGCGCCCATCAGCGCCCCGACCAGAACAAGTGAAGCCCTACGTATCATTTCGCGCCTTTCCAACCTCTGCTGCGGTCCACCACGGTCGGGAATCAACCGGTTTACCGTCTTTCCGGAATTCAATGTAAAGCGTCGGCCGGTCTGTTTCCAGCGCCAAGGCCGCAGCACTCGCCACTCTTTTCGCGCCCATCGTCGCCAGCGGCTCGCCGGCCACGACGAATTGCCCGGGCTGTACGCTCACCTTCTCCATACCCGAAAGCACGACATGGTAGCCGTCACCCGGGTTGAGAATAATCATCTGCCCATAACTGCGGAAATTGCCTGCATAGACGATCCAGCCATCTGACGGCGCAGTCACCAGCGCGCCGGGATTGGTTTCCAACATGATCCCTTGCAGCGAATGCCCTGTGCCGTCCGCATCGCCGAATTTACGCAACAGCGATCCTGCGGCCGGATAGGCAAGCTTGTTCCTCAGCTCCGAAAACACATATGCGGGGGCAATGCGGTTTTTGTCGGGCACCGCGTTGCGGGCAAGCTCCCGCGCCGCCTCGCGCTCAGCCTCGCTCATCCGCCGGCGTTCTTCCTCCTGGGCGCGGGCCGCCTCGGCGGCGTCGCGAACCGAGGCGATCTGGTCCTCAAGCGTGCCGATCAGGCCCTGCAGATTGGTGGCCTGGGAGGCGAGTTCCTGCGCCTTGCGCTGCTCGGCCAAGAGTTCGCCGGCACTTGTCTGGCGCAGCTTTTCCTTTTCAGTGACGAGCATCGACATGCGACGCTCTTCCTCGACATTGGCCGTCATCGCCGCCGTCAGGTCCTCGCGCTGCTTGTCGATACCGGCGCGGATGTCCGCCAACGCCTTGAGGTCGGCCACCAGGTTTTCGGTTTCCTTGCGCAGACCAGGCACGACGGCGCCAAGAAGGATGGCGCTGCGCACCGAGCCCAGGGCATCTTCGGGCGTCACCAGGATTGCCGGCGGCGGGTTCCGCCCCATCCGCTGAAGCGCGGCGAGCACTTCGGCAAGCACGCCACGGCGCGTATGGAGCGATCGGCGAACCGCATCCTCCTTGGAGCGCAGGTCGCCCAGCTTCTTCTCGCCATCGACGATCTGCTGTTCCAGGTCCTGTCGCTTGCGCGCGGACTCGACAATTGCGGCGCGCAGCGTCTCGTTGCTCTTGTCGATCTCGGCAATCGTTTCCGTCAGCGCGTTGGCGCGCTCCTGCGACAGCGTGATGGTCTTGGAAAGGGCGTCGAGCTCGCTGCGCGTGCTGTTGCGGCGAAGCGTGAGATCGGCGGCAGGATCCGGTGGCCCCTGCTCCTGGCCGGCCATGGAAGCCGAGGGAGACACCGCATCCTGAGCACTCGCCGGCAGGCCCATCGCAAGCGCAAGCGCGAAAAGCGCCGCCCTGCGGCCAAGCCGCCCGGCGTCGTTCCTTTTTGTGCTGTCAACGCTGGCCTTGCCTTGGCGCGTCATCCGTCGCGTGCGTCCATCCCAAAATGTATGCAAAAAGCCTAATCTGATTTGGCGCGCGCGACCAAGCATATTCTCGTTATCGCTGCGTGTGGCCTGCTGCCTGTTGTTCTTGCCCGCAGCCACGCAGGGAACAAAAACATGCGGTAATTCAACGTGGAACAGTGACCCTTGCGCGTCCTGATAAGACGCGCGGCGCTGCAGGTTTGCGGCGGGCAGATTATCGGAGGCGTCCTGTCCCGCGTTAAACGCGGTGATAGGGGTGACCGGACAGAATGGTCACGGCGCGGTAGAGCTGTTCGGCAATCAGGATGCGCACGAGCTGGTGCGGCCAGGTCATCTTGCCGAGGTTGAGCACGGCGTCGGCGCGTGCGTGCAGGCCCGGGTCGAGGCCATCGGCGCCGCCGATGGCGATCATCAGGTCACGTTTGCCGCTGTCGCGGAAGTTTCCGAGCAGGGACGAAAAGCCTTCCGAATCCAGCGCCTTGCCGCGTTCGTCCAGAAGCACGAGCAGACTGCCCTCGGCGAGCGCCTTTTCCAGTTGCGCCGCCTCCTCACGCTTGCGCGTGTCAGCATTCGTCGCTCGGCTCTCGTTGACTTCGACGACGCGGGAAAGCTCGAGGCCGATCGCCGGACCGGCCTTGGAGAAGCGGTCGAGATAACGGGCCGCAAGATCCTTTTCCGGCCCCGCCTTCAGGCGGCCGACTGCGAAAAGTCCGATACGCATGACCCTATCCGTCCCCGCTCGCGCTGGACCGGGCAAAGCTCGATCAGTCGCAACAAACTTCCGGCTGAAAACGCCGCAGAAGACGGCGCCAGCCCTTCATATTCACGCATGACCGCAACTCGGCTCGTCCGGCACTTTTCGCGCGGCGACCCGGTCGGTCTTAATGCAGGGTGCCGTCCTCGATTTCAGGAGCCGCCCACATCTTTTCGATGTTGTAGAACTCCCGGATCTCGGGCCGGAAGATGTGAACGATCACATCGCCGGTGTCGATCAGCACCCAATCACCGTTTTCCAGACCTTCGACACGGGCATTGCCAAAGCCCTCGTCTTTCAGGTCGGTCGTCAGGTGATCGGCTATGGCCATCACATGCCTGTTCGATCGCCCGGAGACAACGACCATGAAGTCTCCCAGCGCCGACTTGCCGGCAATGTTGATGCTGACGATATTTTCTGCCTTCGAGTCCTCTAGGCTTTCGAGGACCAGTTGAAGAGCACGGACAGCGGCTTCGTCGCTCGATCCCATGCTGCGCGGGAATGCGGAGATCGCATATCCCTTGGCGTGTGCTGTTGTCAGGGTCTTTCCTTTCCATAGAACAGAACAGGCACTTTCGATTCGAACAAAGATCGAACCGTCCATGAATGTAGGCATCAAACGGTAGCGGTTTCAAGACAGCAGAAGTGAATC
>NZ_DASYHB010000081.1:0-16289 GCF_035999185.1 Ensifer sp. | reverse complement strand
TTAACGCTTCGAGAACTGGAACGAACGACGTGCCTTCGCACGGCCGTACTTCTTACGCTCGACCACGCGGCTGTCGCGGGTGAGGAAGCCACCGCGCTTCAGAACCGAGCGCAGGCCCGGCTCGAAGTAGGTGAGTGCCTTGGAGATGCCGTGACGAACGGCACCGGCCTGGCCGGAAAGACCGCCACCGGCGACCGTCGCGTCGATGTCGAACTGGCCGTCACGGGCAGCTGCGACGATCGGCTGCTGCAGGATCATCTGCAGAACCGGACGAGCGAAGTAGTCGAGGTACGGCTTGCCGTTGATGGTGATCTTGCCCGAGCCGGGCTTGACCCATACGCGGGCAACAGCGTTCTTACGCTTGCCGGTCGCATAGGAGCGGCCCTGAGCGTCGACCTTCTTGACGTGAACCGGAGCTGCCGGTTCCGCAGTCGTGGCGATTTCCTTGAGAGCGGAAAGGTCGGCCATTAGGCGCTCCTTGTGTTCTTGCTGTTCAGCTTGGCGACGTCGAGGACGGCCGGCTGCTGTGCTTCATGCGGGTGGTTGGCGCCTGCGTAAACGCGCAGGTTCTTCATCTGGCGACGGCCGAGCGGACCACGCGGAACCATGCGCTCGACGGCCTTCTCGAGAACGCGCTCCGGGAAGCGGCCTTCGATGATCTGGCGCGCGGTGCGCTCCTTGATGCCGCCGGGGTAGCCGGTGTGCCAGTAGTACTTCTTGTCGCTGTACTTCTTGCCCGTCAGGACTGCCTTCTCGGCATTGATAACGATGACGTTGTCGCCGTCGTCAACATGCGGGGTGAAGGTAGCTTTGTGCTTACCGCGCAGGCGGTTTGCAATGATGGAAGCGAGGCGACCAACAACGAGGCCTTCGGCGTCGATGATGATCCACTTCTTCTCCACCTCTGCAGGCTTCTGAACGAAGGTTGCCATATCTAAACTCTTTCTTTGGACCCGAGCGGCGAACCGCTGGGCGTTTCTTGTTGCTTGGTTTTGCCCGGTTTCCCGGGCAAAAGAAGAAAGCGGCCCTGGTGGACCGCGATCTGCGGCAGCTTATACGCAAGCGTAAAACAAGCGTCAAGAACGCGTATCTGGCGTCGTGGAATTAAATATCAATAAAAACAACGAGTTACCTATGTGGTATGTTGATACCACAATTTAGCGCGGTGGAATCGAGTAGGTGGCAGTTGCATGCGCGACGAGATCGTCGCTGCCAACCTTGGCGATCGACGCATCGAGAACGGCGAGCCGCTTGCCGAGTTTCAGGATCCGGCACGTGCATTCGAGCGGTTCGGGTTCGGGTTTGCGCAGGAAGTTGATGTTGAGATTGGTGGTGACCGCAAGTGCGATCGGTCCGATATGAGCAATCAGCGCAACATAGGCGGAAACATCGGCAAGGGCAAAGAGGGTAGGGCCGGACACCGTGCCGCCGGGCCGGATGTGTTTCTCGTTCGGGTCGAGCCGCATCGTGGCAAAACCGGGACCGACCGCAGTCACATGGAAGACCTTGCCGTCGGTGTGGACTTGCGGAAAGTCGGTGTCGAGGAAGCGGTTGAGGTCTTCGACAGTCATGATCGGTTCGATGGTCATAGGTTGCATCCTTTCAGGCATTGGCCGTACCTGAGACCGGCCCGAGGCGGGATGCAAGGCGGAAAAAGGTCGTAGGGCGAAGGCGCCGCCGGACTGCCATGCCGACTTGCATGGCGCATGCGACCGGCGTACCACCGAGCGAAATTCAAGCTTAGGAGAAGATCATGGCCCACGTCGTATCGTTCAGGAAAGAAGAGCCGAACGGCCTGCTGCTGCGTGAACGGTCCGGAGCGGTACTGCGGCTGACGCTCAACAATCCGCCGGCCAACGTGCTTTCCATTGCCATGATGGAGGCGTTGCACGCCGAGTTCGATGCGGTGGCAGTCTCCAAGGAGATCAGGGTCGTCGTGTTGGCCGCTTCCGGCAAGCTGTTTTCGGCCGGGCATGATCTCAAGGAAATGACCGCGCATCGCGACGACGATGATCGGGGCAGGGCGTTCTTCGAACGGACGATCCGGCTTGCCGCCGACCTGATGCTGAAGATCAACCGCCTGCCGCAGGCTGTGATCGCCGAGATCGATGGGCTTGCGACGGCGGCCGGCTGCCAGCTTGTGGCCAGCTGCGATCTCGCGATCTGCACGGACAGCTCCACTTTCTGCACGCCCGGCGTCAATATCGGCCTCTTCTGCTCGACGCCGATGGTGGCGCTGTCGCGGGCAGCCCACCGCAAGCAGGCGATGGAGATGTTGCTCACCGGCGAGACGATCGACGCCTCGACCGCCAAGGACTTCGGCCTCGTCAACCGCATCGTGCCGCAGCAATACCTGCGCCAGGTCGTCGACAAATATGCCGCCGTGATCGCCTCGAAGTCGCCGCAGGCGCTGAAGATCGGCAAGGAGGCCTTCTATCGACAGGCGGAGATGGACCTGCCCGAGGCCTATGACTATGCCGCCAGCGTCATGGTCGAGAACATGCTGGCGCGCGACGCCGAAGATGGGATCGGCGCCTTTCTCGGCAAGCGCATGCCGGAATGGAAGGAAGACTGACGATCAGGCGAGCTTCAACAGAAGCGCGCCGAGGGCAATGACGCACGCAGCGGCGATGCGCCAGACGCTGACCGGCTCCTTGAGGAACACGACCGAGATCACCACCGCAAAGAGGATCGACGTCTCGCGAAGGGCGGCGACCGTGGCCACCGGCGCCTTGGTCATCGCCCAAAGTGCGAGCCCGTAGGCGCCGATCGATCCGGCGCCGCCGATCAGGCCCCGCCACCAATTCTTGTAGACGTGGCGGGCGACCGGCTTGACGCCGCGGCGGGCAAAGGCCCAGGCAAAAAGCAAGACCGGCGGCAAGAGCGCCATCCAAAGCGTGTAGGAAATCGCGTTGCCCGAAAGACGGGCGCCGATGCCATCGACGAAGGTATAGCTGGCGATGACGCAGGCGTTGAGAAGCGCAAGTACGATCGCGTGTTTGCCGCCCTTTCGCGATTCGAAGGCAAGCGTCAGCACACCGGCCGAGATGGTCAGGATGCCGATCATCGTACCGAAGGCCAGTTCTTCGCCGATCAGCGCCCCGCTGGTCGCCGCCACGATCAGAGGTGCCGCACCGCGCATCAGCGGATAGACGAGGCCGATATCACCGGCGCGGTAGGAGGCGGCGACAAGCTGGAAATAGGCGAACTGAAACAGCGCCGAGACCAGAATATAGGGCCAGGCCTCCGGCTTCGGCAGGGGGACGAGAGGCAGGAACGGGATCGCCACCACTGCAGCGCCCAGCGCGATCATCGCCGCATCGAGGGACTTTTCCGTACCGGCCTTGACGAGCGCGTTCCAGGTCGCGTGCAACAACGCCCCGAACAGGACGAGCGCAATGACTTCAAGGGGCAAGATGGAACCTCTGGAGTGATGTGGAGGACTTTCAGACGCTTTTCGCGCCGCCGCACCACAAAATCAACCGTAAAGTCTGACAAATGCCAGTGGTCATGCGGCGGCAAGAGCGGATAGCGCGGTTGACTTGCAGGGCGTCGGCACCATTATACAGCCGTTTAATGAGCGCGGACCTGAAAGCTGACATGAACCACGACGCCTATCCGGACTTCTATCTGGCCGACATCCTGCGCGAGACCAAGACGATTGCGCTTGTCGGCGCATCGCCGAACGCCGAGCGGCCGAGCCATCGGGTCATGGCGTTCCTGCTGCGCAAGGGTTACCGGGTGATCCCGATCAATCCCGGCCATGTTGGCAAGACGATCCAGGGGCAGGCGGTCGTCGGCAGGCTCGCAGACGTCAATGAACCGATTGACATGGTCGATGTCTTCCGAGCTGCCGACGCCTTGCCGGCGCTGGTCGATGAGATCCTGGCGCTGGAAAAACGGCCGAAGGTCATCTGGGGACAGCTTTCCGTCCGGCATGACGGCGCAGCGGCCAAGGCCGAGGCGGCGGGGATCAAGGTGGTCATGGACCGCTGTCCGGCGATCGAATATCCGCGCCTGATTGGCTGACGCCGGATTGCAGACAGGCCAAAGCTTCGCGCAACCGTGAGTTTTGAAAATTCTCCTTTGACCGGGTGCGGCCGCTCTGGAATAGTGCCGCAGCCTGCGCGCTCTGCAGCGGGCATCGATCGCGGATCACGCGCAAATTCAAAGTGATAGCGCTCTCGCGACGCATCCGAACGGCGCGCGGGGCTCTCGTCCTGGGAGGAATGAATGACGAAGGACAATCCTGGTTTCAGCACGCTCGCCATCCACGCCGGAGCGCAGCCTGATCCGACGACGGGCGCGCGGGCGACGCCGATCTACCAGACGACGAGCTTCGTCTTCAACGACACCGACCATGCGGCGGCTCTCTTCGGCCTGCAGCAGTTCGGCAACATCTACACCCGCATCATGAACCCGACGCAGGCGGTGCTCGAAGAGCGCATCGCCGCTCTGGAAGGCGGAACGGCAGCGCTTGCGGTCGCCTCTGGTCATGCCGCTCAGCTGCTCGTATTCCACACGATCATGAGCCCGGGCGACAATTTCATCGCCGCCAACCGGCTCTATGGCGGCTCGGTCAACCAATTCGGCCACGCCTTCAAGTCCTTCGATTGGCAGGTGCGTTGGGCCGATCCGACCGATCCGGCTTCATTCGAAGCGAAGATCGATGGCCGCACCAAGGCGATTTTCATCGAGAGCCTTGCCAATCCCGGCGGCACTTTCGTGGACATCGCTGCAATCGCCGAGGTGGCGCGCAAGCACGGGCTGCCGTTGATCGTCGACAACACCATGGCGACGCCTTACCTGCTGCGGCCGCTGGAGCACGGTGCCGATATCGTCGTGCACTCGCTGACGAAATTCATCGGTGGCCACGGCAACTCCATGGGCGGCGTCATCGTCGACGGCGGCACCTTCGACTGGTCGAAATCCGGCAAGTATCCGATGCTTTCGCAACCGCGCCCGGAATATGCCGGCGTCGTGCTGCACCAGACCTTCGGCAACATCGCCTTTGCGATTGCGACGCGTGTGTTGGGCCTGCGCGATTTCGGCCCGGCGATCTCGCCGTTCAATGCCTTCATGCTGGTAACCGGCTCCGAGACCCTGCCGCTGCGCATGCAGCGCCATTGCGACAACGCGCTGGCAGTCGCCAAGTGGCTGAAAGGAAACAGCCAGGTGTCTTGGGTGAATTATGCCGGGCTTGAGGACGATCCGAACCATGCCCTGCAGCAGCGTTATTCGCCGAAGGGGGCGGGCGCCGTGTTCACCTTCGGTCTCAGGGGCGGCTACGAGGCGGGCAAGCGCTTTGTCGAGGGGCTGGAAATGTTCTCGCATCTCGCAAACATTGGTGACACGCGTTCGCTCGTCATTCACCCGGCCTCGACCACGCATCGGCAATTGACGCCCGAGCAGCAGGTGGCAGCCGGTGCCGGGCCGGATGTGGTGCGCCTGTCGGTCGGTATCGAGGATGTCTCCGACATCATCGCCGACATCGAGCAGTCGCTGGCAAAGCTCTGAAACATCAAAAGAGGGGAGACTTAAGGTCTCCCCGCAAAGGTGCCCCATGACGACGATGCAGAAGTTCGATCTGGCGAACATCGAGCCGGAGGTAGGTACACCCGCCGCCGACCGGCTGATCTCAGGCGCGCCGCAGTTTCGAACCTGGAACCTGGAGGAGGCCGACGGCGGCCTCTATGCCGGGGTCTGGGAATCAACACCCGGCAAGTGGCGGATCGTCTATGAGGAGTGGGAGTACTTCCACATCCTGTCCGGTTACTCGATCGTCACGCAGGACGGCGGCGAGGCTGCGCATTTGAGGGCCGGCGACACCATGATCCTGCGCCCCGGCTTCGAAGGAACCTGGGAGGTCGTGGAGACGACCCGCAAGGACTACGTTATCCGTCTCTGAGTGCCGAAGCGCTGCTGCTCACCAGACAAGGTCAAGCCGTTCGAGCCCGTGGAAATGAAACGCGTCCTTGACCGCGGGCTCGCTCTTCAGCCGCATGTTCGGCAGGCGCTGAAACAGGATCGGCAGTGACAGGTTGAGCTCCAGCCGGGCGAGCGGCGCACCGATGCAGAAATGCAGGCCGGCACCGAACGAAACGTTCGCGCCTTCGTCGCGGTTCGGCCGGAATACGTTCGGGTCGCTGAATTTCGTCGGGTCGACATTCGCCGCCCCAAGCAGCAGGCCGATCTTGTCGCCCTTTCGAAGTGTGATGCCGTCGTCGAGTTCGATGTCCGACAACGCATAGCGCTGGAAAATATGCAGCGGTGCCGCGAAACGCAGGCACTCTTCGATCGTTGACCCCGTTGCAGCTTCCGAGGAGAACAGGTCCGAGGCCTTCTCTCCCGACTGCAGGATTGTTCTGACGGCATTGCCGATCTGATGGACCGTTGCTTCGTGCCCGGCGTTGAGAAGGAGGGCGGTGGTCGAGGCAAGCTCGGCGTCCGACAGCTGTTCGCCGTCCTTCTCCGAGGTGATCATGTGCGTGAGCAGATCGTCGCCCGGGTTGCGACGCTTCTCCGCGATCATGCCTCCGAGATAGACGGCGAAATCGGCCGATGCCTGGTTGGCGTCGAGTTCGGTCTCATAGCTCGGATTGAAGACGTACATCCTGACCATGCGATGCGACCAGTCGAGAAGCCTGGGCGCCGCCTCGGCGGGAATGCCGAGCATCCGTGCGATGATCGTCACGGGAATGGTCTCGGCGTAGGACTTCAGCAGTTCGACTTCCCCGTCGTTCTCAAAGCCGTCGATCAGCGCGTGCGACAGTTGCTCGATGTCCGGTCTGAGCTGCTCGATCTGTCGGGAGACGAAGGCGCGATTGACGAGCGTGCGCAGCCTCGTATGGGCCGGCGGCTCGAGTTCGAGCAGCGAGTATTCCTCAAGCGCATCGAAGTCCTTCAAGTGCGGCTTCGGGGTCGGCAGCCCGAGTTCTTCGCGTGTCGCTACATGCAGGATCTGCCGGCCGAAGCGACGGTCGCGCAGAAGCGCGTTCACCTGGTCGTAGCCTGCGAAATACCATTGTTGCCGCTCCTCCCAGAAGAAGGCCGGGCAATGCGCGTGAATCTCGGCATAGGTGGCAAGTGGCTCTTGGAAGAAGGCGGGATTGCGGGCATCGATGGAAACGCGCCTCTTGGCGCGGTCGATGGTGAGGGCAGACATGACACGGGCTCTTCGCGGAATTTGGACAGCGTCCATTTACGGTGGCGGAGGATCGGCCGACAAGGGCATCCATGCCAGGAATTTCTGGCGCGAATGGTGGCTTCCCGGACCGCGTTGACAGGGCAGGTGCCGATGGAGCATTCTTGCCACGCTGCGTAGGGCGCATCGGTGCAAGGTCGAAAGGGCAACGCCCACCTACGGTAAACAGACCGAAGCTGCGCCGATGCCGAACCTCGAAAATCTCAGGAAACAGGCCAAACAATATCTCAAGTGGCATCGTGGGCGGTATCATCCCGTCGCGGCCGAGATCAGGGCCGTGTTGCCGCGGTTCCAGACCTTCGACGACAACGAAGTTCTGGAAGCGGAATTCAAGCTTGCCGACGCACAGGAACTGGTTGCGCGGCAGATGGGATTTGAAAGCTGGCAGGCGCTCAAATCAGGAGCCCTGACAATGACCGCGCAACAAAATCCGGCCGTAGACCGACCGCAAGTGCACTCGACGGTAGCACAATTGTTCGTCGCAGATATCACGAGCGCCTGCGACTTCTACACCGAAAAACTCGGCTTTGTGGTCGATTTTGTCTATGGCGATCCACCTTTCTACGGACAGGTAAGCCGCGACAATGCGATCCTTGCACTGAGGCTCGTGTGTGAGCCTGTTTTCGTCGGGGACATTCGCGAGCGCGAGCACCTGCTTTCGGCGATCCTGAACGTTGAGACTTCCGACGAGATCAAGCAATTGTTCTTGAGTTTTCAGGGCGCAGGCGTGCCCTTTCATCAGTCGCTGCGAACCGAACCCTGGGGTGCGAGAAACTTCATCGTCCTTGATCCGGACGGCAACCTGATCCTGTTTGCCGGTCCGGCAGATTGACGGGCTCTCGGGGCAACGCGCCGCGCTTTCGTCTAGCGCGCCGTGAAGCTTTAGCGCACCAGCGCGGACCCCTGTGTTGCTTGCTTCGCCGCGAGCGCGGAAGATGGAATGGTGCTCTTGGAGCGAGCGGGGGCTCTGCTTGCGTACGGAACAAAGTTTCGCCTCGCGGGCTTTTTCGATAGCGCGGGGCGACCTATTTGCGCATGATGCGGCAGCAAGCAGGGAGCGGCATGGCAAAAAACCAGTCCAGTCTATCGGCGGGGATCGTGGCAGCGATCCGCAAGCGACGCCCCACGGTCGTTCATCGCGAAGCTGCAGTCAGTCGCGGCGACATCGTCATAGCCTCCTACAACATCCACAAATGTGTCGGTACGGACGGTCGCTTCGACCCCGGGCGCACGGCCAACGTGATCGGCGAACTCGGTGCCGATATCGTTGCGTTGCAGGAGGCCGACCAGCGGTTCGGCGAGCGCGCCGGCCTTCTCGACCTGGAGCATCTGCGTCGCGAGGCACATCTCGTTTCGGTGCCGATTTCAGGCTTTTCAAGCAAGGGGCATGGTTGGCACGGAAACGTGCTGTTGCTGCGCGAAGGTGCGGTCTCGGATGTGCGGCAACTGAAACTGCCGGGTGTCGAGCCGCGCGGCGCGCTCGTCGTCGATCTCGATCTGAAGGTCGGTCCGTTGCGCATCATCGCCGCCCATCTCGGTCTTCTCAGGCACTCGCGCGCCCAACAGGCAGAGGCGATCCTGGAAGCTGCAGCCGACGCGAACGGGCGGCCGACCTTGCTGATCGGCGACCTCAACGAATGGCGGATGGGGCGGCGATCGTCCTTGTCGTTCCTCAGTCCCGTGTTCGACCCGTCGCATGCAACGGTCGCAAGCTTCCCCTCGCGCTTCCCCTTGCTGCCGCTCGATCGCGTGCTCGGCAATCCGCACAATCTGGTGACGTCGGTGGCCGTGCATGATTCGCCGCTCGCACGCATTGCTTCGGACCATCTGCCGGTCAAGGCTTCGATCGACCTGAAAATGGCCCGGCAGGATCACAGGGAGGCCAAGCGGGTCAACGCCGATCGCGTCGGCTCGGTCTGACGGCAGGCGCGAGGCGAGTTTTCGATGTGGTCCTCCGTCCTGATCGTCGTTGCCGCCGTCGCCGGCGTGGTTGTGGCAACCGTCCTCTATGTTTACGGCCGGTTCGGACGGCGACCGCATGGTCCTTCGTCCGCAGCACTTCCTGTTGCCGATGCCGGCTCCGACCTTGATCGGTCTCTGGCTCCGCTTCTTGCCGCCAATCCGCACGCCAACGGCGTGGCACTCGTCTCCGACAACATTGAGGCTCTGGTGGTGCGCGCCCACGCGGCGCGCCGCGCCGGTCGCAGTCTCGATCTGCAGTACTATTACTGGAAAGATGATCTGACGGGCCTTCTGCTGACGCGCGAGATCCTCACTGCCGCCGATCGCGGGGTGCGGGTCCGGTTGCTGCTCGACGATATCAACGCCGGCATCCACGATCGCATGTGCATCGCGCTTGACGCGCACCCAAACATCGACGTGCGGCTGTTCAACCCGAGCCGCGCCCGCACCGATCGTTTTCGGCGTGGCTTCGAAATGGCGATCCGCGCGTTCAGCGCCACCCGCCGCATGCACAACAAGCTGTGGGTGGCCGACGGCCGCGTGGCGATCGCCGGGGGCCGCAACATCGGGGATGCTTACTTCGACGCGGCGGAACTTTCCAATTTCCGCGACCTCGACGTCTGGATGGTGGGACCGGTGCTGGAGCAGGCGTCCGCCATGTTCGACCGCTACTGGAACAGCGCCTCGGTTCTGCCGATCGCGGCGCTGCGTACGCCGCGCAAGCAATATCTCCCGGCCCTGCGCGAAGCCGTCGACGGGCTTGCCCGTACGCCGGCGGGCCGCTTCTACATCGAGCGCGTCGACAAGGCTGTCGACGAGGCCGACATCTATCACGGTACGCGGCAACTCCACTGGAGCGCCAACGTGCGCCTTGCATCGGATCCGCCGGAAAAGGCGCTGATGCAGCGACGCCAGAACTGGCTGCTGCGCGAGCTTTTCCCGCTGATCGAAGCGGCGACGCGGGACCTGAGGATCATCTCGCCCTATTTCATTCCCGGTGTTGCGGGCACGCGGGAGCTTGCCGCCATCGTTTCGCGGGGAGCGCGGGTCGCGGTGCTGACCAACTCTCTCGCAGCGACTGATGTTGCGGCCGTTCATGGCGGTTATGTCAAATATCGACGCAAGCTTATCCGCGCTGGCGTATCGCTGTTCGAATTGAAGGAGCAGGGCGATATGGCCGAAGGGCACCGCATGACGCTGTTTGGGCGCCGCAATGCGAGCCTGCACAGCAAGGCTTTCGTGGTCGATGGCCTGAATGGTTTTGTCGGCTCGATGAATTTCGATCCGCGCTCCGCCTCGCTCAACACGGAAATGGGCGTGGTGTTTTCAGACGCAGCGCTTGCCGGCGAACTGGCCGAAATGTTCGAGGAGGAGACGTCACCCTCGATCAGCTATCGGCTCGGAATGGATGGAGGGCGCCTCATCTGGCACGATCGCGCCAACGGCTCCGAGCGCCTGTTGCGCCACGAGCCGGATGCAAGCCTTGCCAGGCGCATGATTGCCGGCCTCATTCGCGTGCTGCCGATCGAGTCTCAGCTTTAAGCGGGCAAGCTGCATGGTTTGCGCTTCATTTACCGCTCTCGCAGATCCCTGTGCGCGGAATTGGCGCTTATTGGCTCAACTGGGGATATCGGTGGAAAAGTGTTCTATCGCCAACCATGTGTGGAGGACTGTCGAACTTCATGGCGACGGGGGCCTTCGATTAAGGTTATCGAAGCTTCGCGACTTGAAGTGAAGGGTGTTGACACTCTATGTAGGGACAGAAGGCAAATCCCGTGATTCCCGGTTCGCAATGGTTTTGCGAGCCCGATTGTGAAGGTTCGATATGAGAAATCCCGTTGATACCGCCCTGGCACTGGTGCCGATGGTTGTGGAACAGACCAACCGCGGTGAACGTTCCTACGATATCTTTTCGCGCCTTCTGAAGGAGCGCATCATCTTCGTTACCGGTCCGGTCGAAGATCAGATGGCGACGCTCGTCTGCGCGCAGCTTCTTTTCCTCGAGGCGGAAAACCCCAAGAAGGAAATCGCGCTCTACATCAATTCGCCGGGCGGTGTCGTCACGTCAGGCATGGCGATCTACGACACGATGCAGTTCATCAAGCCGGCGGTCTCCACGCTTTGCGTCGGTCAGGCCGCATCGATGGGTTCGCTGCTCTTGGCCGCCGGCCACAAGGACATGCGTTTTGCCACGCCGAACGCGCGCATCATGGTTCACCAGCCCTCGGGCGGGTTCCAGGGCCAGGCCTCGGATATCGAGCGCCACGCCAAGGACATCCTGAAGATGAAGCGCCGCCTCAATGAGGTCTACGTCAAGCATTGCGGCCGGACTTACGAAGAAGTCGAGCAGACGCTTGATCGCGATCATTTCATGAATGCGGACGAGGCTCTGAGCTGGGGCCTTGTCGACAAGGTGCTGACGTCCCGCGAAGAGATCGAAGGCGGCGAGCAGGCTTGATAACGCGCTTTTGTGTCGCGATAGATGTAATTGTGACACAATTGTAATGGCTCAAGGGCTTTATCGACGGGGTAAAGCCGGTAATATGAACCATTAATGCTATGTTGGTTTCTGACGACGTAGTGTCCGGTTTGAGTTGGGAGAATCGTTGCAGCCGCGTCGGGCGTATTTGCCCGGTACGGTAAGTACTCCCGGAAGCCCTGCCTGAGGTTGAGATGCAGGGCGATTGAGTGGTCCGCGATACTTTATCTGAAGTGTCCGGCGTGCTGGAAGGAAGTGGAAATGAGCAAGGTCAGCGGAAGCAACGGCGGTGACTCGAAGAATACACTTTATTGTTCGTTCTGCGGCAAGAGCCAGCACGAAGTCCGCAAGCTGATTGCCGGACCGACTGTCTTCATTTGCGATGAATGCGTCGAACTGTGCATGGACATCATTCGCGAAGAGAACAAGACCTCGATGGTCAAGTCCCGCGATGGCGTGCCGACCCCTCAGGAAATCATCAAGGTTCTCGACGAATACGTTATCGGCCAGCAGCAGGCCAAGCGCATCCTGTCGGTTGCCGTGCACAACCATTACAAGCGCCTGGCACATGCCGCCAAGGGCAGTGACGTCGAGCTGGCGAAGTCGAACATCATGCTCGTCGGCCCGACGGGTTGCGGCAAGACCTATCTCGCCCAGACGCTCGCCCGCATCATCGACGTGCCGTTCACCATGGCTGATGCCACGACGCTGACGGAAGCCGGCTACGTCGGCGAAGACGTCGAAAACATCATCCTGAAGCTCCTGCAGGCTGCCGACTACAATGTCGAGCGCGCCCAGCGCGGCATCGTCTACATCGACGAAGTCGACAAGATTTCGCGCAAGTCCGACAACCCGTCGATCACCCGCGATGTCTCGGGCGAGGGCGTGCAGCAGGCACTCCTGAAGATCATGGAAGGCACTGTTGCCTCCGTGCCGCCTCAGGGTGGTCGCAAGCATCCGCAGCAGGAGTTCCTGCAGGTGGATACGACCAACATCCTCTTCATCTGCGGCGGCGCTTTTGCCGGCCTCGACAAGATCATCTCCGCCCGTGGCGAGAAGACGTCGATCGGTTTTGGCGCAACGGTTCGCTCGCCGGAAGATCGCCGCGTCGGCGAGGTTCTGCGCGAACTGGAGCCGGAAGACCTAGTCAAGTTCGGTCTCATCCCCGAATTCATTGGTCGTCTGCCGGTCCTAGCGACGCTCGAAGATCTCGACGAGGATGCGCTGATCCAGATCCTGTCCGAGCCGAAGAACGCCCTGATCAAGCAGTACCAGCGCCTGTTCGAGATGGAAGACGTCGAATTGACCTTCCACGAGGACGCCCTGCGCGAGATCGCGCGTCGCGCCATCGTGCGCAAGACCGGCGCCCGCGGCCTTCGCTCGATCATGGAAAAGATCCTGCTCGACACCATGTTCGAGCTGCCGACGCTGGAAGGCGTGCGTGAAGTGGTCATCTCGGACGAGGTGGTCAAGGGCGCTGCACGGCCCCTCTACATCTACTCCGAACGGACGGATGAGAAGGCCAACGTTTCGGCTTGATTGCGTCGGATTATCGTTTGAAGAGCCCGCCTTGTGCGGGCTTTTTCAATTCGCGCACTTAGCTGTTGAGACACCGGCGCCGGAGCGCAGATTTCACAATTCGATTGTTGCTAAAGTGTCTCAAACAACGCAATGATGTGACGATTGGGTGAAGGACCTTAATGGTTGCGGTCCTTGAGCTTTGTTGTCCGTCGCAAGGTCCGCAACAGCAATGATGCGTAGTCATAAGGACCCGGCCACGGTTGGTGGATGTTGCGTCGAGCCTTGAAATGGACGCGGTTGCACTCCACTTTCATGTGGAAAATATGACAGCTGGGAGTGCCTGAAGGGCTCCCGGAAACGGGCCCGAAATCGGGACGGAAAGGAAATGACATGACGAACAAAACGTCACCGGCGACTGAAAGCGCGACCTACCCGGTCCTGCCGCTCCGCGACATCGTAGTCTTCCCGCACATGATCGTGCCGCTTTTCGTCGGCCGTGAAAAATCGATCCGGGCGCTCGAAGAAGTCATGGGCACCGACAAGCAGATCATGCTTGCCACCCAGATCAACGCCACCGATGACGATCCGGAACCCTCTGCGATCTACCAGGTCGGCACCATTGCCAATGTCCTGCAACTGCTGAAGCTGCCCGATGGTACCGTCAAGGTGCTGGTCGAAGGCCGTGCCCGTGCGAAAATCGACGGCTACACGGCGCGCGAAGAGTTCTACGAAGCCGGTGCACAGACGCTCGACGAGCCGACCGAAGACCCGGTCGAGATCGAGGCGCTGAGCCGCTCGGTCGTCTCCGAGTTCGAAAGCTATGTGAAGCTCAACAAGAAGATCTCTCCCGAGGTCGTTGGCGTCGCCAGCCAGATCGAAGACTATTCGAAGCTCGCCGATACGGTTGCTTCGCACCTGTCGATCAAGATCGTCGAGAAGCAGGAAATGCTGGAGACCACCAGCGTGAAGATGCGCCTGGAAAAGGCGCTCGGCTTCATGGAAGGTGAAATCTCCGTCCTGCAGGTCGAAAAGCGCATCCGCTCGCGCGTCAAGCGCCAGATGGAAAAGACCCAGCGCGAGTACTACCTCAACGAGCAGATGAAGGCGATCCAGAAGGAACTCGGCGACGGCGAAGACGGCCGTGACGAGATGGCCGAGATCGAGGAGCGCATCGCCAAGACGAAGCTTTCCAAGGAAGCACGCGAAAAGGCCGACGCGGAACTGAAGAAGCTGCGCCAAATGAGCCCGATGTCGGCTGAAGCGACGGTGGTTCGCAACTACCTCGATTGGCTGCTCGGCCTGCCTTGGGGCAAGAAGTCGAAGATCAAGACCGACCTCAACCATGCCGAAGAAGTGCTCAACGTCGATCACTTCGGTCTCGACAAGGTCAAGGAGCGCATCGTCGAGTATCTCGCCGTGCAGGCGCGTTCGGCGAAGATCAAGGGCCCGATCCTGTGCCTCGTCGGCCCTCCGGGCGTCGGCAAGACCTCGCTTGCCAAGTCGATCGCCAAGGCGACCGGCCGCGAATACGTGCGCATGGCGCTTGGTGGCGTTCGTGACGAAGCCGAAATCCGTGGCCACCGCCGCACCTATATCGGCTCCATGCCCGGCAAGGTCGTTCAGTCGATGAAGAAGGCGAAGCGGTCGAACCCGCTGTTCCTGCTCGACGAAATCGACAAGATGGGCCAGGACTTCCGCGGCGATCCGTCGTCGGCTCTGCTCGAGGTGCTGGATCCGGAACAGAACTCGACCTTCATGGACCACTACCTGGAAGTCGAGTACGACCTGTCCAACGTGATGTTCATCACCACGGCCAATACGCTGAACATCCCGGCGCCGTTGATGGACCGTATGGAAGTGATCCGCATCGCCGGCTACACCGAAGAGGAAAAGCTGGAAATCGCCAAGCGGCACCTGCTGCCGAAGGCGATCCGCGATCACGCGCTGCAGCCCAAGGAGTTCTCCGTCACCGACGGCGCTCTGATGGCGGTCATCCAGACCTACACCCGCGAAGCCGGTGTGCGTAACTTTGAGCGCGAGCTGATGAAGCTCGCCCGCAAGGCCGTCACCGAAATCATCAAGGGCAGGACAAAGACGGTCGAGGTTACCGCCAAGAACATCAACGACTATCTGGGCGTGCCGCGCTTCCGCCATGGCGAAGCCGAACGCGACGATCAGATCGGCGTGGTTACGGGTCTGGCGTGGACCGAGGTCGGCGGCGAGCTGCTGACGATCGAGGGCGTCATGATGCCTGGCAAGGGCCGCATGACCGTCACCGGCAACCTGCGCGACGTGATGAAGGAATCGATTTCGGCAGCGGCCTCCTATGTCCGCTCGCGTGCGATCGACTTCGGCATCGAGCCGCCCCTGTTCGACAAGCGCGATATCCACGTGCACGTGCCGGAAGGCGCTACGCCGAAGGATGGTCCGTCGGCTGGTGTGGCGATGGCAACCACGATCGTGTCGATCATGACCGGCATCCCGATTTCGAAGGATGTGGCCATGACCGGTGAGATCACGCTGCGTGGTCGCGTGCTGCCGATCGGCGGTCTGAAGGAGAAGCTCCTGGCCGCACTTCGCGGCGGTATCAAGAAGGTGCTGATCCCAGAAGAGAACGCCAAGGATCTCGCCGAGATCCCGGACAACGTGAAGAACGCGCTCGAAATCATCCCGGTTTCGCGGATGGGCGAAGTGCTCGAGCATGCGCTGGTGCGCATGCCGGAACCGATCGAATGGGACCCGGCAAACGAGCCGGCGACCGTCGCAGCGGTTGATTCGCAGGACGAAGCGGGCGCGTCGATCGCCCACTGACAACCGCCAGGAAATGGGCGCAGCGGCCACACGCGGCGCTCATTTTGCAGAAAAATTGGGAAGACCGGCCTCTGGCCGGTCTTTTTTGTTGTAAAAGCGCCCTGCAAGCCTTGCATTCCAAGGGATTAGGCGCAATTGGGAAAGGCAAGACGCGGCCGATGCGCAAGCCGTCGCGCCTTAAAACACAGTCGTTTCGAACCAATCTGAAAGGGGTGGAAACATGAACAAAAATGAGCTCGTGTCTGCCGTTGCTGAGAAGGCCGGACTTTCCAAGACCGACGCATCTTCTGCAGTTGATGCAGTTTTCGAGAC
>NZ_DASYHB010000014.1:0-49984 GCF_035999185.1 Ensifer sp. | reverse complement strand
TGTTTTTGCTGTCTTCCAGCGGTATCACTACGCCCACACCGGGACTCCTGTTTTCATTGTCGCTTTCGACAATAGGAAGGGGTGTCCCGTGCGGCAAGAGGCGAATTGTCCCGCTTGCTGAAATAGGACAGGAAAAACCGCCGGATGAAGGAACTGATCCGTACCAACGATGCTGTCGTGCTCTCCTTTGCCGAGAGCCTGATGAAGGACGCCGGCATCGCAAGCCTGATCGCCGACCAGGGGATGAGCATTCTCGAAGGCTCGCTCGGCCTCTTGCCCCGCCGTTTTCTGGTCGCGGAAGAAGATGCCGACGCGGCGCGCCGGATCCTCATCGACGCCGGGCTAGAGGCGGAGTTGCGGCCTTGAGCTCTGCCCCCATGACGACTGCCGCGACCGAAACCATCGACGCCTTTCATCGCGGCAGGTTCCATGTGGTGCAGCCGCTTGGGCAGGGTCACCGTTCCGGCATGGACGCGATGCTGCTGGCGTCCCTTGTCTTTGCGGATCGCGCCTGTCGCGTCGCCGACCTCGGCGCCGGTGCGGGTGCCGCCGGCATGGCAGTCGCCTCCCGCATCGAGGGCGCCGAGGTGGTGCTTGTCGAGCGCTCACCGGTCATGGCCGAGTTCGCCCGTCGCAGTCTCGCGCTTGCCGAAAACGCCCGTTTCGCGTCGCGGGTCTCCGTGTTGGAGGCCGACGTTTCACTTGCCGGCAAGGCCCGTGTCGCAGCCGGTCTTGCGGACGACAGTTTCGATCACGTGATCATGAACCCGCCCTTCAACGACGCGTCCGACCGCAAGACGCCCGATAGCCTCAAGGCCGAGGCGCATGCGATGAGCGACGGGTTGTTCGAGGTCTGGGTAAAAACGGCCGGTGCAATCATGAAGCCGGGCGGGCAACTGTCGCTGATCGCTCGCCCCGAATCGATCGCCGAGATTGTCGCTGCCTGCGGCCGCCGCTTCGGCGGTATCGAAGTCACGGCGCTTCACCCGCGGGTCGGCGAAAACGCCGTACGCATCCTGGTGACCGCCATCAAGCAGAGCCGCAAGCGGCTGGTCCTGCGCGCGCCGCTCGTCATGCACGAGGAGGGGCATCGCTTCGCCGATCACGTCGACGATCTCAACAACGGTCGCGCCGCCTACCGTCGGTGCTGATTTACCGTATGTGGCATTGTGTTTGCCGCGCCAGTGCATACATGGCATGGACGGGCGATGGCCACTTGGTCATCGGAGCGGGCTGAGGAATACTGCGTGCGGTTTTCCGCGCCCATCCAAGTCATGGTGATCAAGCAGGCAGGAGTTGAAATGAAGGCGTTCCTGAGACGGGTTTTGCCCAAGCGTTTTCGCAAGGAAGGCGTGACGATCCCGGTCGTTCGGCTTCACGGCGCGATCATGGCTGGCGGCGGGCAGTTTCGGCCGGCCCTCAATCTCGCGACGGCGGCACCGCTGCTTGAAAAGGCCTTCGCGGTGAAGGAGGCGCCCGCAGTCGCCATTTCCATCAATTCGCCTGGCGGCTCCCCGGTGCAGTCCCGCCTGATCTATCAGCGCATCCGCGATCTCGCTCAGGAGAAGAAGAAGCGGGTTCTGATTTTCGTCGAGGACGTCGCTGCCTCCGGCGGTTACATGATTGCCCTTGCCGGTGACGAAATCATTGCCGATCCGACCTCAATCGTCGGCTCGATCGGCGTCGTTTCCGGCGGCTTCGGTTTCCCGGAACTGCTGAAAAAGATCGGTGTCGAGCGCCGCGTTTATACCGCGGGCGAGAACAAGGTGATGCTCGATCCGTTCCAGCCGGAAAAGGAAGGCGACATCGCATTCCTGAAGGACTTGCAGCTCGATATCCATGATACCTTCATCCAGATGGTGAAGGCGCGGCGCGGACAGATGCTCGCCGACGATCCGGGTATATTCTCCGGTCTCTTCTGGACCGGTCGGCGCGGGTTGGAGCTGGGCCTCATCGACGGTCTCGGCGACCTGCGCGGTGAAGTGAAGAAGCGCTACGGTGACAAGGCGCGGCTCGAACTCATCCAGCCGGTGCGAAGCCTCTTTGGCCGCCGGCAGGCCGGTACAGCCGTCGCCGGCGCCATTGCCGCACCCCTGGCGGCGTCGGCAGCGGCGGGACTTGCCGAAGCAATCGAGGAGAGGGCATTGTGGGCGCGGTTCGGGCTTTGAGCCCCGAGTATTTTCAGCGAAAGTGCACGGCGCTCGCGTCCGCAATTGAGCAGAGCAATAAGACAGAGCGTCTCGCCCGCGCGCGCTTGGAGGAAAAATGCCGCAGCTTATCCTGCTCCTGATCGCAGGTTTCATCTTCTGGATCGGCTATCGCAAGTTCGTGGCAGATGCCCAACGGCTGACGCGGCAGCGCGAACAGGCGCGCCGTCAAGAGCAGACCGGTGCGCAAGGGACGCTGGTTCAGGATCCGGAGACAGGTGAATACCGGCTGAAGCGGGACGACGAATAGCTGCGGAACCTTGAGGGCTCGCCCTCGCTTAGGCCAAGCCCGACGTGGGCGTTCGAGATCTAGCCTGCCGTGCGGCCTGTGCCAAAGTGCAGGAAGGTGCGCTGCAATGGCAGAAACCCAACTTCGATGATACAGTCGGCGAATTGTAGCCAATCGCGCTGTCGGCAATTGCTGTCAGCGGATGAAGGGGTAGCCCGATGCCTCGGGCTCGGCATGCGACTGGTTTAAGCACACGAAGAGAGCATAGCGTATCGCGTCCGGAGACCTGCGGTGATTGCGGCCGTGGTCCTCGGATCACCTGCAATTGTTGGGTCGCGCGGCATTGCCACGCCTGGTGCCCTGTCGGCGCCGGCCCACTTTACGAGGGTCGCCGTGATGATCATCGAGCTGCAGATCGACAGCAAGACACTGATTGCCAGCTTTCGTGAACAGATGCGGCAAAAACTGGCCTGCCAGTTGTTCGAATTCTCCTTTCTCAACACGCTCTGGCGAGTGACCGGATACGAGCTCGGCGACACAAAACTTCGTCGCTCCCAGAAGTCAGACGGCAACGCGTGCATCCATGTCGGCGCGCCGAACGTCGTCACTCCCATGGCGATCAGGCCAATCCGTCTCACGCAGCACCTGATCGTCAACACGTGCGGAACGAACGAGCTCGTTGCCGCCAACGGCAAGCTCGGCCCGATCGTGCCGCTGCACATGGATCTGGTCTTCATCCTCGAGACCGACTGTTGCGGATCGATGCGGCAGATTTGCTTTCGTTATGCCGGTCTGGACCCCAGCTTGCCCGACATTGAAGCGGCCATCGGAAACCGCATTCCGACCGTCTGCGTGGATCTGCCGATCGATGGTGTGCTCGCCCAGGTGCTGCCCGGGGGGCTGCCATTGATCAACTCCCATCTCACGCTGGGTTCTCGCGACGAGCTGGTCGTCATCCGGATGGAGTTCTGGCAGCCGTCCTGGGGGACCGAAACAGGCGATCCGGCGCGGGTTTTTTCCTATTGGACCCGTTTTTATGCCGGTATCGTCTCGGACCATCTTCTGCCGGCCGAACACTGGAGCGTTTTCGTCGATCAGCATGTGATCGTCCATCAGGTCCAGACCCTGATCCGCGAGAGCTTTGTCGGGTCCACCAAGACGCGGCTTCATTCAGGGCCGTCCGGCACCTGGATCAATAATGGCGGCATTGGCCGTGTCAGCGTGTCGTTCAATGCCGATTCCATCGACGCCTGCCGCTGCTTCACCAAGGAAATCGACGTCAACGCCGACATCACGCTGGACGTGGACACGACCGTCAAGGTGCCCAACACGCTGCACCAGGACGTGTGGGTGGATGTGTCGCCCGACTTTTGGGACGCGACCTGCTGCATCGCGACGGCAGCGCTTTTCTGGCCGATCGTTGGTGCCGAGCAATTCACCAAGCAGAACGTCAACCAGGGGGAATATCTTGCCGGTTTCTTGCCCTTCGTTGCGTTTATCGGCGCCTTGGCGCAGGTGCTCGACGCCTCCTCGAAACCCGATCCACCGACCGGTTTCAGCAAGGACGACGAGGACGGAGAGCACCTTTTCCGCGACCAGATCATCGATCTCGGCACCAATCCGACGTTCGGAACCATGACGCTCACCACGGCGCGCGCAGTTGATGACGAGCAGATCACCGGGATACGCGGCTTGCTCACCGCCGGGACCCTTGCCATCGCCGCGCGTCGCTATCCGACCCTGGCGGACATTGGCGTGTCGGAGATGAGCTGGGGTGGAGGCGGCCGATGCTCGCGTGTCCTTTCGGCGCGCGCGCTCTTTCACCTTGAGGCGACGCTGCCCGGCGAGCAGGTTTTCCTGGAGCTGTGCGGCTTCGACATCATCGACGATCCCACCAACAGTTTCCGCAACGCCGTCACATACGAACGTGACAGCGGCAATCGCCATTGGCTGAACATCGTCGTGCCCATCTGGAATTTCAGCAAGGACTATTGGAACGCTCCCTATCCGTGCCGGATTGTCGTGCGCACGAACGGCGGCATCCGCATCGTCAGCGTCGCTCCGCCACCTGTGTTGAGCGCCGAGGAGGCGGAGAGGCTCGGCCGCGAAGTCCAGTTTCGGTTCGTCAACGAGTGCTATCTGCCAAAATATCGGATCTTCGAGGAGCTGGAATGGCCGATCAATCCGGTCCTCGAAACGCCCGGCATCTACCTGTGGCAGATCGTGGTGCGTGGCTTGCCCGCGGGCGAAAGCCTTGGCATAGCCGGCACACGCAATGTCGCTCTGGGCACGGCGATGGTCACAGCCGGTCGCGAGGCGCTCGTGTCTCTGATTGCCCCCCACACGGGATCGGGCGCACCGTTGACGTTTCGACGGATGGGCGTCGGGCGACAGGTTCAGACCCTTGCCGGCGACGGGCCGGCGGTGTCCGTTCGCTCCGAAACGCCCGCGGATCAAACGGCCACGCCGACGCTCCGGATCCGCTCGGATCGCGAAGTCATCATCCGCCAGACGCGGCTGCTTCCGGGCGCGCAGATCGGGCTGCCGGGCGCCTGCCGTCAGCTGGGCAAGCAGATGCTGAGGGGCAAGCCGCTCCTCCTTGCCGTCACGGCCGGCATGATCCAGGCGTTCGACGTCAGGGATCCTCGAAGGCCAACGGCCGCATGGGCGGTGGCTGCGGCAGGAGTTCGCGGTGTCATCCCGTTTTTCGGCCAATTGTTCGCCTGGACCGATGACGGCGTCCTCCCGCTGCGCGAGCTTCAGGCCGAGGCGCCGAGCGGATTTAGACGATGCGAGCGACCGCAGATCCTGGGCTGTGCTGTGGCCGGTGGACGGTTCTGGATCCTGCGCGACTGCATGCTCCTTGGCTATGACGAGAAGCGGTGCGAGGTGGCGCGCACGGAAGCGCCGGGCGCCCTTGGACTGGCAGCGGCAGGAGACTGGCTCGTCCTTTCCGATCGGGACGGTGTCACGGTGCTCGATCCCGCCAATCCCGACCCTTCGACAAGTCCCAAGGTGCGGAACGACACATGCGACCTCATGCGGTTGCTACCGGTGCCTGCTCTCGCGCCTCACCCGATGGTGGCGACCCATCGCTCCGATCACACGGCGCTGTTGCGCGTCACCGGCAGTGGCATGGAGGAGATCGCGCGCTATACGTCGACACCCTGGTTCATCGACGCAGTACGGATCGGTCGGGTGCTCGCCTTTCCCTCCGCCGATGGTCACGGCGTCACGCTCTCGGAGGCCGTCGCAACGTCGAGCCACTAGGCTCACCATTTGCAGCCGTGCTTGCTGGCGTCGAGGCGACGTAGCGCTTGACCCCTGTCATCAGGCATGGCACCTGTCCGGCACATTTTTCTGCAAGAAATCCGGACGCGACCATGACCACTCTGCCCGATCATATGAACCCGAAGCGCTCGTTTCAGGCTCTGATCCTGACACTGCACAATTACTGGGCCGACAAGGGTTGTGCGGTGCTGCAGCCCTACGACATGGAAGTGGGCGCCGGAACCTTCCATCCGGCAACGACGCTTCGCGCGCTGGGGCCGCGTCCGTGGCGCGCGGCCTACGTCCAGCCCTCGCGCCGTCCGACCGACGGTCGCTATGGTGAAAACCCCAACCGCCTGCAGCACTATTACCAGTACCAGGTGCTCCTGAAGCCGAACCCGTCCAACCTGCAGGAGCTCTATCTCGGCTCGCTGGAAGCAATCGGCCTCGACCCGCTGCTGCACGACATCCGCTTCGTCGAGGACGACTGGGAAAGCCCGACGCTCGGCGCCTGGGGCCTTGGCTGGGAGTGCTGGTGCGACGGCATGGAAGTGTCGCAGTTCACTTACTTTCAGCAGGTCTGCGGCATCGAATGCTCGCCAGTTGCCGGCGAACTGACCTACGGCCTCGAGCGCCTCGCCATGTATGTCCAGGGCGTCGACAACGTCTACGATCTGAACTTCAACGGCCGCGAAGGCGACGAGAAGATCAGCTACGGCGATGTCTTCCTGCAGGCCGAGCAGGAGTATTCGCGCTACAATTTCGAATATGCCAACACGGCCATTCTGCATCAGCATTTCATCGATGCCGAGGCCGAGTGCCAGGCACTGCTCGCCGCCGGCGCACCGGGCGACAACAGCAACAACCACCTGCACAAGTGTGTCTTTCCGGCCTACGACCAGTGCATCAAGGCGAGCCACGTCTTCAACCTGCTCGACGCGCGCGGCGTGATTTCGGTCACCGAGCGCCAGAGCTACATCCTGCGCGTGCGCACGCTGGCAAAGGCCTGCGGCGAAGCCTTCCTCCTGACCGATGCGGGCGGCGCGAACCTCAACCGGGATGCCGCTTGACCCCTGAGCCAACGAGCCTTGTCGTCCACATCAACGGCTGGCCGGGCTCAGGCAAGCTGACGATCGCGCGCCATCTGGCCGAAAGCCTTGGCGCGCGACTGGCGGACAATCACACGCTGATCAATCCGGCCGAGGCGCTGTTTGCGCGCGGTGACCCGCTCTATCGCTCTTTGCGAGCCGCTGTGCGCAAGAGCGTTTTCGAGCATTTGGCGCAGGCCGCGTCGGAGCAGTCGTTCATCTTCACCGATGCGCTCTCTGACGATGCCTTCGATGCGTGTGCCTTCGAGGACTGTTCAGCACTCGCGCGGCAGCGTGGCGCCCGTTTCGTCGCGGTCGTCATCGATTGTGACGTCGAGGAAAATCTCAAGCGGCTGACGCGCGCCGGCCGCGCCAAGCAGCACAAGCTCACCGATCCACAGGTGCTTCTGGGCTTGCGGAACGTGCACAGACTGTTGCGGGGCAAGAGCGATCTGCTGATTGAGATCGATGTGACGGCGCTCGGTGCGGACGAAGCGGCGGCAGCAATTGCTGCGCGGATCACTGAACCGGTCAGATGATCCGTGTCGCTCCGACGTCGTTCTTGCAATAGGGCTTCATTGTGGGGTAGGCGCCGGTGTAGACCTGACCGGAGTATGTCTGCAGAGCGCGGCGAACACCGTTCGGCCGTTCCGGAGAGTGGGCGCTCGCATAGGCAACGAAGAGCGCCGTAAAGGCGATCACGTTGATGAGGGTTGCGAGCGTTTTCATGGTCTTCACTTCTGTCCTGTGTTGTTCGATAGGTTGACTATCGCTGATTGTTCGTCAGGCCGCCGTTACCATTGGAACAGGATCCGCCATGTCATGGCGTCGAGGCGTATCGCGGCGGGAAACACTGTGTTCACCGGGGCGAATGGCCGTTGGGGGAGGAGTGCGTTTCTCTGGGCAAATGCTGCAGAAAGCGCTTTGAAGCTGAGAAGCGAATGCTAATCTCTGCGCGAGTTTTTTGGAGGGTACCCTATGATCGGTCTGGCAATCGGCGTCGTCGTTATCCTGTATCTGGTCTTCGTCTATAACGGCCTGGTCAAGGCGCGGCAGGTCGCCGAGGAAGCCTGGTCAGGCATCGACGTGCAGCTCAAGCGCCGTGCCGATCTCATTCCCAATCTGATCGAGACCGTGAAGGGCTATGCCGCGCACGAGAAGTCGACGCTCGAAGACGTGATCGCCATGCGCAACCGCGCGCAGGCAGTGCCGGCGGGTGATGTCGAGGGCAGGGCGCAAGCCGAAGGAGCCCTGTCCCAGGCGCTCGGCAAACTGTTTGCGCTGGCCGAAGCCTATCCGGACCTCAAGGCCAACGAGAATTTCGCCGAGCTGCAGCGCTCGCTGGAGACGATCGAAGGCGAGATCCAGATGTCGCGCCGCTACTACAACGGTGCTGCCCGCGATCTCAACGTCAAGGTCGAGAGTTTCCCTTCGAACCTGATTGCCAACGCCTTCCGTTTCGTCAAGGCCGGCTATTTCGAGATCACCAACGAAGCCGATCGCGCCGTTCCGCAGGTCAAGTTCTGATCACCCGGTACCGCGATTTCTGTCGCGCCGAACATTCCGGCCGCGGGCTCCCGCCGCGGCTCTATTCGCATCAAGAGACCCATTCGATGACCACCGATAGCATGAAGAAGCTGACCATCCTGCCGACCGACCACCCGCTGACCGGCCATGTGCGCCCGCCGGGCTCGAAGTCGATCACCAACCGTGCGCTCCTGCTGGCCGGCCTCGCAAAAGGCACGAGCCGGCTGACGGGCGCACTGAAGAGCGACGACACCCGCTACATGGCGGAAGCCTTGCGTGCGATGGGCGTCGAGGTCAGCGAGCCGGACGATACGACCTTCGTCGTCACTGGCACCGGAAAGCTGTTGCCCCCGACAGCCCCCTTGTTCCTTGGCAACGCCGGAACGGCGACCCGCTTCCTGACGGCCGCCGCCGCCCTTGTCGATGGCACGGTCGTCGTCGATGGCGATCAGCACATGCGCAAGCGGCCGATAAAGCCGCTCGTCGAAGCGCTCGGCGCGCTCGGCGTCGAGGTCACCGCTGAAACCGGCTGCCCGCCGGTCACTGTCAAGGGCACGGGTGGTTTCCCGGTCGGCCGTGTCGTCATCGACGCCGGTCTCTCCAGCCAATACGTCTCGGCGCTCTTGATGGCAGCACCCGGCGCCAAGGGGCCGGTCAGCAT
Source organism: Ensifer sp. (assembly GCF_035999185.1). Classification (GTDB taxonomy): domain Bacteria; phylum Pseudomonadota; class Alphaproteobacteria; order Rhizobiales; family Rhizobiaceae; genus Ensifer. The sequence goes on along the minus strand of NZ_DASYHB010000014.1, from coordinate 41,002 downwards.
CGAGCTTGCCGGCGACGAGATCGGCGCCCGCGGTTACATCGACCTGACGGTTGCAGCCATGCGCGCCTTCGGCGCCGAAGTCGAGCAGGTAAGCCCGTCCGTCTGGCAGGTTGCCCCGACCGGCTACAAGGCTGCCGACTACATTATCGAGCCCGACGCGTCGGCGGCAACCTATCTCTGGGCAGCGGAAGTCCTGACCGGCGGCGCCATCGATCTTGGCGTCCCCGCGACGGCCTTCTCGCAGCCGGACGCGCGCGCCCATGCGGTGATCGCAAGCTTCCCGAACCTGCCTGCCGTCATCGACGGTTCGCAGATGCAGGACGCGATCCCGACGATCGCCGTGCTCGCCGCCTTCAACAACACGCCGGTTCGCTTCGTCGGTCTTGCAAACCTTCGGGTCAAGGAATGCGACCGCGTGCGCGCACTGTCGCTGGGCCTGACGGCGATCCGGCCGGGCTTGGCGCATGAGGAGGGCGACGATCTGATCGTCTCCTCCGATCCGGGCCTTGCCGGCCAGACCCTGCCGGCATCGATCGACACCTTCGCCGATCATCGCATCGCCATGAGCTTTGCGCTCGCGGGCCTCAAGATCCACGGCATCGCCATCGAGGATCCCGGCTGCGTCGCCAAGACCTACCCGGCCTATTGGGATGCGCTCGCCTCGCTCGGGGTCGAATTCACCGGCGACCGGCCGTAACGCCCGGCGCTGTGCCTTGAAAGTCAACGACAGGAAAGCTTGATCCGCATGGCCCGTCTCGCTGCCGCATTCGCCGTTCTGGTTCTTTTGCTGGCAACGGCGGGCATCGGGCGGGCGGAGGAGGTCTTCTCCGCCTATCGCTCCGTCATCGACGTCGCCAAGGACGGCACGATGACGGTGACGGAGACGATCACGGCGACGGTCGAGGGAAACAAGATCCGTCGCGGCATCTATCGCGATCTACCGCTGACCTTTACCGACGCGAAGGGCAAGCGCAGCAAGGTCGACTTCAAGCTGCTTTCGGTCGAACGCGACGGTGAAGAAGAGCCTTATCGCACCGAGACGATCAGCGGCGGGGTCCGCATTTATACCGGTTCGTCCGAGGTCTTTCTCGATCCGGGCGAACACACCTTCCAGTTCACCTACGAAACGGGCCGCCAGATCCGCTTCTTCGACGATCACGACGAACTCTACTGGAACGTCACCGGCACCGAATGGGATTTCCCGATCGACGAGGCAAGTGCCACGGTGACGTTGCCCGAGGGCGTCAGGGCGGAGGCGCTCGACTATTTCACCGGCAGCTACGGCGCGACCGGCAAGGATGCCCGCGCGTCACGTGACGGCAGGGAGATCTTCTTTGCCACCATCCGCCGGCTTGACCCGCGCGAAGGCCTGACCATCGCCATCAAGATGCCGAAAGGCAGCATCGATCAACCGTCCTCCAGCCAGGAGAACGCCTGGTGGCTGCGCGACCACCTGGCGCTCGTCATTGCGGCAGCCGGACTTGCCGTCGTTCTTCTCTACTACAGTCAGGCCTGGCTACGCGTCGGGCGCGACCCGGACCGCGGCGTCATGGTGCCGCGCTGGGATCCGCCCGAGGGCATATCGCCGGCGCTCGTCAACTACATCGACAACAAGGGCTTTTCGGGCGAAGGCTGGACCGCGCTGTCGGCAGCAGCCCTCAATCTGGCGGTCAAGGGCCACGTGGTGCTCGAAGACCTGAAGAACGCCATCGTGATTGCCGCGACCGGCAACGGGAGCGGTGAAAAGCTGCCGACCGGCGAAGCGGCCGTCATGAAGGCGGTCAACGCCGCTGGCGGCAAGCTCACGATCGACCGCGCCCATGGCACCCGGGTGCAGGCGACCGGCGCTGATTTCCGCAACGCCATGGAGCGCGAGCATCGCGGCAAGTACTACCACGCCAACAGCGGCTACATCGTCGCCGGCGTCATTCTGTCGGTGCTGGCAATCGCCGCGGTGTTCATCTTCGGCGATCTGAGCGAGGACAGCCTGCCGCTGGTGATCGTTCCCGTTGTCATCGCCTTCTTCGTCTCGATCCTCGCCGTCTCCTTCGGCAAGTCGCTACGCCGCGAGAAGAGCCTGATGAGCCGGATCATGTCGATCGTGGTGATCGCCTTCATCGGCTTCGTCGCCTTCACGGTCTTCTCGGCGGTTCTTGCCGCCGTCTTCTATTCGGCCGCCGAAACGGACGAACTGCCGCTCTTGTTTGTCATCGGCGCGATCGTGCTCGCCAACGTGCTGTTCTTCTTCCTGATGGGGGCGCCGACGCCGCTCGGAACTCGGATGATGGACGGTATCGACGGTCTCCGGCAGTATATGACGCTCGCTGAAAAAGACCGGATGAACATGCAGGGCGCGCCCGAAATGTCGCCTCGCCATTTCGAGACCTTGCTCCCCTATGCCGTGGCGCTTGGCGTCGAAAAGCCCTGGACCGCGACCTTCGACCGCTGGCTGCTTGCTGCGGCTGCCGGAGCGGCGGCCGCAGCCGCCTATCAGCCCGGCTGGTACCACGGCGACGGCTTTGGCTCGAGCACCTTCGGCGACCGCATCGGCGGCTTTGCCGGTTCCATGGCCGATACCATGACCTCGTCCTTGCCGCCTCCGCCCAAGTCGTCTTCGTCAGGATTTTCGACTGGTGGTGGCTTCTCCGGTGGCGGTGGCGGCGGCGGCGGTGGTGGCGGCTGGTAAAACCAGCCCCAATGAAGGCATCGCGCCAAATTCATCGCCGGGCTTGGTGACATTTTTGCCAGAGCTTGCTAAGTCCGCCGCAACCGTCTGGAACAGAAAAAGTCACTCCCATGCCCGATCTTCTTATCGAACTCCGCTCCGAGGAAATTCCCGCCCGTCTGCAGCGCAAGGCGGCCGGCGACCTCAAGAAGCTGCTGACCGATGCATTGGTCGAGGCGGGCCTGACCTATGAAGGGGCGCGCGAATACTGGACGCCGCGTCGCCTGACGCTCGATATCCGTGGCCTCAACGCCCGCTCGGCGGACATCCGCGAAGAGCGCAAAGGACCGCGCACCGACGCCAACGAGAAGGCAATCGAAGGCTTCCTGCGCGGCGCCGGCCTTTCCTCGATCAGCGAGGCGCATGTCCACAGCGATCCGAAGAAGGGTGACTTCTACGTCGCCCACATCGTCAAGCCGGGCCGTGCGGCTGAAGAGATCGTCGCCGAGGCAATGCCGGCCATCATCCGCAATTTCCCCTGGCCGAAGCCGATGCGCTCCGGCGTTGCTTCCGCAAAGCCTGGTGCGCTTCGCTGGGTTCGCCCGCTGCAATCGATCGTCTGCACCTTCGGTTCGGAAACCGAGGAGACCAAGGTTATCCCGTTCGAAGTCGATGGCATCGTTGCCTCGAACGTCACCTACGGCCACCGCTTCCATGCACCTGAAGCGATCACAGTCCGGCGCTTTGCCGACTACGCAGAGAAGCTGGAAAAGGCGAAGGTCGTTCTCGACGGCGAGCGCCGCAAGGAAATGATCCTTGCCGATGCGCGCAACGTCGCATTCGCCAACGGCCTGGAACTGGTCGAAGACGAGGGCCTGCTCGAGGAGGTCTCCGGCCTCGTCGAATGGCCGCAGGTGCTGATGGGCAGCTTCGAGGAAGCCTATCTCGAAATCCCCTCGGAAATCATCCGCCTGACGATCAAGACCAATCAAAAGTGCTTCGTCACCCGCGCGCCGGGTGCAGACACGCTTTCCAACAACTTCATCCTCGTCTCCAACATCGAGGCGAAGGACGGTGGCAAGGAAATCGTGCACGGCAACGGCAAGGTCGTGCGAGCCCGCCTTTCGGACGCCGCCCATTTCTGGCACCGCGACCAGGGCAACCTGCCGGACCTCGAAACGCTGGAAGCGTCAGCCAAGAAGTTCGATCTCGATCTGAAGAAGCCGCTCGACCAGCGCATGGCCAAGCTCGATGCGCTGAACGTCACCTTCCATGCCAAGCTCGGCACGCAGGGCGATCGTGTCGCCCGCATCCGGGCGCTGGCCGCCGAACTTGCCAAGGTCACGGGCGCCGACGCCAAGCTCGTCGACCGTTCCGTGGTGCTGGCAAAGGCGGACCTTCGTACCGAAGCCGTTGGCGAGTTCCCCGAGCTTCAGGGCATCATGGGCCACAAGTACGCTCTGCTTCAGGGCGAGCAGCAGCCGGTCGCCGAAGCGATCGAAGACCATTACAAGCCGCAGGGCCCGTCCGACCGCGTACCGACCGATCCAGTCTCGGTCACCGTCGCGCTTGCCGACAAGCTCGACACGCTCGTCGGCTTCTGGGCGATCGACGAGAAGCCAACCGGGTCGAAGGATCCCTACGCGTTGCGCCGTGCAGCTTTGGGCGTCGTTCGCCTGATCCTGGAAGGCAAGGCGCGCCTGGCACTGCTGCCTGCTTTCGAGACGGCACTTGTCGCCATTCGTGCGCAGAAGCCCGCACTTTCGGCCGATGTTTCGGTTGATCTGCTCTCCTTCTTCCATGACCGTCTCAAGGTCTATCTGCGCGACCTCGGCGCCCGCCACGACCTCATCGACGCGGTCGTAACGGCCGATGCCGACGACCTGCTGATGATCGCTCGACGCGTCGAGGCGCTGACAGCCTTCATCACGGACGAGGAAGGCCGTAACCTGCTCGCCGGCAGCAAGCGCGCCACGCAGATTCTCGCTGCCGAGGAGAAGAAGGGCACGACCGTCGCCGAAGCCGTCGATGCCGGGCTCTTCCGCCTCGATGCCGAAAAGGCGCTGCATGGGGCTGTCGAAGCCGCTTCGGGTGAAGCGCGCGACGCGATTGCCAAGGAAGACTTCCGCTCGGCCATGGAAGCGCTGGCAAAGTTGCGCCAGCCGGTCGACCAGTTCTTCAACGATGTTCTGGTCAATGACGACGATGCCGCGATCCGCGCGAACCGCCTGGCGCTGCTCGGTCTCATTCGCGCGGCCACCGGCACGGTTGCGGACTTCTCCAAGATCACCGGTTAAGGCGGCGCTGCTTCCGTCTAAAAAATGCTGGGGTCCCGCTTGCACAAACGTTCAAGCGGGACGTTGGCCCGTGCCCTATATGCTGTCTCCATCAAGCCGATGGAGACAGCTGATGGACAACGCCACGAAACCCCGCACGCCGATCAATTTCGCCAAGAAGCTCGCGCTCTTCAGCGATCAATGGCAGCCGCGCGTCATCGCCGAACTCAACGACTACCAGTTCAAGATCGTGCGCATCGAGGGCGATTTCATCTGGCACGACCATGAGGATACCGACGAAGCCTTCATCGTCATCGAAGGCACGCTGCGCATCGATTTCCGCGATGGATCCGTCACGCTCGGTCCAGGAGAAATGTACGTGGTGCCGAAGGGCGTCGAGCATAAGCCCTACGCGGAACGTGAGGTGAAGATGCTCCTGATCGAGCCGCGCGGCACGATCAATACCGGGCACGAAGGCGGCGAGCGCACCGCGGAAAACGACCGCTGGATCTGAGGTGCCCTCTTGCCAGCGTCACGATGGCACTTGATGACCGGCGTTGCCTCGGAGTACAGAGGCATATGCCCGCAAAAATCCTTGTCAGCGCCTGTCTCATGGGCCATGCCGTCCGCTATGACGGCCAGTCGAAGCCGCTTCTGCATCCGGCGATTGACCGCTGGCGCGCCGAGGGCCGCCTTGTAACCATCTGTCCCGAGATGTCCGCCGGCATGCCGGTGCCGCGCCCGCCGGCCGAGATTGCCGACGGCGCCGTCGGCAAGGATGTCCTTGCGGGCAGCGCAAAGGTGGTTGAGATCAACGGTCGCGATGTAACCGGGGAGTTTGTCGAGGCCGCCGAGAATGCTCTCCGTCTGGCGAAGGAGACGGGCTGCCGTTTCGCACTCCTGATCGATGGCAGTCCGTCCTGCGGTTCGGGCTTCGTCTATGACGGCAGCTTTTCCGGAACCCGCCATGCGGGCGCAGGCGTTGCCGCTGCCCTTCTCGTCGGCAACGGCATAGAGGTCTATTCGGACAGGCAGATCGAGGCGCTGGTCGCGCGGATCGAAGGTTTGCAGGAGCCCTAAAAAGATTGCGCCCCCGCTTCTCATCAGGGGCGCAATCTCTCGCTGTGCAGCGAAACGCCCGTCAGCCGTTTATGCAGGGGACGGCTGAACGGGGGGCAGGGAACTTTCCCGATAGAAGGTCAGTTTAGCCGAAGTTCGAGGGTGGACGGATCAAAATGCTGTGAGCCCTCTTCAACCACGGGAGCGGCGACCACAGACGCACCGATCGGGCTTACCGCGGCGGTCTTCGCCGTCTCGTCGATCGAAAGCATTTTGGGGCCGTCAGCTTCGGCGTTCTGGACGTTTGCGTTCGTCGCGTCGGCGATCGTCGGCGACGGATCACGCTCGGCGGCAGCCGCCTTGACGACATCTTGCGAAGGCTTGCTGACGAAGACCACCGGCGAGCCACCGAGCCAGGCCTCAGTGCGCACCACCTTCATTTCGCCGTTGATCTTCTTGAGTTCGATCGTCTCGTCACCCGCAGCGATCGTCGGCACCACATAGGTCACCTTCTTTTTCGATTGCAGCGGCGGGCATCCGACGCAGGAGACAGCGGAAACGCTGGCATTGTCGGTCGTACCGGAAGCAATCGCCTCGATCGAGGACGCCTGAGCATGGCCGGCGGCAAGTCCAAGGACGGTGGTGATCAGCAACAGGCGCATCGGTTTTCTCCCGCATTTGTTAGCGCGAGAATATGCACTCTCCCTTACTTTCCCGTCAGGAGAATTGGTAAAAATAGAATGATCCGGCAACTCTAAAGCGCGTCGCGATCTTTCAGATTCGCTCCCCTTCGCTTTAGCTCACGATCTGTCGCGTGTCGTTATCGCGATACCGCTGCCACGCTTTCGCGCGACATGCTCTTGCGAGCCCGTCAGGCTTTCTCGCGCTCGACCGCGCGCCAGCCGATGTCATGCCGATAAAAACCGTTGTCCCAGTAGACGGCCGAAACCGCCGCATAGGCCCTGTCCTTGGCGGCGCTTACGGTTTCGCCGGTCGCGGTAATGTTCAAAACGCGACCGCCCGTTGCAACCAGCGCGCCGTCCTTGATCGCTGTGCCGGCATGAAACACCTTGGTCGTGGCAGAAGCTGCGGGAAGCGCGCTGATCGGCGTGTTCTTGGCGTAGCTTGCTGGATAGCCCTTGGAGGCCATCACCACGGTCAGTGCCGTCTCGTCGCGCCATTCGGCGTTCATGCCTGAAAGCGTGCCGGTTGCCGCCGCATGGAGCAGTGGTAGAAGATCGCTCTTCATCCGCATCATCAGCACCTGGCATTCGGGGTCGCCGAAGCGGACGTTGTATTCGATGAGCTCCGGGCCCTTGGCGGTGATCATCAACCCGGCAAAGAAGACGCCGGAGAAGGGGTGGCCGCTTTCGGCCATGCCTCGCATCGTCGGCTCGATGATCTCCTTCATCGTGCGTTCGACCATCTCTGCCGTCATGACCGGGGCAGGCGAGTAGGCGCCCATGCCGCCGGTGTTCGGCCCGGTGTCGCCGTCGCCGACGCGCTTGTGGTCCTGTGCAGACGCCAGAGCAAGAGCCGTCTTGCCGTCACACAGGCAGAAGAAGCTTGCTTCCTCACCGTCGAGATAGGCCTCGACCACCACTTCGGCGCCGGCAGCACCGAAGGCGCCGGAGAAGCAGTCGTCGATGGCGGCCAGCGCCTCGTCGAGCGTCATCGCGACGGTCACGCCTTTGCCTGCGGCGAGCCCGTCGGCCTTGATGACGATCGGTGCGCCCTGGTCACGCACATAGGTCTTGGCGCTTTCGGCATCGGTGAAGCGGCCGTAGGCACCGGTCGGGATGTCGTAGCGGGCGCAGAGATCCTTGGTGAAGCCCTTGGAGCCCTCAAGCTGGGCAGCGGCGGCCGACGGACCGAAAACGGCGATGCCGGCAGCGCGAAGCACGTCGGCAAGACCGGCAACGAGCGGCCCCTCGGGGCCGACGACGACGAAGTCGATCGCCTCGGCGCGGCAGAAGTCCGCGACGGCCGCATGGTCGTCCGTGTCGAGCGCAACGATATCAGCTTCTTCGGCGATGCCGGGATTGCCCGGCGCGGCATAAAGCCTGGTTAGTTTCGGCGACTGTGCGATCTTCCATGCCAGCGCGTGTTCGCGCCCACCCGAACCGATCAGAAGAACCTTCATTGCAGCCCCCGATATCCCGAAATTGCTGCGCTGCGGTTAGGACGACGCGACAGCTAGGTCAAGGGGGAACCGACCTCAAGCGGGTGATTCTGCTCGATTGGCGTCGATCAGGCGATGGCTTGCCTGTTCGGGATGTCGCGATCACTCTCGTCGCTTGCATAGCGAGCGGTGCGCGTCAGGGCCCAGATGGCGAGATCGTCGATCGGCAGCGGCTTGCTGATGAGGTAGCCCTGGAACAGGTCGCAGCCGGCCGCTGTCAGCATCGAAAGCTTCTCCGGCGTGTCGATTCCCTCGCCGACGACCGCAACATCCTTGGCGTGGCAAAGCGCGATCAGGGCTTTCAGCACCGGCAGCGATTGCGACGCAGTCAGGTTCGACACCAGCGCCCGGTCGAGCTTGATGGTGTCGGCCGTGTACTCGATGATCTGCTGGACCGAGGTGTAGCCGGCGCCGAAATCGTCGATCGAGAGGCGGAAACCCCTTTGGCGCAACGCATCGATGTTACGGCGAAGCTGGTCGCTGAACTTGACGGCAAAGGTCTCGGTGAGTTCGATTTCGATCGAACGCGCTTCAATCCCGTGCCGCTCCAGGCAGTCTGAGAAATGCTCGGCAATCGCCTTGGAGTGCAGTTCGGCAGAGGAGATGTTGATCGCCAGCACCGTTTCCGGGCCGAAGAGCGCCTTGAGCTGCCCGCAGTCGGACATCGCCTTGTTGATCACCCACCAGTCGATCTTGGTGAAGAGCCCCGAGCTTTCTGCGATCGGCACGAATTCGTCAGGCGTCACGTTGCCAAGGACCGGCGAATACCAGCGCAGCAGCGCTTCGCAGCCGGTCACACGGCCTTCCGTGTTCACCATCGGCATGTAGACGAGGTGGAACTGTTCGTCGGGATCGAGAGAACGCAGCTCATCCTGGATCTGGCGCAGCCGCGTGCGTTTGTCGTGAAGGGCGCGCGAGAAGCGGGCGGAGCGGTTCTTGCCGCTGACCTTGGCCTGATACATCGCCGCGTCGGCATTGGAGATCAGCTCGGCAAGATTGGTCGCGTCGTCAGGGCAGATGGCGGCGCCGATGCTGGCCGTCACCGGATAGCGCTTGTCGGTGACCTCGAAACCGTCCTCGAAAAGCGAGAGGATGGCACCCGAAATTTCCCGAACCGTGCCGTCGCCGGGTCTTGAGCGCACCAGTACGGCGAATTCGTCGCCGGAGAGGCGCGCGAGAATGGCGGGTTTTTGTCCGCGCCGCTCGGTAATGACGTCGACATGTTCTGCGATGCGGGTCGCCAGCGTTTTCAGAAGTTCGTCGCCAATCTCGTGGCCGTGCTTGTCGTTGACGAATTTGAAGTTGTCGATGTCGATGAACATCAGGCTGCACTTTTCGCCGGCCGCGATCGCCTCGCGAACGGCCCCGGCGGCAAGCGCGTTGAAATGGCCGCGGTTGCTGATCCCGGTCAACGTATCGGTCCAGGAACTGCGTTGCACGAGCTTCAGGGATTGCACCGACTGGCGGTGCAGTTCACGGATGTTTTCCGTCAACCGCCCGATCTCGCCCTTCTCCTCCATGTTGCGGATCTCGTCGCGTGCGCCGACCATGACCGCCATCACATTGGCGTCGAGGGTCGCGATCGGATCGGTGATGAAGCGGCGGATCAGCATGATGATCAGCCAGATCGAAAACAGGCTGAGCGCGACCGCACCGAGCCCCAGCAGGAACCTTTGCCGGGCCATCAGCGCTTCGAAATGGTCGTCCGGAACGGTCAGCGTCGCATAGAGCGACGGCCCGAGATAGACGCTTGCCGAAAGGTCCTCGGTGACCGCGAGCGGCCAGGGCTGGAGGACGATGTCGGAGCCATACTCCTTCTTCAGCGCCTGCTGCATGTCGAGGAAGCGGTCCGGCTGGATTGCGACCTGCACGAGAAGCGCGCTTGATTTCTTGCTCGGCAGCGGGCGGGTGAAGGCGACCGGGTCGAGGAAGAAGGAATAGACGATGCGCGGTCTCTGACCGGCTTCGTAGAGATAGGTCCAGTCTGCGAGCTTGTCCTCGCGGATCAGCCGTCGGGCGAGGTTGAGCTGGGCCTCGTCGATCTGGGCGAAGGGATCCCAGCTGTTTTCGAAATAATACTCGGAGTTCAGATCGGCGTTCAGAAGCGAGAGCGACACATAGCCGGTCGGATCATCAAGCAACGACTTGACGCTCTCCTGCAGCCGGACGCCGAGCGCATTCGCCCGGTAGCTGGCATCCGTTTCCGAAACATACTGGCGCAGCGAATTGCCGTTGAGCAGCGCGTTCAGAAAGCCCTTGCTGCGGCCGATCTCGTTCTGGAAGACGGCCGCCGCATGTTCCAGGCGCTGCGACAGCTTGGCGTGTTCGAGCGCGCGGATGGAGCGACTTTGTGTGACGTGGACCGAGACCGCCGCCAGCAGATAGCCGGCAAGCACCACGGGAAAGATCAGGATGAGCGCGCGTTTGCCGAGGTTCACTGGAAATTCGCCAATGTGCTGATGATGCGCCGGCGCAGTTGCACCGACTCTGTGGACAGTTCCTGTTGGTACTGGCTCTTGGCCAGGATCTCGGGCGAAGGGTAGATTGCCGGGTCCGAGCGCATGGCTTCTGGGAGAAGCGCAAACGCCGCCTTGCTTGCCGTCGGCATGTTGAGCGCCTGCGCGTTCGCCGCCGCGCTGCCGGGTGAGCCGAGATAGTCGAGCAGCGCCAGTGCGCGGTCCTTGTTCGGGGATTTGGCGACGACCGACATGCAGTCGAGCCAGGAGAGCGTGCCTTCCTTGGGAACCACATAGCGCCAGACATCAGGAGTGCCGGCCTTTTCGTTCAGCACATGCTGGTCGCCGCTATAGCCGAGCGCCATGTAGATGTCCCGGCTGACGGCAGGGTTCTGGATCGAGCTGATGATGTACTCATAGGTGAGGACAGAGGGCGCCTGTTCCTTCATCATCGTGAAGGCGTCTTTCAGCGTGTTGCTGTCATTGGTGTTGATCGATTGGCCAAGCAGCATGAGCGGCGCGACGAAGGCCTCGTTGTGGTCGTCGTACATGGCCACATGCTTGGCGAGCGCCGGTGCCGGACGCATCAGGTCCTGCCAGGACGTCGGCGCTTCGGACACGACGTCCGATCGGTAAAGGATACCCATCGTGCCCCAGAGATAGGGCAGGCCGCTGCCAGCGCAGCGCTTGCGCCAGCTTTCGTCATAGTCCCTGAGCGATGCGACGTTGGTCTCGTCGAGCTTTTCGAGAACGCCCTTGCGGCCAAAGAGAGCGGCGCTGTTTTCGCCCGTGACCACGAGATCCACCCGACTGTTCGGATCGGCCAGCACCTCGTCGCGCGTATCGCCGCTGTCGTAATAGACCTGGTGCACCGCGACGCCTGTGATCGACGTCCAGCGGTCGAGGATCTTCTGGTCGATGTAGGATTCCCAGATCAGGAGATTGAGCGTCTCGGCCTTTGTCGCCGTCGCAAGAAGCAACGTCGCCAGAAAGGCGGAAATCGCCGTTCGCCCCTGCATAGTTTCACCCCTGCCAAGCCCCGATAGACGACCGTAGCGCGCAAAAATTGATGAATGATTACGTAGGGCTGCGACTGGCGTGGGGGTTCTGTTTGTCCTTCGTCGAGGCAACGAAAAACCGGGCGCCGCATGCGGCGCCCGGTCGACATTTGGTTCGAAAATTCTGCCGGAAACAACTATCTCGCCGGCAGCCTCGGCAACAGGATGGTGAGGATGCCGAGCAGCGGCAGATAGGAGCAGACGGTATAGACGAACTCGATGCCCTGCCGGTCGGCAAAGATGCCGAGGACGGCCGCGCCCATGCCGCCGAAACCGAAGGCGAAGCCGAAGAAGACGCCGGCGATCAGTCCGACGCGGCCCGGCACCAGCTCCTGGGCAAAGACCACGATCGCCGAAAAAGCCGACGAGAAGATCAGGCCGATGATGACGGAAAGCACGCAGGTCCAGAAGAGGTTCGCATAGGGCAGCATCAGCGCGAAGGGGATGACGCCGAGGATCGAGAACCAGATGACGAAGCGGGCGCCGTAGCGGTCGCCGATAGGCCCGCCAAGGAACGTTCCGGCTGCGGCCGCCCCCAGGAACAGGAACAGCATGAGCTGGGCCTGCTGCACCTCGACGCCGAATTTCTCAATGACGAAGAAGGTGAAATAGCTGGAGATGCTCGCCATGTAGACGTTCTTCGTGGCGGTCAAGAGCACGAGGACCCCAACGGCCCAGACGACCCGGCCCTTCGGCAGCGGGAGCGCGCGGCTCGGTGCCGGCCGGCTCATGGTCGTGCGACGATGGCGAACATACCAGGTGCTGACCCAGGAGAGCACGAAGAAGCCGATGATCGCGACGATCGAGAACCAGCTGAGGCTGCCCTGGCCGAAGGGGATGACGATGAAGGCGGCGAGCAGCGGTCCCATGGCACTGCCGGCATTGCCTCCCACCTGGAACAGCGATTGCGCCAGGCCATGGCGACCGCCCGAGGCGAGCCGCGCGATACGGGAGGATTCCGGATGGAAGATCGCCGAGCCGACGCCGATCAGGCTGGCTGCGGTCAGCAGCACCCAGAAGTCGTGCGCATTGGCAAGCAGGATCAGGCCGCTGCAGGTCGACAGCATTGCAAGCGGCAACGAGTAGGGAAGCGCCCATCGGTCTGTGATGATGCCGACGGCCGGCTGCAGCATCGATGCCGTCAGCTGGAAGGTGAAGGTCAACAGGCCGATCTGCACGAAATCGAGCGAATAGTTCGCCTTGAGCAGCGGATAGAGCGCTGTCAGCAGCGATTGCATGATGTCGTTCAGCATGTGGCAGAAGCTGACGGCGAGGATGACGGAGAAGGCCGTTTTTTCCGGGGTGATTCCCGTGGTCGAAGTCACTGATGACATGGAAGTTTCCCTGCCGTCTGAAAAGGTTGTGCGCGGCGTGGGCTATTCTCTACTTGGGTTGCGATTGGCCTGCTTTTGTGATGTGGTCGATTTCTTTCGTGAGTGGGCCAAATGCCGATCCGCCGATTTCCTCTGCCGCAACTGCCGGACGAAGACCATTTCCGCAATCTCGATTGGGTCGAGACGGGGAATGCGCCTGTGCTGGCGCTCGGGCGCGATTACAATGCGGGTCTGCTGGTGCCATTCCACAGCCATACCCGCACGCAGCTCTGGTGGGCACGCGGCGGCGTCGTGCTGATGCGCACCGAGCGCGGGCGGTGGATGGTGCCGCCTGGCCATGCCCTGCTCATTCCTGCCGGCATGGAGCACTCGGCCGAGATGATCAGCGACGTGCGGATGCACTCGATCTATTTTGCCCCGGATCTCCTGCGCGCCGAGCGCCCTTTGGTCATGGAAATCAACCCTTTGGCCGGCAGCCTCGTCGATGCCCTCGTCAGCATCGAAAACGAGACGATGACCGAGCGGCGCGAGCAACTGATCACGGACCTGCTGCTCGAGGAAATCGGCCGGCTGAAGGAGAGGCCGCTCGGCCTGCCGTTCCCCCGCGACGAGAAGCTCGCATCGCTTTGCCGCCAGTTCCTGCAGGCGCCGTCGGCAGCAGCGAGCATCGACCAATGGGCAGACCGGATGGGCCTCAGCCGGCGATCGTTCACGCGGCTTTTTCGCAACGAGACCGGGGTGAGCTTCGTCACCTGGCGGCAACAGGCCTGCATCTTTGCCTCGCTGCCCCATCTCGCCGATGGCGAGCCGATTACCAATGTCGCGCTTGATGCCGGATACGAGAACGTTGCGGCGTTTACGACGATGTTCCGCCGCATGCTTGGCAGCCCGCCGAGCGCCTATCTCAAGACCTACCTCGGACAGTGACCGCCTGACGGGGCAGGGGAGCGCGCATGGGAAACGAAGGCTGAATTGACCTGGTTAACGGAATCGTAGGAAGAGGGCACAATAACTCGCCCTCGTGTCGTTCCTGGCCACATCCCTCCCTCGGCCGGGCAGCACCGTCAACTTCGCCCCGGCGAATGATTCTTCCGGAGTTGTTTCTTGCGTATCCGTTCTCTCGCTCTCCTGTCTGGAACCCTCTTGTTGTCGGCGAATGCCGCCTTGGCCGGAGATGGCCAGTATTTCTGGTCCGGCGACTGGTATTTGAAGGTCGGGGCTACCGGCTTTTATGCCCCGAAGTATGAAGGCGCTTCCAAGCGCATGTTCCAGGCCGCGCCACTGATCTCGCTCGGCAAGAGCGGCAGCACCGTCCGCTTTTCCTCGCGCAACGACAACATGTCCTATGCCTTGGTCGATCAGGGCAGTCTGCGCGCCGGCCTCGTCGGCAAGCTGATCTTTGAACGCGATGCTGGCACGTCGCGTGACCTGAGCGGTCTCGACCCCGTCAAGTTCGGCGGCGAGCTCGGCGGCTTCGCGGAAGTCTATCCGACCGATTGGCTGCGGGTGCGCGCCGAAGTCCGCCAGGGTATTCGCAGTCACCACGGCGTCGTGGCCGACGTCGCAGCCGATGCCTTTACCGATGTCAGCAGCAATGTCCGCATCTCCGGCGGCCCGCGCCTGAGCGCTGCCACCAGCGGCTACTACAGCGCCTATTACGGCGTGAACGACCGCGAGGCTGCGGCATCGGGCCTCAGCACCTACAACCCGCATGGCGGCGTCGGCTCGGCCGGTGTCGGTGCGGCGATCACCTGGCAGGCGACGGAAAAGCTCGAAACGAGCGCCTACGCCGAATACAAGCGCCTGCTTGGCCCGGCCGCAGATTCCAGCCTCGTGCGCGAGCGCGGCAGCCGCAACCAGGTCCTGGTCGGTCTGTCGGCGACCTACCGGTTCGATTTCACCCTGCCGTGATTTCGGCCTTGGCCCGCAAGGTCTGCGGCGATCTCGCCGCTTGACCGGCCGGGCCGGCGGCGTCAAACAGGGACATGAACACAATCCCTGCCGATTCCGGGCGCGTTCACGACGCGCCGTCCAACAACTGGGTTTATCGGGTGCTGCCGCGCGCGCTCTGGCCCTATGCGCAGCTTGCGCGCTGGGATCGGCCGATCGGCTGGCAACTGTTGCTGTTGCCCTGCCTCTGGTCGGTGGCCCTGGCCGCAGGCGCGGCTGCAGGCACTGACCAGTTCTCGCTCGGCCGCTTCCTGTTTCATTGTTTCCTGTTTACCGCCGGCGCCATCGCCATGCGCGGTGCCGGCTGCACCTACAACGACATCGTTGATCACGACATCGACATGGAAGTTGCCCGAACGCGTTCGCGGCCGCTGCCGTCGGGACGGGTGTCACGCCTGCAGGCGAAGGTGTTCATGGTGCTGCAGGCGCTTGTCGGCCTTGTCGTGCTCTTGCAGTTCAACACCTTCTCGATCGTGCTCGGCATCCTGTCGCTGGCAATCGTCGCAATCTATCCTTTTGCCAAGCGGTTCACCGACTGGCCGCAGTTCTTCCTGGGACTGGCCTTTTCCTGGGGCGCATTGATGGGCTGGGCCGCAGAGTTCGGCGCGCTGTCGCTGGCCCCCGTTCTGCTTTACGGCGCGGCCGTTGCCTGGACGATCGGCTACGACACGATCTATGCCTATCAGGACAAAGAGGACGACGAACTGATCGGCGTGCGGTCGACGGCCAGGCGGTTCGGGGATAATCCGCGGCCATGGCTGATCGGTCTCTACGGTATCGCGACGCTGCTCATCTTCCTGTCGTTCGTCGCGGCCGGTGCCGGTGTCATTGCCTATGTCGGTCTCTTGATCGCCGCCGCGATGCTGACCTATCAGATCCTGGTCCTGAACATTCACGACGCGTCGCAGTGCCTGGCGCTGTTCAAGTTCAATGGGATCGTCGGGCTGATCGTCTTTGCCGGGCTGGTGCTGGCGCTCATCGTGCGCCTGATATGAAAAATCCTCCGTTGCGGCGGAGGATCGTCTTCATGCGTTTCTGACCCGCTCGATAGCGGGCGTATGGTCTCACGCCCAGCTGATTTCGCGTGCAGCTTTCCGCTTCTTTGCCTCGTGCCGCGCACGGAAGGTGGCCAGGAAGGCGGCAACGGCTTTGGCGATGTGCTTGCGCATCGGGTTTCTCCCTCTTTCGTGACAATGGCTATGGAGCCGATATGGCACGAAGAAGGCGGTCGGGCTGTTTCCACGGGAACAAGTCAGCAAATTCAAGGCAATGGTGCGCCGCCGCCCGTTTCTCCTGCCCCCGGTCAAACGACGACAGCCGACCGCAGGGAACGGCCGGCTGTCGCACTGGAGGCAAGCTTTTGGAATTAGCTTCGGGCGATGATCTCGCGCCCGTCGATCTTCATGTGAACGCCAAGCGTGCCGGTGGAACGGCGCACGAGGAAGCGCGGCCGACGCTCTGCAAAGAAGGAATGGCGACGCCGCGGCTTGACGGGTGCCGTGCGCACGTCGCCGAGGTGCTCCTCGAGCGGCCTTGCCACGCCGTCGGCTTCCACCATCAGCATCGGAATGCGGTATGCTTCTGCCCAGGCGCGCCAGTCGGCCGCGATGTCGGACAGGTCGTGTGCGACGAGCAGCGGGACACAGAGGTCCGGGTCGTCGTGATGAAGTTCCAGCGTCACTGTCACGTCTCCGTCGCCGTGATCGATCGCGCGAGCCGCGACCCCTTTGAATGCCCGCGCCGGCAGTGCGATCGAAAGCGGCAGGCCGCTCGATGGTAGCACCTTGCGCAGAACTGCGCCACGCTCGTCCAGGCTGATCGTGACATTACCCGTGTGATCGCGCAAAGCGTAGCTTGCCTGTTGCGGAAAGCGCTTCGGATCAAGACGGAGCGTGTTTTCGACCCATGCGGGTTGAGAGAGTGTGTTGCGCATTTCAATCGCCCTTGTTTTCCTTGAGAGCCGGTATCCGGTCTTCTCGTCGGGACTTTTTCGTCCTCTATGGGCAGGAGAATAGGCGGCCCCCTTTCCGAACGGCTTAAAAATCGCGGTTAAGAAAACTTTGCGTTTTTCGATGGTTAGCAAAAGCCGACCTGCCAGGGTTTCCGTTTCGTCAACGCGCGCGACAGCTTTGTTCCGAACCGGACACAGCTTGGGCAAACCGAGACGGCCGGCCAAAAGCCACGCACAAGCCAGTCCTGCAATCATAGCGCGTCAGAATTCTGTTTCGGGGATCGGTCGACCCTTCCCCACGTACTCCGGGGCGCCAGACATGGTATCGACCTATCTCGACTTCAGCCGCATCACGCGTGACATGAGGAGCAGCCTCAACCGGGTCGCTCAGCAGCCACAGATCGCGCGCGAGGCCGAGTATTATAAGGAGAACATCGGCAAGGTGAAAACTGTCGAGGAGTTTCTCGACGACTACCGACTCTACTCTTACGCGATGAAGGCGCATGGTCTTGAGGACATGACCTATGCCAAAGCCTTCATGCGCAAGGTTCTGGAAAGCGACCTGTCGGACGACAACAGCTTCGCCAATCGTCTCAACGATGAACGCTACCGCAATTTCGCGCAGGCTTTCAGCTTCAGTTCGTCAAAGCCGGTGGCCCAAACCAGTGCACAGCAGGATGCGCTGATCGGCCTCTACAACAATCGCATCAACAACCTCGACACGGTGATGCGTGGGGAAATGGCTTATTTTGGCGCGGCTATGGACCTCGTCACCAATGTCGACGAATTCCTAGGCAACGAAAAGCTGCGCTCGTTTGCCTTTCTGGTGTTCGATCTAAACCCGAAGACGTTCAATTATACGGAGGTTCGGGACGCGCTGACGAGCGAGCCGGCTGATCTTATCGCGAGCCGGCTGGCCGCCGTGTCGAGAATGGACGAAGCGTCGAAGTTACGGACGGATCTCGGATCTCGGATCACCGCTCTGCAGGAGATCGACACCCTCAACGCCCAGCTGGCGGCAGCACCTGCCGCCGACAAGCCGGCCATCCAGGCGAAAATTGACGCGCAGAACGCAATCGTGACCGACCTCGACGCCAGGCTGCCGCCACGCGACCAGGCACCGGCGCTGATGGCGTCGCTCAAACTGGAACTAGAGACGCTCGGTCCGCGCATCAGCAGGCTCGAAACCTACATCAAGATGGCAGAGACCTTCAATTTCAACACTGACGGCAGCGTGCCTTCTGGCCAGAAGGCGATCAGTGATGAAAAGAAGAAGATGCTCAACGATGCCTATGTGTTCAAGCGGCCCGGGACGACGCCGCTTGGCTCAGATCGCCTGACCGGCGCCGGAGCGCTTCTCAACAAAGAGTACTACGAACAGAAAATCGGCAGCATCACCACTGTCTCGGACCTGGTCAACGACACCCGGTTGTTCAACTATCTTGTGACGGCTTTCGGTCTGTCGCCGACGAAGACGGTTCGAGCGACCATCGAAAACATCCTCACCAGCGACATCAACGATCCGGCCAGCTACGTCAACACGCAGGGCGGCGAATACAACGCCGCCTTCAAAGCCTTGCACGCTGCCTTCAACTTCAAGACTGACGGCACGCTGCAGTCCGGTAAGACTGCTCAGGACGCCGAGCAGATGAAGAAGACGTCCGACGGCTACATGGTGCGCTACAACGACAAGGGCGACGCCGAGGACGAAGCCCAGGTGAAGAGCTTCAAGAGCCTGGTCAACTCGATGACCTCGGTTGACGAATTGCTCAAGAATAGTGCCATGACCAAGTTCACTCTGCGTGCCTTCGGGCTCGAAAACGAGGACATAAGCACGCGAACGCTGAAACGGATCCTGACCAGCGACCTCAACGATCCGAAGAGCTACGCCAACACGTTGCGCGACGAGCGCTACGTCAACCTCGTCAAGGCATTCAACTTCAAACCCGACGGAACACTTGGCGCGCCGAAGCTGGCGCAGGGCCAGGCCGATATCATGAACACCGCCAAGTCCTACGTCATCGCCATGTCGCGTTTCGGCACGGACGAAGAAAAGAAGGTCGCAAAGGAAAAGGCGCAGGCGGAAGCGAAGTACTACGCAGCCGAGATCGAAAAGACCGAGACGCTGGACGCTTTCCTGAAGAACGAGCGGCTGGTCAATTTCGTCCTTGTCGGTTCTGGCATCGATCCTAAGACGGTCAAGACGGACTATCTCAGGGATATGTTCACGTCGGACCTCAACGACCCCAAGAGCTTCATCAACACCGACCCGAACGGGTTGAAGTACCGCGAAATCGTCTCGTCATTCAATTTTGACAAGGACGGCAAGATCGTCCGGGGCGAAGCCGGCCAGATTCAGACGCGGCGCGGTCTCGTGACCACGGCTGACCTGTTCCTCAATCAGTCGCTCGAAGAGACCGAAGGCGCCGATAACGGCGGCATTCGTCTGGCGCTCTACTTCAAACGCAAGGCCAAGGAAATCAATACGGCCTACGACATCCTCGCCGATCGCGCGCTGTTTGAAGTGATCAAGACAGCCTACAGTATGCCCGAGGGGCTGCAGAACGCCAAGATCGACGCGCAGGCCGCCTATCTCGAGCGCGCCGTCAACATCAAGGATATGCAGGATCCCGAAAAGCTCGAAAAGCTCTTGCAGCGTTTCACGGCGCTCTATGATGTCGCAAACAACCAGGACGTCTCGGCGGGGCTTGCGATCCTAACGGGCGGGGGCGGTGGTGGTGTCAGTGCCGAAACGCTTCTGTCTCTCTCGCAATTGCGAGCGGGCGGGCGCTAAAGCGCCCCTCGATCCGCCACGCTGCGGGTGAAAACAAGCGGTTAGTCCGCGCGCAGCACTTTGTCCGGGTTCATGATGCCCGACGGGTCGAACGCGTGTTTGATCCGCTGCATCAGCGCGATCTCGATCGGCGCACGAACCTCGGCGAGTTCGTCGCGCTTCAATTGGCCGATCCCATGTTCGGCCGAGATCGAGCCGTTATACGTCAAGACGATGCCATGCACGATCGCGTTGATTTCGCGCCAGCGGTCAAGGAAGGCCTGTTTGTCGGCGCCGATCGGCTGCGAGATGTTGTAATGAATATTGCCGTCGCCCATGTGGCCGAAGGAGCAGATGCGCGCGCCGGGGATCGCCTTCATCACGGCGGCGTCCGCCTCTTTCATGAAAGCGGGGATGCTCGACACAGGCACGGAGACGTCGTGCTTGATCGAGCCGCCCTCGGGTTTCTGTGCCGGCGACATGCTCTCGCGCATGTGCCAGAGCGCCTTGCCCTGGGTTTCGTTGGCGGCGATCACCGCGTTTTCGACAAGGCCGTCGGCAAGGCCCCGTTCCATGAGGTCCTGCACCATCCGCCCGGCGCTCTCGGCGGAATCGGACGTGGAGATATCGATCAGCACATACCAGGGATGCACGGTGTCCATCGGGTCGCGAACGCCGGCGATGTGTCTGGTGGTAAACTCGACGCCCAGACGGGGCATCAGTTCGAAACCGGTGAGCGCCGGCCCGCACAGGCTGGACGCCTTTTCAAAGAGCGCGAGCGCATGCTCGACGCTGCCAACGCCGGCGAAGGCCACCTGGTGCCCGAGCGGCTTGGGGAACAGCTTGAGCACCGCGCCGGTGATGACCCCGAGCGTGCCCTCCGCGCCGATGAAGAGATCGCGAAGGTCGTAGCCGGTATTGTCCTTCTTCAGCCGCCGCAGTCCGTCCCAGATCTCGCCGGTCGGTAGCACCACTTCGAGGCCGAGGCAGAGCTGGCGCATGTTGCCGTAGGCAAGCACGGCGGTGCCGCCGGCATTGGTGGAGAGGTTGCCGCCGATCCGTGCGGAGCCTTCCGAGCCGAGAGACAGCGGGAATAGCCGGTCGTGATCGTCTGCCGCCTTCTGGATGTCCGCAAGAATGCAGCCGGCATCCGTGACGATGACATTGCCGACCGGATCGATATCGCGGATGCGGTTCAGCCGTTCGAGCGAAAGCACGATATCCGCCTTGCCTTCGCGCGGGATCTGTCCGGCCACGTGACCGGTGTTTCCGCCCTGTGGCACGATCGCCGTGCGAGTGGCGCTGGCGAGTTTCATGATCCGCGAGACCTCGTCGACCGAGCCGGGTCGAAGCACCAAGGGCGTGGTCCCGCGATAGAGCCCGCGGGATTCGACGAGATAGCGGGCCTTGTCGGCTTCTGCCGTCAGCGCGTTGGCGCTGCCGACGATCTCGACGAAGGAGGCGATGAGTTCGGGAGAGGGGAGCGTGGTCATGGACGCGGTCATGGGCCTGCCTTCCTGCTTATTCTCGCGGCGCGGCCGCTCGTTGCAGCCGATCGATGATCGCTTCTCCCAATCCGCCGGATGGGATCGGCCCGAAGGCGATGGTCCGAGCGCCGCTCGCATCCGCCCGCTTCATGTAGTCGAAGAGATTGGCCGCCGCTTCCCTAAGGTTGCCGCTCGGGCTGAGGTCGAGAACAATCGTCGCCTGCTCCTCGCCGGCGATCCGGTCTCCGCCGAAGCGGACCAGCGCTTCTTCCGGGCGCACATCGACGGCGTCAAGCCGGACGGCGGCGCCGGGAGCGTAATGAGAGGCAAGCATGCCCGGCGCTTCGATTGTCGCGCCCGCCGTCTCCGGCCGCTCGACCGGGCGATCGAGCAGGCGCTCGATCTCGGCCGCGTCCAGGCCGCCCGGGCGCAGCAGCCGGATGGCCTCGCCGTCGACCTTGATGATCGTCGATTCAAGCCCGATCTCGGCGGGGCC
Source organism: Ensifer sp. (assembly GCF_035999185.1). Lineage (GTDB taxonomy): Bacteria > Pseudomonadota > Alphaproteobacteria > Rhizobiales > Rhizobiaceae > Ensifer. Next base: position 19,315 of record NZ_DASYHB010000014.1, on the reverse strand, counting down.
GGCGTCCAGGATCAGCTTCAGCTTGCCCCCGAGATCGGCATCGACATGAGCGGCGCTCGTTGGGCTGATCTTGCCCGAGGTGTTGGCGCTCGGGGCTGCCAGCGGCCGCCCGAAACGGGCAATCACCCGGCGCGAAAAGCCGTCAGGCATGCGCACGCCAAGTGTGTCGAGGCCGGCGGACGCCAGCGCGTGAACGGTGCTGTCGGCGCGTTGCGGCAGGATCAGCGTCAACGGGCCAGGCCAGAAGGCCTCCGCCAGCCGCCGGGAAACCGGGTCGAAACTGACATGGGCCTCGGCCATCGCCATGTCGCTGACATGCGAGATCAGCGGATTGAAGCGGGGGCGCCCCTTCATCTCGTAAATTCGGCTGATCGCATCCGGATTGGTCGCATCCGCCGCCAGCCCGTAGACGGTTTCCGTGGGGATCGCGACCGGTTCGCCTTCGGCAAGAACGGTGCAGGCGCGCTCGATCGCGCGCTCCGGTTCCTTCGCCGTGTCGATGATGTCAGCCATGCCGGTTCCTTTCCGTCGCTTCCTTAACGGACGCGACGGGAAAACAGAACGATTTTCTTTGCGGCGACGGGCTTCCGGGTCAAAGGCTGCGAATGATGCGGCGCAGCGCATCGTCGCGGGCGCCCAGCATCAAAACGTTCTTCAGCGCAACCTTGGGGTCGTCGGTGCGAAAGAGCAGCCCATTGTCGCGGACTGTGCGGTTGATGACCATCTGACCACCTTCGCTGTCCGGCTCGATGGCGACGGCAAAATACATCCGCGCATAGTCGCTCCGGATGCGGTCGAAGAAATGCGTTTCATTGCCGAGGTCGCAGAAGAAGTTGGCGAAATAGAAGGACCAGGTGATGTCCTTGGAGGGGGAAACGGGCGTTCGCGCCGCCGTCACGTGACAATAGCCAAGGTGCGGCCGGCCGACGAGTGTGCGGTGGAAGATCATTTTCGGAAACTGGATCGACGTGTGGAAACCGTTGATCCGCTTGTGCGTGGTGTCGCCGGCGGTCGTGAGCTTCTTGCCCGTCCTGTCCGCGACCTCCTCATAGCTCAAGTAGCGCCGTTCGCTCGGCATCCATTGCCGCCGGTTGATCCGGCCGGTGCGCAGAAATTCGGTGTGAACTGCCGCTTTCGGCATGATTGCTGGCGGCTTCTCGGCCGCCGCGTCGAAATATTTGAAGTTTGCCATGATCGTCAGCGCGCTTATCTGCCTGCCTGCCGGACCTCTCGTCCGCCGGCAAGGCTAGCGATTCATGGTTAAGGAAAGATTTCAGCCCGGCGTCGGCCGAAGACCGCCTCGCGCTGGCGGGCATGTCGCAAACGGGCGAAGTGCTTTCACATCCGCGCCCTGTCGGGCGCAAAAGTCGGCAAATGCCCATGTTATAAGCTATCTATATGTTTCCTATATGAAAAAATGACGAGGCGTCTTGTGAATGCCGCTTTCGGCCGTGTCGTCATTCTGGAATTGGATGTCGCTATCCGGCAGCTGCGGAGGGGGCTTCCACGCTTAGATATTCCTACTCAAGGTGCCGCCTTTCAAGGGAGGGGCGGAGAATTGGGAAGCCGGTCAAATCCCGGCGCTGCCCCCGCAACGGTGGTGGAGCGAAAGCCTCGGCAAAAGGCCACTGGACGGGTTCGTCCGGGAAGGCGCCGGGCAGGTCCGAAAGGACAGCTCCTGAGCCCGGAAACCAGCCTTGACAGACATAACCGTAACGGGTTGCGGCGGGCAGCCGGATCGGAGCCTCGAACGCATGGGCGTGCGCCTGTGCGGGTTCCTGTCCTGCCTCTCCGAAACATGGCGCATGAGGACAGGATATGGACACCAGGAACGATATGCTTCGCAAGCTGAAGGGCAAGCGAGACGGCTATAGCCTCGATCGGGCTTTCTACATCGATCCCGATTACTACCGGCAGGATCTGGAAAACATCTGGTACCGGGACTGGCTGTTCATCGGCCACGACTGCGAGATCCCGCGCGCGGGCAACTACTTCACCGTCCAGGTCGGCGACTATCCCGTTGTCATCACCCGTGATCGCCAGGGCACCATCCGGGCGCTGCACAATTCCTGCCGCCACCGCGGTTCGCGCGTCTGCACCCAACACAAGGGTTCGTCGGCAAAGCTTGTCTGTCCCTATCACCAGTGGACCTACGAGCTCGACGGCTCGCTGCTCTTTGCGCGTCAGATGGGCGAAGATTTCGACAAGGCAGCCCACAGCCTGAAGCCGATCCACTGCGAAACGGTCGGCGGCTACATCTTCATCAATCTGTCGGAAAAGCCGATGGATTTCACGGCATTCCGCGAACTGGCTCTGCCCTATCTCGCGCCGCATCGTCTCGGCGAGACCAAGGTCGCCTTCGAAAGCACGATCGTCGAAAAGGGCAACTGGAAGCTCGTCTGGGAAAACAACCGGGAATGCTACCACTGCGCCGCCAACCACCCGGAACTCTGCCGCACCTATCCGGAGGCACCGACGGCGACCGGCGTGCAGGGCGCCAAGGACGATCCTGTCATCGCCGCCCATTGGGCGAAATGCGAGGCCGAGGGCCTGCCGAGCGAATTCAAGATGTCGCCGACTGGCCAGTTCCGCGCCGCCCGCATGCCGCTCGTCGACGACGCCGAAAGCTACACGATGTCGGGGGCGCGTGCCGTCCGGCGGGCTCTGTCGGCCGATGTTCACCAGAAGCAGATCGGCACGCTTTTGATGTTCCATTACCCGACCACCTGGAACCACGTGCTGGCCGATCACGCCATCACCTTCCGCGTGCTGCCGCTCGGCCCGGAGCTGACGCAGGTGACGACGAAGTGGCTGGTCAACAAGGACGCGGTCGAAGGCGTCGATTACAACCTTGAAGACCTGACGCATGTCTGGACCGAGACCAACGACCAGGATCGCCAGATCGTCGAGGAAAACGCTTTCGGCATCCGCTCGCCAGCCTATCAGCCCGGCCCCTATTCGCCGGACCATGAAGGCGGCGTGATGCAGTTTGTCGAGTGGTACTGCAAATTCATGGAGCAACGCCTGCAGGGCGATGCGGCTCCGCTTTCAAGGGTCGCCTGACATGCAGATGGCATCCTCCTTCCACCACTTCGATGCGCTGCATGTCTGGATCGACCGGCAGCAGCTGCTCGAATGCACATCGGCTGTCGTCGAGACCGCCGATGTCATGACCTTCACCTTCCGCGCGGAAAAGCCGGCCTGGTTCCGCTATCTGCCAGGCCAGTTCGTCACGCTCGAACTGCCGGTGGCCGACGAACCGGTCATGCGCACCTACACGCTGTCATCGACGCCGTCGCGACCGCTCTCGATCGCCGTGACGGTGAAGGCGCAGGCCGACAGCATCGGCACGCGCTGGATGTTCGATCACCTGAAGCCGGGGATGACGCTCCGCGCCTTCGGCCCGCTCGGCGATTTCAGCTTCGTCCGCCACCCCGGCGACAGGTATCTGTTCATCTCCGCCGGCTCCGGCATCACCCCGATGATGTCGATGACGCGCTGGATGGCGGACTGCGTGCCGGAAACCGATGTCACCTTCATCTCCTGCGCCCGCCGGCCGGAGGATCTGTTGTTCCGTTCAGAGCTGGAGGTGCTCGCCACGCAGATGTCCGGGCTGAACCTCGGCTTTATCGTCGAGGGACACGAGGCTCGCCACGGCTGGCATGGCCTGCGTGGCCGCATCGACGGCGCCAAGCTGCCGCTGCTTGCGCCGGATTTCATGGAGCGCACGGTCTTCTGCTGCGGCCCGGAACCGTTCATGCGCGGCGTGCGCGAAATGTTGAAGTCCGCAGGCTTCGACATGAGCCGTTATCACGAGGAAAGCTTCCAACCGGCAGCGGCGCCGGCTGCGGAAGAGATCGCCGTGCGTGCCGGTACAGCGGGCGACGCGGAAGCATCGAGCGCCAAGATAGCCTTCACCATGAGCGGCAAGGAGATTGAGGCCAAGCCCGGCCAGACGATCCTGCAGGCGGCTCGCGCCAACGGCGTGCGCATCGGTGCCGCCTGCGAAGGCGGCATCTGCGGGACATGCCGCGTCATGAAGGTCGCCGGAGACGTCGAGATGAACCACAATGGCGGCATTCTCGACGACGAGATCGACGAGGGCTACATCCTTGCCTGCTGCTCGCGACCGCTCGGGGACGTGCAGATCGAGGCCTGAGCGCGTTCAAAGGGTAGAGCGGCATCGGGCGCTCCGAAGCGGTCTATTGGGTATCGCCGCACATGGGCAGCTTGACTGCGACAAGCCTCAGGCTATCGGTGCCGGCGATCGCTTCGGTGCATTCGGGATGCGTCACGTCATCGGCGGCGGTTGCGACGTGCAAGGCGCGCTCCGGGCGCGCAAGATCGATCGACCCGGTCACCATCATGTCGACGCCGCTGCCGGCAGCACCCGTCGCTTCGGCGCGGCTGACGAGCAGCGGTGCCGGTTCGAAAGTGACACTTGCACGGGCAGACGCGGGCGCACCTGCGCCTTGTTCGGCCTCCGCAATGAGGATCAGCGGCAGCGGCTTTTCGGGGAGCAGGGCGCCCTGTGCCCAGTTCGCCTTCAAGGCGAGCGGGGACATGGCCGCGACATTGACGTCGATGTCGTCGAGCGTGCCCGGCACGCGGTAGGGGCAGCGTCGCTTGCCGCAGTTGATGCCTGACGAAAACTGCCAGAGCGCGTAGCTGTCCCAGTTGCCCATCGGGAAGACCTGGCGGATGTCCGGCTTGTAGCGCGCATACCAGAGCGGCAACCGTGACAGCAGCCGGTGCTTGGCGCGGTGGGTGGCGATGTATTTGGCGGTGACGTGATTGGTATAGAGGATCGGGTAGCGCCCGGTCCGGGTCTTGATATGGCCGGCGAAGATGGCCGCGTCCTCAAGCGACATGTATTTCTGCGGATCGAGGCCCTCGATGTCGAGCACCATCACCTCGTCGTCACGCGGCTCGGCGTAGTCGAGAAAATGGTTTGCCTGGTCCACGGGGTTGCCGGGGCGGGCAAGGTGATAGGCACCCCACAGCAGCCCGTGAGAACGGGCGATCATCCGGCGCGTCTGGTAGAGCTCGCGGCTGACGGCGTATTTGCGCCACATGGTCTTGCAGTGGTTGAAGGTGTCGCCGTTGTGGTCGCCGGTGCAGGAGAAGCTCTCGGGCAGGCCGTCGGACGCCTTGGCAATGAAACCGGAAATCCGCTTGTCCCCAAGCATCGTTTCCCAGTCGATGCTGTTCATCTCATAGGCATCGACGATGATGGCGTTGGACTTGGTCTTCCAGGGCTCCAGCTCACCGGCGCGCGCGGTCGCCGCCGCGAAAGCCAGACCCAGGAGGGTCGCGAGGCGCAGAAACATCCCTGTCGTGGAGATACACCGCTTTGCCATTCTCTGAGATTGCCGACTGTATCGTTAATGTATCGTAAATCCCAGCCCTTGCCCGGGACTGTAGCGGGGCAAACGCGAATGTATACCGATCTACGGCTGTATATGAGCGTTGACTTACATAATGACGTTGCAAGCATCGAACGGTCCCGCACTTCGCGCAGACAGTACGAAGGCGTGGCACGGATTTCTGCCCCGCTGCGCGTATGCGCGTGTCTGAATTGCCGGCAGGTTCGTCGGGGGCGCGCGGAAGATGGAACAAAACCGGTGGCTTAAGCGTTGCTTTACGATTTCGGATTTCCCGGCTGGGGGCGTCCCCGGGCTCGCGACTTGGTCCCGGTGAAATCATGCAGAACGGCAGTTGCGGTCGGGAATGCCCGGACCGCATTCAAGCGTGTTTTTCGGTGATGGAGGGATTTTATGAAGAGTTTTCTGAAGACCGGAACGAAGAGGTGGCTGTGCGCGCTGGTGTCCGTAGCCGCGCTGGTGACATCGGCCACGCCGTCGCAGGCGTTCATGCCGGCGCCTCCGCGTGTGGAGCGGCAGAGCGATGCGGTGAATGTGCAATATCGCCGGCCGGGCATGGAGCGTCGTGGCGGCTATTATTACTATAACGGCTATCGCGGCTATAACTATCGCCGCCCGGGCTATCGCTATTACAATGGCTGGTGGTACCCCATGGCCGCCTTCGGCGCCGGTGTGATCATCGGCGGGGCTATCGCCCAACCGCCGCGATACACGCGTCCGGCTCCCGTCTACGGCAGCCGTCACGTGCAGTGGTGCGCCAATCGCTACCGGTCCTATCGGGCCTACGACAACACTTATCAGCCCTATGGCGGCCCGCGCCAGCAGTGCTATTCGCCTTATAGCTAAAGGCCGAAAAGGGCCGGGAGCATCCGCTTCCGGCCCTTTCCATGGGTTTAAAGGATGCCGATCCGCTTCAGGATCCACCAGGCAAGTCCCATGGAAAGCCCGATGAACAGCGCCGCATAGAGCGTGCCGGTCCCCTCCGCGAACGGCAGCGCTCCGGTGTTCATGCCGAAGAAGCCGGTAACCAGCGTCGGCGGCAGCAGGAAGGCGGTCATCAGCGACAGGATGTAGAGGTGTCGGTTGGTCTCGGACGAGATCTTGCTATCGATCTCCTCGTGCAGCAGACGCGCCCGTTCCTGCAACGCGAAGACGTCGCGGTCGACCGCTTCCAGCCGGTCCGACAGCCGCTCGGCGGCATCGATGAAACCGGGTGGCACTTCGTCTTCGTCCGAGGCTGCAGCACGCCGGAGCAGGGCAAGGATCGTGCGCAGATGCCGGTGAAGCCGAACGACCGTGCGGCGCAGTGGTGCCAGGCCCGGCTGCTGGCGATGCCCGGCCTCGCCGTAGACATGATCTTCGATGACGTTCAGATCTTCGGTCAGTTCGAGGACCAGCGAGATCAACGTGCGCTGGAACTCGATCACGATCATCTCGAAGAGGTCGATCGGGCGTGCGCACTTTGTGCTCTTTTCCACCGCCGCCTTCACGCGGTCGATGCTGCGCAAGGGGTGCAGCCGGGTGGTAATGATGATCCGGTCGCTGACAGCGAAATGCAGCCAGCCGATCGTCTTGGTCACCGCGTCGAAGGTGCGCTCGAAATCGACGAGCGTGCCGTGTACGATATCGTCGGAAACGGTAATTGCCGCCTGCGTGTCATGGCTCGTCAGCGTTGAGACCGCGAGCGGCGGCAGGTTGCCGATCCGCTCGATGAGAGCGGGCGTTCGCGCATCGGAAAGCGCCAGATGAACCCACACCCATCCTTCGCCCGCAGAAAGGCTGTCGATCGAGGCGTCGGTTGCTATGCGCTGGCAGCGGCTTTCGCCTGGCAGAAAACGATAGGCCCAGACGATGCCGGGTATTTCGGGGGAAATCAGGTTCATCTGAACGCCTTGGCAGGGGCCTTACGCCTTGGCTTCTATGCCCCGTTGATGACAGTTTTGTTACAGGCCCGTGCCGCGTCCCGTTCAGGAGAGGTCACGGGATTGACGTTGACGTTTACGTAAAAATCAATAGTGTTCGCCGCAACGAGGACGCGCGGCTCACGCGACCTGGCTATTCTGGGAGGATCATCATGTACAAGGCACCCGTCGACGAGATCGCGTTCACGCTGAAGCACGTGGCAGGCATGGGCGATGCGCTCGAGTCCGGCGCGCTTGGCGACCTCGGCGAGGACCTGGTCGATGCCATCCTGTCGGAAGCCGGCCGGTTTGCGACCGATGAGGTCGCACCGCTCGGCGATGTCGGCGACAAGCAGGGCTCGCGCCTGGTCGACGGCAAGGTTCGCACACCTGACGGCTGGCGCGATCTCTACCACAACTGGATCGGCGGCGGCTGGAACGGGCTGACGGCACCGGAGGAATTCGGCGGCCAGAACCTGCCTCATATGCTGCATGTCGCTGCCATGGAAATGTGGAACGCCGGCTCCATGGCCTTCGCGCTTGGGCCGACGCTGACCATGGGTGCGGTCGAAGCACTGGAAAAGCACGGCTCGGAGGCGCTGAAGGCCACCTATCTGTCGAAGATGGTGTCGGGCGAATGGACCGGCACGATGAACCTGACGGAACCGCATGCCGGCTCCGACCTCGGCGTTTTGAAGACTCGTGCCGAACGCGCTGGCGATGGTGTCTATCGCATTTTCGGCCAGAAGATCTTCATCACCTGGGGTGAACACGACTTCACCGACAACATCATTCATCTGGTGCTGGCACGGCTTCCCGAAGCGCCGGCAGGCACCCGCGGTATCTCGCTCTTCCTGGTGCCGAAATTCCTGGTTAACGCGGATGGTTCGCTCGGCGAGCGCAACGACCTCTTCTGCCATTCGCTCGAACACAAGCTCGGCATCCACGGGTCGCCGACCTGCACGATGATCTATGGCGACGGAAAGTACGGCACCGAGAAGGGGGCGATCGGCTATCTGATCGGTGAGGAAAACCGCGGACTTGCCTGCATGTTCACGATGATGAACAACGCGCGCCTTGCCGTCGGCATGCAGGGCGTCGCCATTGCCGATGCCGCAACCCAGAAGGCGATCGCCTTTGCCAAGGAACGCACCCAGGGCAAGGCGCCCGGCTGGACAGGGCAGGGCATGAGCCCGATCATCGAGCACCCGGATGTCGCCCGCACGCTGCTGACGATGAAGGCGCTGACGCAGGGCTCGCGCGCGATCTCCTATGCCTGTGCCCACGCCGTCGACATGGCGCATGCGAGCGAAGGCGAAAAAGCAAAATACTGGCAGGAGCGCTCCAGCCTGCTGACGCCGATCGCGAAATCCTTCTCGACCGACGCCGGCGTCGATGTCGCATCAATGGGCATCCAGGTGCATGGCGGCATGGGCTTCATCGAGGAAACCGGTGCCGCCCGTTACCTGCGCGACGCCCGCATCGCCCCGATCTACGAAGGCACCAACGGCATCCAGGCGATCGACCTCGTCACCCGCAAGCTGCCGCTCTCCGATGGCGACCATGTGCGTGGCTTCATCGCCGAACTGCGCGAGATCGCTGCCGCGGTGCGCAGCTCCAATCGCGACGGTTTCGGAGAAACCGCCGCCCGGCTCGACGCTTCGCTTGACGATCTCGCTGCCGCCACCGAGTGGCTGATCGCAGCCGTCGCCGGCGGCAAGCTGGCCGAGGCGCTCGCTGGCGCCACCGCCTACCAACGCCTGTTCGGCCTGGCGCTGACCGGCGCCTATCTCGCCAAGGGCGGGCTCGCCGAAGTCACCGATGGCAAGGAAGGTCAGCGCATCGCGCTCTGCCGCTTCACCGCGGAAAACCTTCTGGCGGAAACCGCCGCCCTGAAGGATCGCGTCGTCAACGGTGCCGACAGCCTGGCTGTGGCCCGCGCCGTTCTGGCTTGAGAGGAACATCCATGACCGACCACGTGCTCATCGAACGGCCGGAAGCCTATCCTGGCGTCCAGGTGATCCGCTTCAACCGGCCGGAAAAGAAGAACGCCATCACCCGCGACATGTACGCGAAGATGACCAATGCGCTGACGGTTGCCTCAAGCGATCCGGCCGTGCGCGCGACAGCCTTTCTCGGCACCGACGGCTGCTTTTCCGCCGGCAACGACATGGCCGATTTCCTCGCCTTCGCCATGGGCGGCTCGATGGGCACGGAGGTGATCGAATTCCTGAAGGCGCTCGCAACCGCGACCAAGCCCGTCGTCTCGGGCGTCGACGGCCTGGCGATCGGCATCGGCACGACCATTCATCTCCATTGCGACCTGACCATTTCCTCCGAGCGCTCGCTGTTCAAGACGCCCTTCGTCGATCTGGCACTGGTGCCGGAGGCCGCCTCGAGCCTGATCGCGCCACGCATCATGGGCCATCAGCGCGCCTTCGCGCTGCTCGCCGCCGGCGAACCGCTCGATGCGAAGGGCGCGTTGGACGCGGGGCTGATCTGGAAGATCGTCGCTCAGGATACGGTCGAGAACGAGACACTGGCGCTCGCCGCCCGTCTTGCCAAGAAGCCGCCGGAAGCGCTGCGCATCGCCCGCGATCTCGTGCGCGGCGACCGCAGCGATGTGCTTGCAAGGATCGACGAGGAAGCGAAACATTTCGCAGCGCAACTGAAGAGCGCCGAGGCGCGCGCCGCCTTCGAAGCCTTCATGCGTCGATAGTCGTTGCTGCGGCAGGCAAGGCTTTCGCAAACATTTCGGGTGCCCTCTAGGCACCCGTTTTTGCATTCGGGGGCAAGGTCTTAGCCACCCGACGGTAAAGATCGCGTTGCCGCCGGCATCACGAACTTGCATAAGTCAATTTTAATCGCTTCTTAAATAGCGATCGCTAGCGTCCTGCGCGATAGGCCTATCCTCTTTTCAGGGATGGTCCCAGCCGCATGAAGCATGGCTGTTTCCGCCTTCTGGCATGTTCAACGTTTTCCGTGAGCCCCTGCGCGCCGTCACCCTGACGGGCGAAGGATGCTGCGCGAAAATCATCACGAGCTCATGTCCGGCGGTCGCCGCCGGCACCCATTGGGAGCCCATCTTGTCCAAGCGATCGAACCTCATGACGCGCATTCTCGTTGCCGCGTCCTGTGTCGTCGTCGGCGCCTTTGCCGGCTTTTCCGTCTATATCGACACGCTGCAGCGTGGCACCACCACCAAGGCCGTCGAGGAAAACATCGCGTCCTCCGGCACGCAGGCCGCCCAGAGTGTCGCCAAGTGGCTGAACGGCCGCGTCACGCTGACGGCGATGGTGGGTGATGCCACCGGCAACGTCGCAGACGACAGCGCCATCCAGCCGATCCTGAAAAACGACGTTCTGACCAGCGAGTTCATGTCGACCTATGTCGGCAACGAGGCCGGCAAGTTCATCACCTGGCCTGATAATCCGATGCCGGCCGGCTACGACCCGCGCCAGCGCCCCTGGTACCAGCAGGCCGTCAAGGCCGACGCCCGCGTGCTGACTGAACCCTATGTCGACGCCTCCAGCGGCGCGCTGATCATCAGCGCCGCCGTTCCGGTCAAGCGTGACGGCAAGCTCTATGGCGTTGCCGCCAGCGACTTCTCGCTCGACACGCTGGTCTCGATGATCAAGGGCGTCGATGTCGGCGGCGAAGGATTTGCCTTCCTCGCCAGCAAGGACGGCCAGATCCTCGTCCACCCCGATGCCAAGCTCGTCACCAAGTCGCTGGCCGACGCCTTCCCGGTCGATACCCCGACGATCGGCACCGGCATCATGAACACCGAGCTCGGTGGCAAGCCGATGCTGGTGAGCTTCGTTCCGGTGCAGGGTCTTCCTTCGGTCGAGTGGTATGTCGGCTTCGTCATCGATGCTGATGCTGCTTACTCGGCAATCGACCAGTTCCGCATTGCCGCCACCATCGCCACCATTCTGGCCGTCGGCGTCATGCTGGTCTTCCTCGCGACCTTCCTCAACCGCCTGGTCATCCGTCCGGTCACAGACATGACCGGCGCCATGGAAAAGCTCGCTTCGGGCAACCACAACGTCGAAATCCCGGGTGAGGACCGCACCGACCAGATCGGCTCGATGGCCGCCGCTGTCGGCGTGTTCAAGGCCAACGCCGTCGAACGTGCCCGTCTCGAAAGCGAAGCGGACGCCAACCGGTCGCTGTCGGAACGCGAGCGTCTGGAGCGCGAGGCACAGAAGGCGCGTGATGCGGCCGAGATCCAGCAGGCCGTCGATGGTCTGGCGTCCGGCCTTGGCCGTCTTGCCGAAGGCGATCTGGCCTACCGCATCGACAATCCGTTCGCCGATCGTCTCGATCGCCTGCGCGCCGACTTCAACAACTCGGTCGCCAAGCTGCACGACACGCTCTGCGCCGTCGGCGCCAACGCCCGCGGCATCGATGCCGGCGCGACGGAAATCCGCTCCGCCGCCGACGATCTCGCCCGCCGCACCGAGCAGCAGGCAGCCTCGGTCGAGGAAACCGCAGCAGCGCTCGAAGAGATCACCACGACGGTCAAGGACTCCGCCCGTCGCGCCGAGGAAGTCGGCGCGCTGGTGGCCCGTACCCGTGCAGGCGCCGAGAAGTCCGGCGAAGTCGTTGCCAACGCTGTCGACGCCATGCACGCGATCGAGAAGTCGTCGGGCGAGATCTCCAACATCATCGGCGTTATCGACGACATCGCCTTCCAGACGAACCTGCTGGCGCTGAATGCCGGCGTCGAGGCGGCGCGTGCCGGTGAAGCCGGCAAGGGTTTTGCCGTCGTCGCCCAGGAAGTGCGCGAGCTCGCCCAGCGCTCGGCCAATGCCGCCAAGGAGATCAAGGCGCTGATCACCACCTCGGGCAACCAGGTGCGCAACGGCGTGACGCTGGTTGGCGACACCGGCAAGGCGCTGCAGACGATCGTGTCTGAAGTCCAGGAGATCAACAAGCATGTGAGCGCGATCGTGACGGCGACGCGCGAACAGTCGACGGGCCTCCAGGAGATCAACACGGCCGTCAACACCATGGACCAGGGTACGCAGCAGAACGCGGCGATGGTCGAGGAACAGACGGCGGCAAGCCACGGTCTTGCCTCCGAAGCCGCCTCGCTCAACGCGCTGCTTGCCCAGTTCAATCTCGGCGACAGGCAAGGCGCCTATGTTGCGGCGAGCACGCCTCGCCGTCGGGCAGCCTAGTCGCCGCCAAAGTCAAACAATGAAAGGGCCCGGGAAACCGGGCCTTTTCTTTGCGCACTGCGTCAGGATTCTCGTCTTTCACTGCAAGATCGCGAGTCATGCCCTTGTTTCTTAAGCATTGATAAAGCGGTCGCGCATACCGTTTCTTCGCCGCGAAATGACTTCGCCCCGCACGTCGCCTCTTCGCATGCTTCCTCGCGATGTGTTCCAGACACCTGTCCCGATGCACGCAATGAATGTTTTGGCCGCGCACGACCGGTACGGTTGAAGCGCGAGGGGAGACGTACGGTGATCCTAAAGACTGCAACGGCAAGAAACATGTTCGCCATCGTGATGACTGGCCTATTGACCTCGATGGTCACCGCCGCCGTCGTCTTCTGGCTCTCCTACCAGCAATTGCGCGAGCGCAGCATTGCCGAGATGACAAATGCGGCTTCGGCCAGCGCCCGCAGCGTCGAGACGAAGTTTGTCGAGGCCAAGACGCTCGCAAACAACATCCGCTCAGCGCTCTACGCAGCGAAAGGTGCCGGCGAACCGTCGCGCGGCGAAATCGAAACCCTGATGAAACGGCTGATCGTCGACAATCCGCTCGCCGTCGGTATGAGCACCGGCTGGGAACCCAACGCCTTCGACGGCAAGGATGCCGACTATGTCGGCAAGCCCGGCCATGATGCGACCGGCCGCTTCGTTCCCTACATCGCCCGCTCCGGCGACAAGGTGATCCACGAGGCGCTCGCCGACTACGACAAGCCGGGTCCTGGCGACTACTACCAGATCCCGAAGAAGACCGGCCTCGACATGGTCACCGAGCCCTACGTCTACCCGATCAACGGCAAGGACGTGCTGATGACCTCGATCATGGTGCCGCTGAAGAAGGACGGCGCCTTCATGGGTGTTGTCGGCGTCGACATGGCGCTCGGCGAACTCTCGACCGAACTCGGCAAGCTGAAGCCTTTCGGAACCGGCTTCGTCTCGCTCTTGAGCAAGGACGGCAGCATCATCAGCCATCCCGATGCGAAAGTGCTTGGCAAGGTATTGAAGGACACGCCGCTGCAAGGGGAGGGCTGGGGTCAGCTGCTTTCCAACACCGGCCGTGCTTTCGCGCTGAAGCACACCGATGGTAGCGCACACCTTGCCGTCGCCGTGCCCGTCAACCTGTTACCGGATACCGTCTGGTACGTCGTGGTCTCGGTGCCGGAGGCGACTGTCTTTGCCGGGCTTTCTCAGCTCGCGATGATTTCGATCGCTGTGATCGCGATTGCGGCCGCGATCATGATCATCGTCGGCTGGACGCTCGCCACCCGCTTCCGCAAGCGCGTCGCCAATGTCATCGGCGTCACCGGCCAGATCGCTGCCGGCGAGACTGATGTCGATCTGTCGGAGGCCGAGCGCAAGGACGAGATCGGCGATCTCGCCCGGTCGCTCCGGGTCCTGCGCGACGCGACGATCGCCAAGATGAAACTCGAAAGCGAAGCGGACGCCAACCGGTCGCTGTCGGAACGCGAGCGTCTGGAGCGCGAAGCGCAGAAGGCACGCGATGCTGCTGAGATCCAGCAGGCCGTCGATGGCCTGGCGTCCGGTCTCGGTCGCCTTGCTGAAGGCGATCTGGCCTACCGCATCGACAATCCGTTCGCCGATCGTCTCGATCGTCTGCGCGCCGACTTCAACAACTCGGTCGCCAAGCTCCACGACACGCTCTGCGCCGTCGGCGCCAACGCTCGCGGCATCGATGCCGGCGCAACGGAAATCCGCTCGGCCGCCGACGATCTCGCCCGCCGCACCGAGCAGCAGGCAGCTTCGGTCGAAGAAACCGCAGCGGCGCTCGAAGAGATCACCACGACCGTCAAGGACTCCGCCCGTCGCGCCGAGGAAGTCGGTGCGCTCGTTGCCCGCACCCGTGCAGGCGCCGAGAAGTCCGGCGAAGTTGTTGCCAACGCGGTCGATGCGATGCATGCGATCGAAAAGTCGTCCGGCGAGATTTCCAACATCATCGGCGTCATCGATGACATCGCCTTCCAGACGAACCTGCTGGCGCTGAACGCCGGCGTCGAGGCGGCGCGTGCGGGTGAAGCCGGCAAGGGCTTTGCCGTCGTTGCCCAGGAAGTGCGTGAACTGGCGCAGCGCTCGGCGCAGGCTGCCAAGGAGATCAAGGCATTGATCACCACCTCGGGCAACCAGGTCCGCAGTGGCGTGGGCCTGGTCGGTGAGACCGGCAAGGCGCTGGAGACGATCGTTGCCGAAGTCCAGGAGATCAACAGGCATGTGAGTGCGATCGTCACGGCGACGCGCGAACAGTCGACCGGTCTCCAGGAGATCAACACTGCAGTCAACACCATGGACCAGGGCACGCAGCAGAACGCGGCCATGGTCGAGGAACAGACGGCGGCAAGCCACGGTCTTGCCTCCGAAGCCGCCTCGCTCAACGCGCTGCTCGCCCAGTTCAATCTCGGGGAAGGGCGGGGTTCTTACGCGGGAGGTGGCGGGCACCGCCGCCGCGCCGCCTGAGGCTCCGTTGATGCACATTGATTGGTGTGCAAAAACAGATGGATAGTGCTTGAGCGTGAATCAATCTGGCAGACGCTTCAAGTCCAGCAATAACGAAGGCCCGGGGGAAACCCGGGCCTTTCTTATTTCTCGAGCGTTGCCACTGCCTCGACATGAGAAGACCAGAGGAACTGGTCTATCGGCGTCACCGAGGTGATCCGGTAGCCGGCGGCAACGAGGATCGAGAGATCGCGCGCGAGCGTGATCGGATTGCAGGAAACGGCAACGACCTTCTTGACGCCGGAGCGGGCAATCTCCTGGCACTGCGCCTCGGCGCCGGCGCGCGGCGGATCGAAGACGATGGCGTCGAAGACCTTCAGTTCCTGCGCCATGACCGGGCGGCGGAAGAGGTCGCGCTTTTCGATCGTGACGGGCTTAAGCCCCTGCGTGTTGCGGGCGGCGAAATCGAGCGCCTTCAGGGCCTTGTCTTCGCCTTCTACGGCATGGACGCGCGCCTTGCGGGCGATGCGCAGCGCGAAGGTGCCGCTCCCGGCAAAGAGGTCCGCGACACGCTTGGACTTACCGAGATGCTCGAGCACGAGGTTGGCCATTGCCTCTTCTGCCTCGGTCGTCGCCTGGGTAAAGCCGCCCGGCGGCGGTGAGACCGCGACGCCGCCGAAATCGATCAGAGGCTTCGTCGGCTCGACGATAATTTCGCCATTGAGGCTGACGCGGGCGATGCCGCGTTCGCCAAGGACGGCCTCGACCGTGCGGCGGCGCTCGCGGTCGTCGAGCTTCTTGATACCATCGACGGCGAGATCGAGGCCGGAGAGGGTTTCGAGCACGGTGATGCGGAACGGCTCGGCGTTCACAGCCATGGCGGTCGCGATCTTGGCGATCGTTGCGAGCTTCGAGACGATGCCCGTGCTCGCGATCGGACATTCCGAAATCGCGACGATGTGGTGGCTTTCCGCCTGGTTGAAACCGAGAAGCAGGTCCTTCTCGGTCTTGCGTACGGTAAAGACCGCGCGACGGCGCTGGCCGGGCGCTGCGGTGATGAGCGGAGCGACCTCGGGCTTCAGCCCCTTCGACTTCAAAGCGGCAATGACCAGGTCACGCTTAAAGCCGTGATAGAGCGTGTCCGAAGCATGCTGCATCGTGCAGCCGCCGCAGGTGCCGTTGACACCGTCGGGTCCGAAATGCCGACAGAGTGGCTCGATGCGCTCGGCCGACGGCTCCTTCAAAGAGATAAGGGTACCGTGCGACTTGTTGACGGCCAGAGCCACGCTCTCGCCGGGCAAGGTGAACGGTGCATAGATCGGGCCATCGTCGCCTTCGGCAATGCCGTCGCCCTGCGCGCCAAGACGGGCGATCGTAACCGTCTGGGTGCTCATTGCTCTTCCTCGGGCTTCTTGCCCGCCAGCAGGAATTCGACGTTGCCGTCGCCGCCCGCAATCGGCGAGGGGATGAGGCCGAGGCTCTGCCAGCCCATATCCTCGACGAGCCATCGCTCGAGTTCGGCGGCCACGTCAGGCGCGCTCTCGGGGTCCTTGAGCAGGCCTGCCTTGCTGATCGCGTCGCGGCCGGCCTCGAACTGCGGCTTCACGAGCAAGATGCAGTGTGAACCGGGAAGCGCCATGTCGAGCGCCGGCGGCAGCGCGAGCTTCAGCGAGATGAAGGAGACGTCGGAAACGATGAAGGTGATCTCACGATCGTCGATGTCTTCTTCGGTCATCGCGCGAGCGTTGAGGCCTTCGATGCTGGTGACGCGCTCGTCGCCCTCGATGCGCGGATGGATCTGGCCATGGCCGACATCGATGGCAACGACGTGCTCCGCACCGCGCTTCAAAAGCACTTCGGTGAAACCGCCGGTCGACGCGCCGATATCGACGCAGCTTTCACCCGAGGGATCGAGCCCGAAATGATCGAGTGCCGCGACCAACTTCAGCGCGGCGCGCGAGACATAGTCCTGAGCCGGGTCGTCGATGGTGATCGTCACGCTCTCGGCAAACATGGACGCTGCCTTGGTCACGGTGCGACCGTCAACCTTGACCGTGCCGCGCTGGATTGCGTCACGGGCGCGGGCACGGCTGGCGACCAGTCCACTGTTCAGCAGCAGCTGGTCGAGGCGGACGCGGTTCTTGTGTTCTTCATTCTGGCGATCTTCTGACATGTGTTTCTCATGGCGATTTGCCGGCCCGATGGCAAGCCCCTCGCGGTCGCAGCCACGGACGACTCTCTGCGAATCCGTCTGGAAAAGCAAAAACCCCGGTGATGAGCTGGGGTTTTCTTTTTGCGATCCATGCGCGCCTAGTCCTAGCCGGCGGCGCCGACGCCGATATCCTGCTTTTGGCCGAGCGCCTTGAAGACGGTCGAGACGATGCCGGCGCGGTCGAGGCCGGCGGCGGCATACATGGCTTCGGGCTTTGCCTGTTCCATCCAGACGTCGGGCATGACCATCGGGCGCACCTTGAGGCCGCCGTCGAGCAGGCCGTCCTCGGCGAGGAACTGCAGCACGTGGCTGGCAAAACCGCCGACGGCGCCTTCCTCGATGGTGATCAGCACTTCGTGGTTGCGGGCAAGCTCGCGGATCAGGTCATGGTCGAGCGGCTTTGCAAAGCGGGCGTCGGCAACCGTCGTCGAGAGGCCGGCGGCGTCGAGGTCTTCTGCAGCCGCCAGACAGTCGGCAAGGCGGGTGCCGAAGGAGAGCAGCGCCACCTTGGAGCCTTGCTTGACGACGCGGCCCTTGCCGATTTCGAGGATTTCGCCGCGTTCCGGCATCTCCACGCCCACACCTTCGCCACGCGGATAGCGGAACGAGATCGGGCCGGCGTCATAGGCAGCAGCCGTGCGCACCATGTGCTTCAGCTCCGCCTCGTCGGCAGCCGCCATCACCACGAAGCCCGGAAGTGTGGCGAGATAGGTCGTGTCGAAGGAGCCTGCATGCGTCGGGCCGTCGGCACCGACGAAACCGGCGCGGTCGATCGGGAAGCGCACCGGCAGGCCCTGGATCGCCACGTCGTGCACCACCTGGTCGTAGCCGCGCTGCAGGAAGGTCGAATAGAGTGCGGCGAACGGCTTGTAGCCTTCGGCGGCGAGACCTGCGGCAAAGGTGACGGCGTGCTGTTCGGCAATGCCGACATCGAAGCAGCGCGACGGATGCACCTTGGCGAACCTGTCGAGCCCGGTGCCCGACGGCATGGCGGCGGTGACGGCGACGATCTTGTCGTCGAAGCCCGCTTCTTGCGTCAGTGCGTCGGCAAAGACAGAGGTGTAGGCCGGCGCATTCGGCTTGGCTTTCGCCTGCGCGCCGGTGATGACGTCGAACTTGTTGACGCCGTGATACTTGTCGGCGGCGGCTTCGGCTGGCGGATAGCCCTTGCCCTTTTGCGTCACCACATGGATCAGCACCGGACCCTTGGCATTGTCGCGCACATTGCGCAGCACCGGCAAAAGGTGGTCGAAGGAGTGCCCGTCGATCGGGCCGATATGGTAGAAGCCCATCTCTTCAAACAGCGTGCCGCCGGTCACGTAGCCGCGGGCATGCTCGACGGCGCGGGTGATCGCCCGGTCGACGGTCTTGCCGAGATAGGCTGTCAGCTTCTTGCCGACCTCGCGGATGCCCATGTAGGTGCGGCCGGAGGCAAGGCGCGCGAGATAGGCGCTCATCGCGCCGGTCGGCGGCGCGATCGACATGTCGTTGTCGTTGAGGATGACGATCAGGCGGGCGTCGAGCGCGCCGGCATTGTTGAGCGCCTCATAGGCCATACCGGCCGAAAGCGCACCGTCGCCGATGACGGCAATGACGTTGCGGTTCTTGCCGTCGAGGTCGGCGGCAACAGCCATGCCGAGGCCGGCCGAAATCGAGGTCGAGGAATGGGCAGCGCCAAAGGGGTCGTATTCGCTCTCGGCGCGGCGGGTAAAGCCAGAAAGGCCGCCTTCCTGGCGCAGCGTGCGGATGCGGTCACGGCGGCCGGTCAGGATCTTGTGCGGGTAGCACTGGTGGCCGACGTCGAAGATCAGCCGATCATGCGGCGTGTTGAACACCTTGTGGATGGCGATCGTCAGCTCGACGACGCCGAGGCCTGCGCCGAGATGGCCGCCGGTACGCGACACCGCGTCGATCATTTCTGCCCGCACTTCTCCGGCAAGCTGCGGCAGATCCTTGTCGTCGACCCTCTTCAGGTCGTCAGGATAGGTCACCTTGTCGAGCAAGGGAGTAGCCGGCATCGGATTGGTTGGCAGTTGTGTCACGCTGCATGCCTCATGCGCGCCGCAAAATCGGGCGCGCGATAGTTGGTGGGTACCGTCGAAGCGGCTCTTTAGACGCAATCGTTGCTGAATGCAAAACTAGGCATTC
>NZ_DASYHB010000145.1:0-77764 GCF_035999185.1 Ensifer sp. | reverse complement strand
CCATGTCGTCGGTCGAAGCGCTGCTCGGCACCTCGATCGGAAACACAAAACAATGAAAACGGGAGAACACCGCATGCGCTACGCGTCCATCACCGAACGTCTCGCCGATCTCGGCTCCGGAAAATGGTCGCTGCATATTCGTGCCCGCCAGTTGAAGGCAAGTGGTGCCGACATCATCGAGTTGACGATCGGCGAGCCGGACCTGCCGCCGGACCGCGCGCTTCTCGATGAATGCCAGCGCGCGATGAACGCCGGTCGCTACCGCTATTCCAACGGACGCGGCGAACACGCCGTTGTGGCGGCGCTCGCGGAAAAATATCGCAAGCGCCGGAGCGACGTGACGGCGGAAAACGTCCTGTGTTTCCCCGGCACCCAGACGGCATTGTTCGCCGTGATCCTGGGTCTGGCGGAAGCCGGCGACGCCGTGCTCGTCGGTGATCCGCTCTATGCGACCTACGAAGGCGTGATCCGCTCCACCGGCGCCCATCCGGTGCTGGTGCCGCTCAAACCCGAATTCGGCTTCCACATGCAGGCGGCTGACCTCGAAAAGGCGATCACGCCGGAGAGCAGGGTTCTGCTCTTGAATACGCCGCACAATCCGACCGGCGCCGTGCTGACGGCGCAAGAGATCGCCGCCATCGGCGAGGTCGCCCGCCGCCACGATCTCTGGATCGTCTGCGACGAAGTATACGAAGAACTGGTGTTCGATGCCGTCTTCGCCTCGCCCTTCGACAATCCTGACCTTGCCGAGCGCACCGTCGTCGTCTCGTCGATCTCCAAGTCGCACGCCGCACCCGGCTTCCGTAGCGGCTGGGCGGTCGGCCCGGTCGAGTTCGCCAATCGGCTGTTGCCGGTCTCTGAAACGATGCTCTTCGGCACGCAGCCCTTCATCGCCGACATGACCGCCTATGCGCTGACCCATGACATCGATACGGCCCGCAGGATGCGCGAATCCTATAAATCGCGCGCTGCACAGATCGTGGCTTCTCTCGCGGCAGCACCCGGTATCGAGGTGTTCGCCCCGGAGGCCGGCATGTTCATCCTGATCGACGTCTCCGGAACCGGTCTCGACGGCGATGCGTTTGCCTGGGCGTTGCTCGAAGAAGAGGGGGTTGCCGTCATGCCCGGGTCATCCTTTGGCGACGAGGCGCAGAACTACCTGCGCGTCAGCCTGACTGTGCCGGACCACGATATCGACGAGGCCTGCCGGCGCATCACAGCGCTTGCCGAGCGCGCCAGCCAGCGCAAGGAGCGCCGCGCATGACCATGGAAAAGACAGTTGGTGAAGTCCTGGTCGACCTGCTCGAGGCCAATGGCGTCGAGGTGGTCTTCGGCATTCCCGGCGTTCACACCGTCGAGCTCTATCGCGGGCTGGCAGCGTCAAAGATCCGCCATGTGACGCCGCGCCACGAACAGGGCGCGGGTTTCATGGCCGACGGCTATGCCCGTGTCAGCGGCAAGCCGGGTGTAGCCCTCGTCATCACAGGCCCGGGGCTTACGAACACCATCACGGCGATGGCGCAGGCGCGGCAGGATTCGATCCCGATGCTGGTGATCTCGGGCGTCAATCGCCGCGATTCCCTCGGCCACGGTCGAGGCCTCTTGCACGAGCTTCCCGATCAGCACGGTATGATGAAGACGCTGGCGCTCTATTCGCACACGCTCCTCAACCCACAGGATCTGCCTTTCGTCCTCGACCGGGCCTTCTCCGTGCTCGTGTCCGGCCGCCCGGGGCCGGTGCATATCGAGATCCCGACCGACGTCATGTCGGCGAAGATTGCGCCGCAGGCGGTGCGCCCTGCGACCGCAACGCGTCCGCGCTCCGACAGCGAAACGCTGCAACGCGCAGCTATCCTGTGCGCCGACGCCTCGCGGCCGGTGATCATCTGCGGCGGCGGCGCATTGACGGCTGAGGCCGAGGTGACGTCGCTTGCCGAACAGATCGGCGCTCCCGTCGTCACCACCGTCAACGCCCGCGGCATGCTCGCTGGAAACCCGTTGCGCGTGCCGGCAAGCCCAAGTCTCAAGGCCGTGCGGACTCTCCTGAAAGAGGCCGATCTCGTACTGGCGCTCGGCACCGAAATGGGCCAGACGGACTACGACATGTACGCGGACGGCGGCTTCCCGGCCTTGCGCAATCTCATCCGCACCGACATCGATGCCGCACAGCTGGCGCGCGGGCCGCATGCGGCACTTTCGATCCTGTCCGGCGCGAAGGCTGCGACATCCGGCATCCTCGCCTTCCTGCCGGGCCACACCAGGAAGGACGGCGCGGCCCGCGCTGAAACCGCGCGGCGCGCGGCGTTGAAGGAACTGACTGCGAAGATGCGGGCCGAGATCGCCATCATCGAAACGATCTACAGGACGCTGCCGGATTGCACGGTCGTCGGTGATTCCACGCAGGCCGTCTATGCCGGCAACCTCTACTGCGACGCGCCGCGGCAACGCAGCTGGTTCAATTCCGCGACCGGCTACGGCTCGCTCGGCTACGCCCCGCCGGCCGCCGTTGGCGCTGCGGTCGCCGAGCCGTCGCGGCCGGTCGTTTGCCTTGTCGGCGACGGCGGCTTCCAGTTTTCGCTCGCCGAAATCGGCTCGGCGGTCGATGCCGAGGCGAAGGTGATCTTCCTTGTCTGGAACAATGACGGCTACCAGGAAATCGAATCCTATATGGTCGATGCCGGTGTCACCCCCGAGGGCGTCAAGCCTTCGGCGCCGGACTTCCTGCTCGCTGCCAAGGCTTACGGCGTCGAAGGGCAAAGGCTTGCCTCGATCGCCGATCTGGCGCCGGCGCTGGTCGCCGCGGCGGACCGCAAGGGACCGTCGCTGATCGAAATCCACGAGAGGCGAACCAGCGGCATCTCCGCCTGAGGCCGCTGGCGATAGCATGGGCCGGGTTTGACTTTTCCGGCCCAGAATGGTGTTAAGAGCGTTCTTGCTCGATTCCGGCCACGTTTTTTCATTAAGGTCGGCATTCGCGCTAAATTTGACGCGCTGGCGCTAAAGCGCCAACGGAAAGGGACCGCGTCCTCTATGGACCGCATGGGTGGCAGCAAGAACATGCAGGCCGGCCGGCTTCTTGCCGTGCTGTGGCTGTTCTGTGCCTCGTTTTCCATGCAGCTCATCTCTGTCGGGCAGAGCATGCCGTCGCGGTCCTCTTCGGGCGCCCAGGCAGGCAACGCCACCGACACGGGGTCAAGCGACCGCCCCGCGGCCCGGCAGGTCTCGCGGGCAACCCCACTTTCCGATCTCCGTTTCACCGCCGAGCGCAAGGATGCGAAGTCTGCAGCCGACGACGGCATGCCGGCCCTGCTGCCGATGCTGGCGGAGCTTGCTTTTCCCCATCAATTGCAGGGCAGACTTCCCGGCCGCGTCCGGCAAAATTTGGGCGGGGAGCCCAACCATGGCCCCCAAATTCGCGCGCCGCCCCGCGCCTGATCCGTCCCATAGATTTTGGCTGGTTGCCGGTTTCGACCGCGGCTTGGTCATTGACGAAACAAGTCCTGACGATGCGCCCTGCGCCCGCACAGGCACTTCTGGAACCACACCATGCGTACATCCAAATGGGCGATTCTCGTCTATGTCGCCGTGATCATCTTCGGATGCGTCGCGGCGCTCCCCAACGTGCTGACGCCAGCGCAACGTGAACAATTCGCCGCCTGGCTGCCGGTCAAGCCGGTCACCCTCGGCCTTGACCTCAAGGGCGGCTCGCACCTCGTGCTCGAGGTCGATGCCAACGGCCTGCGCAAGGCACGCCTTGAAACGCTGCTCGACGATACGCGAAGGGCGCTGCGCGCCGAGCGCGTTTCGGCCTCCTCGGCTCGCATCGCCGGTGACGCCATCACCGTGAAGATCGAAGACCCGGCCGACCGCGAAAAGGTTCTGCCCAAGCTGAAGGAACTGGCCGCTCCGGTCGGCACGCTCGGCTTCGGCGGTTCGGCTTCCGATATCGAGGTCACCGAGGACGGCGACACCATCAACGTTGCCATGACCGAGGCGGGTCTTGCGGACCGCACCACCAAGGCGGTCGAGCAGAGCCTTGAAATCATCCGTCAGCGCGTCGATACCGTCGGCGTCGCCGAACCTTTGATCCAGCGCGTCGGCTCCGACCGTATTCTCGTCCAGCTCCCCGGCCTCGAAGATCCGACGGCACTGCGTCAGCTTCTCGGCTCGACGGCGCAAATGAGCTTCCACATGGTCGACCAGACCGTGGATCCGAACCAGCCGCCGCCGCGTGGTGTCGACATTCTGCCGGGTGCGCACGACAACAACAAATACGCGGTCGAAAGCCGCGTTGCGATTTCGGGCGAGCGCCTGGCCGATGCCAAGGCCGGCTTTGACCAGCGCACCAATGAACCCATCGTATCCTTCACCTTCGATACGCTCGGTGCGCGCCAGTTCGCGGAAATCACCCAGGCCGCCGTCGGCCGGCCCTTCGCCATCGTTCTCGACGGCAAGGTCCTGACGGCCCCGGTCATCCGTGAGCCGATCATCGGCGGCAACGGCCAGATCAGCGGCAACTTCACCGCACAGGAAGCAACCGTTCTGTCGGCACTCTTGCGCTCGGGCGCCCTGCCGGCGCCGCTGACCGTCATCGAAGAACGCTCCGTCGGTCCGAACCTTGGCTCGGATTCGATCCGCATGGGCATCTATACCGGCCTTGCCGGCTTTGCCCTCGTCGTCACCCTCATGGTCGTCCTTTATGGCGCCTGGGGCATGATCGCCAATGTCGGCCTGGTGCTGCACACGATCCTGACGATCGCGCTTCTGGCCATGCTCGGCTCGACGCTGACCTTGCCCGGTATCGCCGGTATCATTCTCGGCATCGGCATGGCGGTGGACGCCAACATTCTGATCAATGCGCGTATCCGAGAAGAAACGGAAGGCGGCGCGGGCGCGATGAAAGCGCTCGATATCGGCTTCAACAAGGCCTATGCCACCATCATCGATAGCAACGTCACGACGCTTTCGGGCACCGTACTCCTCTTCGCCTTCGGCTCCGGTCCGGTGAAGGGCTTCGCGGTCACAATGATGCTCGGCATCATCATCTCGATGTTCACCTCGATCACCGTCGTGCGTCTGATGATGCGCGAAGTCGTCGTCCGCCGGAAGATGAAGAAGCTCGAGATCCCGTCGCTGTTCGGCAAGGTTCCGAAGCTTCCGTCCTTCTCCTTCATGAAGGGCCGCTTCGTCGCCATCGGCATGTCGGCGTTCCTGTCGATCAGCTCGGTCGTGCTGTTCTTCACCCCGGGCCTCAACTATGGCATCGACTTCGTCGGTGGTATCCAGGTCGAGACCACCTCGAAGAACACGCTTGATCTTCCGACGCTGCGTCACAACCTCGAGGCGCTCAACATCGGCGAAGTGGCGCTGCAGGAGTTCGGCCAGGACAAGTCGGTTCTGATCCGCGTCCAGCGTCAGCCGGGCGGCGAGCAGGAGCAGACGGTGGCGCTGAACCGCATCAAGGATGCCGTCGTCCAGACGATCCCGGATGCGAGCTTCGAGCGCACCGAAGTCGTCGGTCCGACCGTCAGCACCGAGCTTGCCCGTTCGGGCTTCCTCGCGGTCGGCCTCGCCATGGTGGCGATCCTGCTTTACATCTGGTTCCGCTTTGAATGGCACTTTGCCGTCGGCGCGATCGCGGTTCTGTTGCTCGATATCACCAAGACGATCGGCTTCTTTGCGCTGACCGGTATCGACTTCAACCTGACGGCCATTGCCGCCCTGCTGACGATGATCGGCTACTCGGTCAACGACAAGGTCGTCGTCTATGACCGCATGCGCGAGAACCTGCGCAAGTACAAGTCGATGCCGTTCTCCGATCTCATCGACATGAGCATCAACCAGGTGATCGCGCGATGCATCTTCACGTCGATGGCAACGGCCTTCTCGCTGGTGCCGATGGCGATCTGGGGCGGCGACGCCGTCAAGAGCTTCGCCTGGCCGATGATCTTCGGCGTGATCGTCGCAACGACTTCGTCGATCTATATCGGCGGTCCGATCCTGCTCTTCCTCAATCGTTGGTGGAAGGATCGGGAAGGCTCCCGCACAGGCGCAAGCACGCCGCAGGCTGGCACGCCGGCGGCCTGATCGATTGTCAACGTCTGGCGGAGCGTGGGTTGAGATTTGACCCGTTCGGCCGGAAGGATATGAAACGTGAAGGGGCGGCCCGACGGGCCGCCCCTTTTTTGTCCGATTGTGCTGTCTTTATCCCGCTCGTGCCTTGCAGACTGATTCTTCGCTTCCTAGATAGCGTGGGTCACCGGCTCCGGTACGGGAGAATGGATTTTGCGTCCTGGACCCCTGGAAATTGAAGGGTGAAGAATTTTTTTCTGCGTCTTCATCTTTTTAATTGACGGAATTGGTAGATTATTCTAGTTTGCAAAATACGTGATGCGGGGACTCCGCCTCACGGTTGTTCATCAAACGCTCCGGCATGCTGATGCCGGGCCAGCCAAAGGAGTGTGACATGTCCGAAACCGTCTCGACCGCCGCCTTCTTCGGCACGCGTCTCCTTTGTCGCGCAACAGAGAAAAAACGTCAGATTCGCAATCTCTGCCGAATGTGACCTTCGAACCCCTCGAACTTTATCTTTTGCCGAAATTGAAAGTTTCCGCGCTGCAGGCGTGGAAGGAGCGTTATTTGCATGAGCAAGCAAGTTATCGAATTTGGCGGCGAAGCCGTCGGTGTTGTTGTCCCGGATGAAGATCGGTTCAAGTTCCTGGCTGTGAAGTATCACGTCTGGGATCTGGACGCGAAGCGCTTCGGCTCGGCCGATGAGGCGCGTGCCGCGATCCGTCAGTTGCTGGCCCATCAGGCCGTGCAAGCAAGCCGGCAGGGTCACAGCGCGGCCGCGTGAGGAGGCAAGGAATGCCGGAAGGCTTTCCTTGTGCTTTCTTTCTGAGGCTATTCCTGATCTTCGGCATCGCGCCGGCCGCGGCTAAAGCTTCGGTCGCGACTTCGGTCAATTCCCCAGTATAAATATATGTTGGCAGTACGTTTCTTGTGCTATGCCGGGATAACATTTGCATCTGCGCGGATGATTCCCGTTTCTTGGGGAACCGCAGGGAAAGCGTGCCGGAATGCTGACGAAGAAGGGAAAATACGGTCTGAAGGCGTTGGTCGATCTTGCACGGCTGGGGCCGGGCGAGACCGCCTTCATCACCGAGATCGCCCAACGCAACAATATCCCGAAGAAATTCCTGGATACGATCCTGCTCGAATTGCGTAATGCCGGCATGCTGCGTTCGAAAAAGGGTCCCGGCGGCGGCTATTCACTGTCGCGCCCCGCTTCCGAAATTCGCATCGGTCACGTGATCCGCACGCTGGACGGGCCGCTGGCGCCGATCCGCTGTGCCAGCCGTACGGCCTACGAAGTCTGCGAAGACTGCAACGACCCCGAGACCTGTCAGGTGCGGGTGTCGATGACCACGGTGCGCGATGCCGTGGCGGCGATCCTCGATTCGATGACGCTCGAAGAATTCGCCGCCGACAAGTCGATGCCGCTCGAAACCGTTGAAGAAATGCGGGCCGGCTGACGAAAAACGCCTGCGTTTGTGACAGATTTCCCTCGGAACCTGCTTGCAAGACTTGGTTTGCCAAGAAAAAGCGCTTATCTGCCCTCAAATGGTCTGTCGCGGCATTGAGGCGTGCGACAACGTCTTCGCAGAAGTGGGGTCATCATGGGTTTGAGACATGCATCGGTGGATGGGCGCAGTGCGCTTGCGGCCTTGGAATCGATCGGCCGGACGCTGACGACTGCGATGACCGGCATCAAGGCGCTTGCGGACCAGTTCGGCTCTGACGAAGTCTTTTCCCGTAGTGTCGTTGACGCCGTCGAACTGATCGGCGAGAGCCAGGGCCGCGTCGTCGTCTCCGGCGTCGGCAAGAGCGGCCACATCGGCCGCAAGATCGCAGCAACGCTCGCCTCGACAGGAACCTCGGCCTACTTCGTGCATCCGACCGAAGCGAGCCACGGCGATCTCGGCATGGTCACTTCGCAGGATGTATTGATCCTGCTCTCCTGGTCGGGAGAAACGGCCGAGCTTGCCAACATGCTCACCTACGCCAAGCGCTTCAACGTGCCGATCGTCTCGATCTGTGCCAACCGCGACAGCGTGCTGGCGCGAAATTCCGAAGTGCCGATCGTGCTGCCAAGGGTGCAGGAAGCCTGTCCGCATGGGCTCGCGCCGACGACATCGGCCATGCTGCAGCTTGCCGTGGGTGATGCGCTCGCCATCGCCCTCCTGGAGCGGCGCGGTTTTTCCGCAGAAGACTTCAAGACTTTCCACCCCGGCGGCAAGCTCGGTGCGCAATTGCGTCTGGTGCGCGAACTGGCGCATGAGGGCGCGCAGATGCCGCTCATCGAGACGGGCCGGCCGATGAGCGAGGCGCTCATCGAAATGTCGTCGAAGGGGTTCGGCGTCGTCGGCATCGTCGAGAACGGTGGCAAGCTGGTTGGCGTGATCACCGACGGCGACTTGCGTCGCCATATGTCGGGCGATCTGCTTTTGCAGCCGGTCGAGGCCGTGATGTCGCGCAATCCGCGCGTGATCCGCGGCGACGTTCTTGCAAGCGGCGCCATGGAGTTCATGCAACAGCACAAGGTCACAGTCCTCTTCGTCGTCGATGATGCAGGGCAGCCCACGAGCATCCTGCATATCCACGATCTCCTGCGCGCCGGCGTCGTCTGATCGCCGGATGTCCGTAGACGGTGCGCCGCCAGTTTCTCCGTCTGGAATTGCGTGGCAATTAACGATCTAGCCCTTTACCACGGCGGGCCAGGCGCTCGTCGTGCCCGGCTGCACCGGCCGCTCGAGATAGGTCGAAAGCACCACATAGCTGCGTGTCGCCTTGACGCCGGGCGTGTCGTAGAGACGTGCCAGCAGACCCTCCAATGCGTGCGTACTTTCGGTTCTAACCTTCAAAAGCATGCAGGTGTCGCCGGCAACCGAGTGGATTTCCTCCACCTCCGGGCATTCTTCAATCGCAAGCAGCGCCTGCGTCTTGCCCCAGCCGGTCGTGTCGACGTGGACGAAGGCGAGCAGGGTCTTGCCGACGGCCTCCGGATCGATCTGGGCAGACACGCGGCGGATCGCTCCAGAACGCCTGAGCCGTTTCACCCGTTCGTGCGCGGCCGGTGGCGAAAGCCCGACGCGCTCGCCGAGTTCGGCATAGCTCGTGGTCGCATCCTCGACCAGAACGCTTAATAGTTTTCGGTCCATTGCGTCGAGGTCGCGCTCTGGCGGGCGCTTCCGCCGAACGTCATCTGTATTTTGATCCATTCCGTTTTTCCCTCTTGTGGCTGAACATCATTCTGAGATCATGGAGAAATGACGAACCTCAATCAATCACTTTCGCCGGCGTCGCCGACCAAGGCACGGATACCGCCCTTCGCCTACGTGCTGACCGGCTGTATCGGCGTCATCGGCTCCAATTCGCTGGCGCTCGGTCCGATCGCGCCGGAAGTGGCGGCAAGCCTCGACACCGGCGTTCCGTCCGTGATGACAGCTTCTGCTGCCTTTGGTCTCGGAACCGCCGTCAGTGCTGTCTTTCTTGGCTCGCTTATCGACCGCCATGGTCCGCGCCGCATGTTGGCGGTGGCCTTGCTGCTGCTGGCGACCGGGCTTGCCGTCAGCGCAGCCGCGCCAGCGCTTGTTTTCCTTGTCGCGGCCCAGCTCGCCGTCGGCCTTGCCGCCGGCATCGCGCTTCCTTCCATCTACACGCTGGCTTCGGTCATTGCGCCGGCTGGGCGCGAGAGCGAGACGATCGGCCTGGTGCTGACCGGCTGGACACTGAGCATGGTGGCTGGCGTGCCGGTCGCGGCGGCAATTGCCGATTTCGCCGGCTGGCGCGCCGTCTACGTCATTGTCGCCGCCGCAACTCTGGTCGCGTTCGGGGCCGTCAGGCTGGCGTCAGTACCGCAAGGGCTCGCAGGGAAGGCGACGTCGCCGCTGGCGGCGCTCGGCGTGCGTGGCGTCGCGCCGCTGCTGGTTGCCTGCGCCGCCTTCATGGCCGCCTTTTACGGCGTCTATGCCTATATTGGCGAGCACCTGCACACAGCGCTTGGCCTGCCCGTCAGCGCCAACGGGCTCATCGCCGTTTCCTATGGTTTCGGCTTTGGCGCGGCTGCCTTCCTCGACAGACTGATCGACCGTCTCGGTGCCGAAAGGCTGCTGCCCCTGATCTTTCTTGTGGTCGCCGGCGTCTATGGCGCAATGACGGCTGCGAGCGCTTCCTACTCAGCCATGCTGGTCGTCGTCTTCTTCTGGGGGCTTGCCAATCATTTCGGCCTTAACGTGCTCATCATGCGGCTGACAGGCCTCGATCCCGCCAAGCGCGGGGCGATCATGGGGCTCAACAGCGGCGTCACCTATCTCTCGCTTTTTGCCGGCACAATCGGCTTCGGCATGGTCTATGCGAGGGTGTCGTTCTCCGCGTTGCCCGTCATCGCTGCAGGGCTGATGGTGGCAGCCGCAATCGCCGCGGCAATGGCGCGCCGCTGACGAGGTCCGCCAAGCGGGCGGCCTTCGTTAGGCGGCGGAAGTTGCCTTCGCCCGCTTTACCGGTCTGCGGCGCGGTGGCGGATCGACGAAAGCGCCCGGTTCGTTCAGGCTGTTCTCATTCAGTCGCTGGGCAATGGCCTCGGCGCCCGCGTCGGTTCCGGCGCGTGAGTAGAAATTGCCGCGCACCTGGATCGAGGCAGCGAGCAGGCGGAACATGGCGATGCCGAGTTCCGCGTCCGGCGCCTTGGGCGCCGTCCAGAAAGCGTCGAGCGGCTGCTGGTCTGTCAGCCCGGCAATGTTGAACAGGGCAGCGCCGAGCACCTTTACCGGCCGCCCCTGTTTCAGCGCGTGCAATCCGGCCGTCGAGTTCACCGTCACCATGCCCGCACACGCTTCGCCCAGCGCATCGAGGTTGCCGCCGTCGAGATAAAAGACGCGCCCGCCCAAGCCCAGCGCAACCGCCCTTGCCTCGATCAGCGATCGCCATGGGATGAGATCGTTGTCGAGCGGATGCACCTTGAAGACGATGCGCGCATCTTGCGGTGCGTTCGCGGCAAAGGAGGCGAGCACGTCCGAAATTGCGTCCTTCTGACTATGGAAGGGCGAATGGGCTCGCAGCTGAAAATCGGTTTCGAGCTGCAACGGATAGACGAAGTAGGGCGCGTCATCGGCCAGCAGCGTGGCAACCGTCGCCTCGGCTTCGGCTGTACGCCGCTTTTCGCCAAGGAGTCTTCGGATCCACCCGGCATACTCCGCAAGCGGATGGAAGATCGCATGCCGGCGATAGTGGGGGAACAGAAACCAGAAGAAGACGTTCGGCAGATTGTAGAGAAGGTCGTAGCTCGCATCGGCGAGAAACGTCTGACTGTAACGCTTGCGCCAATCCGGCTCCGGAATATTGCCGGCTGCCGCAAGGATGCGTTCCGGGTCATCGGGAAAATGCGAATTCGAGGACATGCCGTCGCGTTCAAGCGTCAGCCAGTCCGGCCGAAGATAGCCCATTTCGACGATGGCGACGCTGACACCTGCGCGGCCGGCGACCTTGGATGCCGCCTGATGGTAGGGCCGTTCCTCGCCGAGCAGCAGCATGTCGGTAACGCCATGGCGGGCAATGAAAGTTTCCAAATAGCCGGGCCAGCCTGCGGCCGTGCCGCGATAATTGAAACCGCCCTTGCGCCGCCAGAAGATCTGGTCGCCGACATTGAGGTTAATTCTCAGGCAGCTGTGGCCATGGGCCTCGAGCCGGTCGGCGATCTTGCGGAAGATGGGCGACGAAGGGCCTTGCAGGAACAGGAACACCCGCCGCCCTTTGTGTTCGCGCGCTCGCGCAGATGTCGCCGAAGCCTTCTCCATTCGCTCACCGCTGCTAGCGCAGCGTATCCTTTCTGAGGTTTGCGTGCTTGAGCAGCGCCTCGATCAGGTTCCAGGCTTCCACGCCCTTTGGTTCGACTGGACGATGGTTCGCCGCCTTCGCCTTGGCAAGCGGGACGATCAGGTAGTCCGTGCGCGGATCGGGGAAGGGGTCGGCAAAGGATTTGAGCAGGGGCGCGTGGTCGCCGTAAAAGACGAGCCAGACCGGTCGGTCGAGCGTGTCGAGGTGAGCGCTCAATGTGTTCAGCGCCGCATCCGACTGTTCGAGGATGGCGAGATAAATATCGACGGGATTGCTCAGATCGCCGACACGGCCCGGTTCCCACGGTCCGTGATTGGCCATCGAAGCGACGAAGACGAAGCCGCTGTCGTCTTCCGGCAACGCGTCGCATGCCGCGATCACCTTTTCCGTCAGCCGGGCGTCGGAGACATAGGGGCCGTCGCGCGCGGGATCATGGTCGAAGCCATCGAGCATGGTCAGCTTGGAAAAGCCGAGCTGCGGCATTGCCTTGTGCCGAAGGAAGAAGGTGCGGTCATAGGGATGGATGAAATGCGTGTTCCATCCGGCGCGCTTCATCTTCCCCGGCCAGACCACGTCGGCATAGTGCGAGGCCCTGAGATAAGGATAGCTGGCATCGACATGGATGTCGTCGGGCACCAGGCCGCTGATGACGGCAAACTCCGTTCTAAGCGTATAACCACCTTCGAACACGCTGCTGAGCCGACCCCATTGGACCGCCTCGCGCCGCAGGCGGTCGAGCGTCGGCATCTTCAATGTATCGACGCCGAAATGGCGCATGTCGATGAAGGATTCCGACTGCCAGACCACGATCAGCGGCGAGCCGTTGTCGCCGATCAGATCCTGTACGGCCGCCCTCACGATCTCCGATAGCTCCGCAACAATCTTTTCACGCCGGACCCCGAGCCAGACGATGAAGCGGAACACGACCGAGCCGAAGGTGCCGAAGCGCACCGTGTTCATCTTGACGTCGAGCACCTTGAGCAGCCGTTGTACCAGTGCTGCCGTCGGCCGGTTGACCGGGCCATAGAAGAGCAAAAGCCAAGGCCCATAGGCGATGCCGAGCATCACCAGGATCCAGAACGCCTTGCCCCGATCAGGCAGGATCGCCGGCTCGAAATACATGTAAAGGCCGGAAACGCCGAAGACGTAGAGGAAGGCGACGGTCCAGAACACGACGTTGAGCGAGCTCGCGTAGAAGATCGTCTTGTACTTGAAGACGTCGACCACAAGCGCGATGTCTGAAAAGATCAGGGGTTCGCGGATGAACTTGAATTTGGCGCGGGAGATGCCGGTGAAGATGATGAAGAAGCTCATCGTGCCGGCCGCCGCATAGAGCGGCCGCCAGGAACCGGCGAAAAAGCCGGCGAAAACCAGCGCGATCACCGGCAGACGGGCGAGCGCGTCGACCGCGTCCTGCGTCCGCCCGAACGGCGAAGAATGGGCACGCCTCTCGCGCTTGGGCAACGCAAAACGGTCGGTGAAGAAAATCACCGCACAGGACAGCAGATAACAACAGAGCGTGAGTGTTATCGGGTAGTCGTGCAGCTGAAATGGAAGCAACGCCAAGCGGAAACCTTCATGTCTTCATGCCGGGCGACGCCGCTTCATGCGGCACAGCATCCGCTCGACACTTAAATCCTATCGCTGGCAGGTACAAGCGTTGTCAGGTCTGCCGCTCCGACACTCCACGATTATGCGTGTCGGACGGGCTCTCCTGCGCAATGGCCCGATCGAACCACCAATTGAGAAGTGGGCGGACCGCCGGTCCGAAACGGCCGAGCAGGAAAAGCGTCGCGCCGAAATAGACCTCGAACCGACCCCGGTCGACGCCGTCGGCAATTCTGTTCGCGACCCTATCCGCCGGCCAGGGCCGGACCGTGCCCATCACCCGGGCCGCTTCCGCAGGGCGCGTTGCGAGCTCGCGCTCAAACTGCGGTGTCTGCGTATCGGGTGGGAAACACACCGAGATCCCGACACCGTGAGGCCGTGCTTCCGCACGCAACGCCTGAGCAAAGCCGTGCAGAGCGAACTTCGAAGCGCAGTAGGCCGAGTAGCCGTAAACGCCGATGAGGCCGGCACCGGAGGAGATCATCATGATCCGGCCACGGCCGCGCCGCTTCATGCCGTCATAGACGGCACGCACTGCATGCACCGTGCCGGAAAAATTGGTTTCCATCTGCCGGTGGAAGGACGCGCTGTCGAGCTCTTCGAAACGGCCGGGTTCGACGATCCCCGCCGACGTCACCAGGATGTCGCAGGGCCCGAAAGCCGTCTCGCACCGCCGGACTGCGGCGACGAGTTCGTCCTCCAGCGCAACGTCCGCTGCTTCGATCCGGATGTTGTCGGCGCTGGTACCCTTGGACGAAGCGAGGTCGATTTGCGCGCGCTGCAGCAGATCGCGCGAACGGGCAATCAGCGAGACGCGCGCGCCACGCTCCACGTAGATCGTTGCAAGTGCATATCCGATACCGCTCGAACCACCGGTGATGATCACATGCGTCATGCTGGTTTTCCGCTCATTGCATGTCCGGCGGCTGCGATGGTCTCGGCTCAGCGTGCCGAGAGCGCTTTCATCATCTGATCGATGTCGATCCCACCGAGCCCGAAGTTGCGCTCCGTCAGCTCCGTCAGCCGTTCGGCCGTCAGCGTCACGGTCCGCCGGATCTGTTCTTCCGTATGCTCGCTGGTGATGAAGAAGCGCAGGCGTGCAAGCCCCTCGGGAACGGCCGGGTGGATGATCGGCAGTGCATTGACGCCTGCAGCGAGCAGATCGTTCGAAAGCTGAACAGCGCGCAGGGAATCGCCGACAAGGACAGGCACGACGGAAAAGCCGCTCGAAAGGCCCGTGTCCAGTCCGGCTTCCTTGGCAAGCTTCAGGAAGAGGGCGCCGTTGCGGCGCAGTGCTGTCGTCCGCGCCGGCTCGCGTTCCAGCACGTCGAGGCTCGCGGTCGCAGCCGCCGCCAGGACGGGTGCGAGGCCGACGCTATAGACGAAGCCGCCGGCAGACGCCTTCAGGACCTCGACCAGCGCTTCGCTGCCGGCGATATAGCCGCCGCAGCTCGACGTGGTCTTCGACAACGTTCCCATCCAGATGTCGATCTCGTGCGGATCGACGCCGAAATGCTCGGCAAGGCCGCGGCCGGTCTTGCCGAGCACGCCGAGCGAATGCGCCTCGTCGACCATCAGCCAGAAACCGTATTCGGACCGCAGCTTCAAAAGACCCGTCAGATCGGCGACGTCGCCGTCCATCGAATAGATGCCCTCGACGATGACCATGATGCGGCGATAGTCGCCCGCGACCGTCCGCAGCACGTGCTCGAGATCGGCAACATCGTTGTGCTTGAACAGACGCCGCGTCGCGCCCGAGAGCTTGATGCCCGCAAGCGCGCTGTTGTGAATGAACTCGTCATGGACGACGAGATCCTTCGGCCCTATCAGGCAGCTGATGGCGGCGACGTTGGTGAGATAGCCGCTGACGAAGCAGACGGCGGCATCGACACCGTAGAAGCCGGCGATCTTTTCTTCCAGCGCCACATGCACCGGGCGTTCGCCGGCAACGAGCCGGCTTGCCGAGGCGGATATGCCGAAGGTGCCGATGGTGTCGCGTGCCTTGGCCAGCACCTCAGCGTGACGATTGAGGCCGAGGTAGTCGTAAGAGGCAAAGTTGATTAGCTTGCGACCGTCGATGACCGTCGTCGCGCCGGCCGCCGTCTGGTGCGCGCGGTAAAACGGATTGGCGATGCCAAGCTGCTCGCTTGCGAACTTCTGGGTCATCACCTGCTTGTACTCCGGCAGGTCTTCGAAACGGGCCTGTTGCCGGCGCGCCGGTGGCGGCATCTCACGCTCCGAGCGCGCCATGCGGTTGCGCTCGGAGGATTGATGCGTGTTTCTCATCCGGTCCAGCAGATTTTCCTTGAGGCTGCTGGTCATCTTGGACGCGCCTGGGCCGTTTCCGTTCGTGCTCATTGGCCTTGTGCTTTTTCCTTCGCCGTTCCGACGTGGCGCTGTGCGAGTTCGCTGACGATCTTGTCGTCCGCGGGCTCGGCATCGTCGCTCTGGTCGCGCTTGCTGACCTTCTCATAGAGCTTGCGGGCGACATCGCCAACCGTCGTGTTGTCGGCGACGCCGCTGAGCGGCATGTCGAAGCCGGTGTTCTGCTGGAAGCTCATGCCAAGTTCAACCGCCATCAAGCTGTCGAGGCCGATTTCCTTCAGCACCTTGGCGCGCGTGACCGTATCCTTCGATACGCGCAGGATCGCGGCGATTTCGCCGGCGACGAGGTCGAAGAGAATATCCTCGGCCTCCTGAGGCGACTTGCCCTCGATCATCGCGACGAGGTCCATCTTCGTGCCTTCGCCGCCGGTCGCATGCTGGTCGGCACTGCGCAGGATGACTTCGAAGAGCGCGTTCTTGGCGACCGGCAGGTTGCGCGCAGCCGACCAGTCGATTTCCGAGATCATCACCGTGGCCGCATCGACAGTGTCCGGATCGAAGGCCAGGTGGCTTTCGACCATGTCGAGCGCCGTCTGTGCCTTCAGCGCCGTCTTGCCGATACGCTTGGCGAGCAGGTCGTTCACGTCGGTGTTCTGGACCAGGTAACCCTTGTCCGCGATCGCGCCGAAGCCGACGGCCAGGCCCGCAAGACCACGAGCGCGGCGGGCGCGAGCGAGACCTTCGAGATAACCGTTGGCGGCAACGTAGTTCGCCTGTCCCGGATTGCCGACGAGCGTCGTCGCCGACGAAAACAGGATGAAGTTGTCGAGCTTGTCGCCACCCGTGAGCGCGTCGAGAACGGCAGCGCCCTTGGCCTTGGTGTCGATGACCGGGCGGTTGCGTTCGCGGGTGAGGTTGCTGATCAACGCGTCGTCGAGAACCATGGCTGCGTGCACTACGGAGCGGAGCGGGCCGATGGCACGCAGCTCCTTGAGCAGACGCTCGGTGGCCGACAGGTCCGTGACGTCACAGGCATGGACGGTAGCCGATACACCGGACTTCGCCCAGGTTTCGATCATTGCCGTCGTCTCGGCATCGGCCAGGCCGCGGCGCGAGCAGAGGGCAATGTTCTTCGCACCCTTTTCGACGAGCCAGTTGGCAGCGGCCAGACCGAACCCGCCGATACCGCCGACAACGAGATGCACGCCGTTCGGATCGACCTTCATGCCGCCATGCGGGCGCTTGGCGACACGATGCTTGCCGGCAACCGGCGGCAGGACGACGATCTTGCCGATATGTCCGGCATTCTGCATCAGCCGGAAGGCATTGCCGATTTCGTCGAAATCGAACGCGCGGTAGGGCAGCGGCGTCAGCTTGCCGTCTTCGAACAGCGCGCCGATTTCGGTGAAGATCCGCTTGGTGAGCTTCGGCTGGTTGACGAGCAGCTGGTCGGCGTCGATGCCGAAATAGCTGACATTACGCCGGAAGGGCCGAAGGCCGATCTTGCTGTCGGCATAGTAGTCGCGCTTTCCGAGTTCCAGGAACCGGCCGAAAGGCTTCACCAGCGCCAGGCTCTGCTCCATGGCTTCGGCGAAGAGCGAGTTCAAAACGAGGTCGACGCCCTCCCCACCGGTCACGGCGCGAACGTCGTTGACGAAGCCGAGCGAGCGGGAATCGAACACATGGTCGGCGCCCAGCATCGACAGGAAGCGGCGCTTTTCGCGCGTGCCGGCCGTGGCGATGACCTTGGCGCCCTTCAGCTTGGCAACCTGCAAAGCGGCGAGACCGACGCCGCCGGCCGCACCGTGGATGAGGATCGTCTCGTCCGGCTGAATGCGGCCAAGCTCCACCATGGCGTAGTAGGCGGTGAGGAACGCGACGGGAACCGTCGCAGCCGCAACGGGGCTCACCGTTTGCGGCAATCTGGCGACGCCTGCACGAGACACCACGGCATGGGTCGAGAACGCCGAGGAGGCGATCGCCATGACGGCATCGCCGACCGCAAGATCGTCGACACCTTCGCCGACGGCAACGACGTGGCCGGAAAGCTCCATGCCGATCGTCGCGCCGGCAAAACCGTCTTCAAGCGCTTCTTCGGGCAGGAGGCCCATCGCCCACATCACGTCGCGGAAATTGAGGCCGGTCGCAGCAACCGCGACGACGACGTCGCCGGGACCTGCAGGGGGAACATCGCTTTCTTCCCAGACGATGCTGCCGACCTGAGAGCTGACGCGCTGACGGATCGTGGCGGCGTTGAAGGAGACCGTCGCTGCGTGCGCGTTGTCGACCGGGCCGGGCACCGCACGGATCTCAGAAAGCGCAGCACCTTCGCCCTCAAGCAACCATTCGCGGTTGTCGCCTACCGCGCTAAGCAGAGGCAACGCCGTCGCCATCTGCTTCACTGTGGAAGGAGCACCGTCGATGTCGAGCGCATGCACGTCGAGGAATTCGTACTCGTTCTGGAGGACGCGCGCGAAGGCCCAGAGGCCCGCGTTCACACCGTCGCTGGCAACCGCGGCACCGACGATCCGGCTGGCGATCGGGGCGCCGCCCGGGGCGACGAGCACCAGACGCGGCCGCCTGTCGTCCGCAGGCTCAGCCCCGCCCATGTGCTGGCGGAGCGCTTCGGCAAAGTTGCCGAGGGCGAGGATCTGCGATTGCAGCGATGCCGATACATCCGTGCGCGACGTCAATGCCGCCGAGGCGAGGAAGACGGCCCGGATCGGCTGATCGCCAAAGGCTGCGAAGGCCTCGAGAAGCGCCGCCTTGTCCGGCGACGTGTCACCGGTCAAGCCAACGGGGATGGCCGAACCTAAGGGCTGGTTGCGCTCGCGGTTCGCAATATGCAGCTCAAGATAGGGCCTAGGTGCCGGAGCTTCGGCAACGGCTGCCGTCGTTGCCGCCCCTCGGGCTTCGATCACGATGATGTTGCCGCTTGCGCATTCAACGTCCGCAACGTCGATGTTGCGCAGGTCGAGATCGCCGAGGCACTTCTGCCAGTGCGGAACGGCCGCAAGGTTGCCGATCGGGAACTCCGCAGTCTGGCTGCGGGCAAACCAGCCCTCGCAAAGTCCGAGTGCGAAATCGTTGAACAACGACGGCGCACTGACGGCGGCGACCAGGGCGCCTGTTTCGCGCAGCGTCGAGCGAAGCGCGCTACGGGCAGCAACGTCGTCTTCGATCAGGCTGTAGAACCCGTCGGAGGCGCTGACGACGAGATCGAAGGGCGCGAGGGTTGCGAGCTCACCCTTCTTCAGGATGCGCACATGCGCGTCGTTCTCGAATGCAAGCTCAAGGCCGCGCTGGGCATTGTCGCGCGCTTCGAACACGGTCAGGCTCGCGCCATGCCTTTCGGCAAGCGTCGCCAGGCGCCTTGTGAAACCGGTCGACACGCTGCCGAGTTCGACGATGCGAAGCCGCATGCCGGCGGGCAGGGCGACGAGCGCTTTTTCGAGCGCATCGAGCACGAGGGCCATCCGCTGCCGGCTCGTGTCCGAATGAACCGCCTGATGGTCGAGCGTGGCATCGCTGATGAAGCTCGGAGCAGGGGCCGCTTCGCTGCCGGACTGCAGGGCCTCGATGCGGGAAAGGGCTTCCGCATAGGCGTTGTTGATCAGAACAGCCTCGACGGCGCGGTCGGGCCGCTCGCCGTAGAGTTCGCGCAGGATTTCGGCCACGCTTGGCAGATTGAAGTCTTGCGCGATCGTCCAGACGCCATCCTTGTGCTGACAAAGCCCGGCGTCCTCCAGGACGTAGAGGCAGCTCGTCAAGAAACACTGGAAGGCGAAGTCGCCCGGCAAGTTGTTGCCATGGATCGTCGCGCGCCCCTTGGCAAGCGTGAGGGCGATCTCCTGGCAGGCGCGGTATATGGCGGCGTTGAAGAGCAGCGTCGCGTTGTCGACCCCCGCCCCGTCTGCGGCCGGCATGGCGATCGATACCGGCGCCAGGCTGGTGCTTTGAAGGCCCGCCAGGACGACGTCCGATTGTACCGCTTCGTAGTGGAAGGACAACGCGTCGAGTGTCTTGTGCTTGCGCAAATAGGTCCGGCGGAAGCGGCAATCCTCGAAGTGCGCGATCGGTTCACCCGACTTGCCGAAGAAGTGGAACTTGGCCTTGATCGAATTGGCGCTGACGCGCTCGATCTCGATCATCGCGCGCGCGATCGGCAGGCCGCCATTGACGACACGCACCGAACCAAAGCGGACGGGAATATAGGGAGCGCCGCTCTTGTCGCCGGTGAACCGGTCGAAGAGCGCCACCAGCCCGTGGAAAGTCGCGTCGACCGAGATCGGGTTCAGCGCATAGGTAACCAGTGGGTGACCAGTGGCGTCAGCCGGCTTCAGTTCGACATCGACAAGCCGGTCGCCGTAGGCCATCGCCTTTGCCAGCAGCTGGAAGCGTGGGCCGTAATCGAGACCGAATTGCCTTGCCGTCTCATAGGCGCGGGCGGGCGCTACGGTTGCGGTCTTGGCCAGACCGGCCAGCGACGGATAGGCGCGCACTTCTGCCGGCAACGGCTTGCGGCAGCGGGCGACCGCATGCACGGCCCAGTCGTCCTCGGACAGCCGTTCGCGTGAGCGGATCTCGATATCGCCGGTCTCCGGCGAAAGCACCGTCGACAGCTCCATGATCTTCGTGTCGCTCAGTTCCAGCGGCCGGACGATCTCGAGATTGGTGATCTCGACTTCGTCGCTGGCGTAGAACTGCTGTGCGGCCGCAACCGCGATTTCGATAAACCCGCTGCCCGGCAGGATTGCCTTGCCATCGACGACATGTTCGGCGAGGTCCGGGAACAGATGGGCGTCGATATGGTTTTTCCAGCTGCCGCTGTTCGGATCGCTGCGCCAGCCGGTCAGGCGGTAGGGCTTGGCGGTCCGGCCGAAAAGATCGGTGGCGTCCGTGGTTGCCGTTGGACGCAGTTCAACCGGTTCGAACGGCAGGCTGGGAAGCGCGATCGATGCGTTGCGCTTGCCGAAGACCCGGGTCGTGTCGACGACAGCCCCGTGGGCCACGGCGCGCGCCATCGCTGCCGAGATCGGATCCTGACCGGTTTCGCCGACGTCCCTGAGCAGTGTCGGCACGATGATGCCAGGGGCCGCTGCCTGCTTGATCGTCTCCTTGACATAGGAGGACAGGATCGGGCGGGGGGAGATTTCGATGAACAGACGGCAGCCCATTTCGATCGCAGCTTCGGCGGCCGCCTGGAAACGGACCGGCTCGCGAACGTTTTTCCACCAGTAGTCCGGATCTAGTTGTGTGCCTTCCAGTGCAGCACCGGTGACCGTGGAAAGATAGGTCAGCTCCGTGCGGCGCGGGGCAATGTCCGGAATGTCTGATAGGAAGGCATCTTTCGCCCTGTCGATGATCGGGTGGTGGAACGGGTAATTGATGTCGAGGATCTGAACCGGGATCTTCGCCTTGCGCGCGGCGTCGCGGAAGGCCGAGATCTGGTCGGCCGGTCCCGAAATCGTCACGGAGTTATGGGCATTGACCGCGGCGACACAGAGATTGTCAAAACCGCGGGCTTCGGCAAAGGCGCGGGCCGCCTCTTCCCCGAGCATGACGGCGGCCATGGTGCCGTGACCGGCGAGCAGGTCCTGGTGCAGCGAGCGCTTGGCGACGATCGAAACCGCATCGACGAGCGAAAGCGCGCCGGCGGCGTAGGCCGCGGCAATTTCACCGACGGAGTGACCGAAGACCGCGACCGGCTTGATGCCCATGGCGACAAGCGAATCGGAAAGCGCCGCCTGCACAGCGAAAAGCAGCGGCTGGGCGATTTTCGTGTCGGCAAGCTTCTTGTCGAGATCCGGATCGGTCAGGAGGTCCGTGAGCGCAATGTCGGAATGGAACTTGAACAGCGCGCTGACCGAGGTGAAACACTGGCGGAAGTGCAGGTTCTCGCGGAATGCTTCCACGCCCATGCCGGCCCATTGCGAGCCGTTGCCGGAGAAAACGAAGGCAACCTTGGCGTCGCGAACGACGGCCTCGCCGACCTCGCCGATACCCGAGCCGGCCTTCTCCAGATGGCTTGCGATCGCGCGGACGATATCCTCGGGCTGGTCGCTGCGGGCTGCGAAACGATGGCGCATATGGGTGCGGTTGGCACCCGATGCGGCAACCATCGAGCGGACTTCGCCCTTGGACGCATTTGCAAACGCCGTCTTGTAGTCCTTGAGCAGGGCTTCGAGGCTGGAGGCCGTGTGCGCGCTTGCGAGGAAGACGTGACCGGACGAGGACGGGTTGGAGGTCTTTTCGTCGACCGCCGGTTCCGGGTCGCTGATGACCACGTGGGCATTGGCGCCACCGAAGCCAAACGAGTTGATGCCGGCGAGACGCGCGCGCTTGCCGCGCAGAAGTTCGATCGGGTTCGCGGTCACGCGGACGTTCAGGCCGTCGAAGTCGATATGTTCGTTGGGCGTATCGAAGTGAAGCGAAGCCGGAAGGTAATTGTTTTCGAGCGCCATGACGGCCTTCAGCATGCCGAAGAGGCCCGACGCCGGTTCCGTATGGCCGATGTTCGACTTGATCGAGCCGATCGGCACGGGTGCCCGGCGCTTGGCGCCGATGACGGTCCCGATCGACCAGACTTCGGCCGGGTCACCGACCTTGGTGCCCGTCCCGTGACCTTCGACGAAGGCCACCTGGTTGGCGTCGATGCCGTTGCCCTCATAGATCGCCTTCAGGAGATTGGCCTGAGCCTCGCGTGAGGGCAGCGAAATGCCGTTGGTGCGGCCGGCCGAGTTCACGCCGGTCGCGACAATGCGCGCGTAGCTGCGATCCTTCTCCCGGCGCGCCCGATCGGAGCGGCGCAGGACGAAGACCACGCCACCTTCGGCGCGGACATAGCCGGCGCCGTCGTTGTCATAGGCGCGGCAAAGCCCTTCCGGCGACAGCATGCGCGCTTGGGCGAAGCCGACGAAGGGCAGGGGGTGAGCAAGGATATTGACGCCACCAACGATCGCCGTGTCGATCTCGCCTGAAGTCAGCGCCCGCATCGCCTGGTCGAGTGCGACCAGCGAGGAGGAACAGGCCGTGTCGACCGTCATGCTCGGGCCGCTGAGGCCGAAAATGTGCGAAATGCGGTTTGACACGATCGACAGGGTGTTGCCGGTCATGAAGTAGGGACCAGCGGCAGCCGGATCCTCGACCGTCAGATTGGCGTGGTCGAGGCTGGACGCACCGATATAGACGCCGACATTTTCGCCATGCAGGGATGTTGCCGAGATGTTGGCGTCTTCAAGCGCGCGCCAAGCGAGCTGGAGCAGCACGCGCTGCTGCGGGTCCATATACATGGCCTCGCGCTGCGACATGCCGAAGACGGCAGGATCGAAATCATAGAGCTGGTCGAGCACGCCGGCGGCGAAGGAGTAGGTCTTGCCCTGCGTGCCCATGACCGGATGCCAGAATCGCGCCACGTCCCAGCGATCCGACGGAATGCTGGTGACGGTGCACTTGCCTTGACGAAGAAGTTTGAACAACGCCGAAGGCGATTCTGCTCCAGGGGCGAGGCATGCACGCCCAATAATCTCAACAGCCATGTATGATCGAACGCTCTAAACTGCCGTTAAAGTTGCATCTGCAATTGCCGGTCGGAGGCCGAAATGCAATCGCCAATCGTTATGCTACCCGGTTTTCCCGGTTATATTCGTCCCGCCTCATTAGTCAGCTTTTAACTTAAAGTCCCTAGCTTTCAACCCCAAAGACTGAAGATATACACGCTGGCAACGTCAGTCCAAGTCGGACAGGGCGGCAAATCGCGCTCAAGGTATCGAAGGTATGACCAGAAAGACGCGGCTTCAAATAATTTGCCCGTCTTGGTCTTCGGGTGACTTGTTGTGAGACGGCGATTGTGCTTTTCAGAGACCGGCGAAATCCCTGCCGGGAGATGATGCGGTACGGAACTGTGAGTAAAATCATGGCTGTGCTGAATTTGGAGTGTCGTAGTGAAACGAGTCGGTGCCCTTCTGCTTTGTTCTGCCCTCGTGGGATGCCAGGCCGTTCCGGGTGAGGGGCCATTGGCGGGAGCGATCGTCAAGGATGCCGGGCAGTCCGGCGCCGAAATCGGCCGCCAGAATGCGACCGTCTTTGATATCGTCGATGTGGATGGCCGTTCCGCGCGCCTCGTTTCCGACTATGTCTCCTCGACGCTCAACCGCCGTTTCGGCGTTGGCGGCGGTGTCGGCCGGGTGGTGATCGGCGTCGGCGACGCGCTGAAAGTTTCGATCTTCGAAGCCGGCAGCGACGGCCTCTTCTCCACGCAGGATTCCAAGCAGACCAGTATCGATCTCGTCGTTCAGCCCGACGGCAAGGCAGCAATCCCCTATGTCGGCCCCGTGCGCTTTGCCGGTCTGACACTGGAGCAGGCGCGCCAGGAAATCCTCGAGGCGCTGAAGCAAAAGGCGGTCGAGCCTGACGTTATCGTTACCAGCATGAGCACTGCGTCGCGCAACGTTACCGTTTCCGGCGCCGTCGGCAAATCCTCCGTCGTGCCGCTCAGCCTCGTCGACGAGACGATCAACGAAGTGATCGCCAAGGCCGGCGGTCCGGCTGCGCAGCCCTACGAGACCTATGTAACGCTGGTGCGCGGCAAGAAGACCGGAACAGTGCTTCTGAAGTCGATTATCGACAACCCGTCGGAAAACATCCACGTCAAGCCGGGCGACCAGATCTTCGTGACGCGCGATCCGCGCCGCTTCACCATCCTTGGTGCGGTCAAGGCGAACCAGCGTGTCGAATTCGGCGCAAACGACCTGAACCTGCTCGAAGCCATGGGCCTTGCCGGCGGCGGCTCGGACTACACGCTCGACATGAAGGGCTACTTCATCTTCCGTTACGAAGAGCCTGACGTCGTCATGAGCCTGCTCGGTCAGCAGCGTTTCAACGAGATGCTGCGCAAGGGCATGAAGACCGACAGCCAGGGGCGCTACCCGATCGTCTATCGCTTCGACATGAGCAAGCCGGACAGCCTGATCGTCGGCCAGACCTTCCCGGTCAAGAACCGCGACGTCATCTATGCCTCGCGTCATCCGTCGGTCGATTTCTCGAAATTCCTCAACTTCGTTGCTCAGCCGGTTGGTATCGCCAACTCCGGCTTCTCGATCGCCGACAATCTCAACGGCAATTGAAGACGTTCATCGGCTTTTTAAAAGGGCGCCCACCGGATAGGTCGGCGCCCTTTTTATTTGTGCGCGTGCGGGAGACCAAAGGGACGCGAACCGGCTTGTCGTCGCTCAAATTCTGTGATTGATCTTGGACTTAAATCGATTTTGGTGATCGATGAAGGTTGATTGCCCAAGGGGTCAGGTGATGGCAGATAAAGCGTTGATCGTCGTGGATGTGCAGAATGATTTCTGCCCGGGCGGAGCGCTTGCCGTTGAAGGCGGCGACGAGATCGTGCCAATGATCAACGGGCTCATCGGTCGCTTCGAACATGTCGTCTTGACGCAGGATTGGCACCCGGCCCGCCATTCGAGCTTTGCCTCCAGCCATCCCGGCAAGGCCCCGTTTGAGATGATTGCCATGCCTTACGGCGCCCAGACGCTTTGGCCCGACCATTGTGTGCAGGGCAGTACCGGTGCCGAGTTCCACCCGGCACTCGAATGGACCCGCGCCGAGCTCGTGATCCGCAAGGGTTTCCGGCCGGAAATCGACAGCTATTCTGCATTCTTCGAAAACGACCGTCGAACCCCGACCGGCCTCACCGG
Source organism: Ensifer sp. (assembly GCF_035999185.1). Classification (GTDB taxonomy): domain Bacteria; phylum Pseudomonadota; class Alphaproteobacteria; order Rhizobiales; family Rhizobiaceae; genus Ensifer. The sequence continues at coordinate 52,232 of NZ_DASYHB010000145.1, read as the reverse complement.
CTATCTCAGGGATCGCGGCATTCGCAAAGTGACGCTCTGCGGGCTGGCGACGGATTTCTGCGTCGCGTTTTCGGCGCTTGATGCGGTGGCCCAGGGCTTTTCGACATCCGTCGTTCTCGACGCCTGTCGGGGCATCGACCTCAACGGTTCGCTACAGGCCATGGTGACGCGCATGCGCGATGCCGGCGTCGAGCTGAATTAGGGTCGAGGCCCCGCTTCAGAGGAAGGAGCAATTTCACCGATGACGAAGACCGATATCGCCAGGCGAGTGTATAACCATACCTGGAAGCTCGATCCGATCGTGCGCAGCCTGCTCGATACGGATTTCTACAAGCTATTGATGCTGCAGATGATCTGGCAGCTGTACCCGGATGTCGATGCGACCTTCTCGCTGATCAACCGCACGAAGACGGTGCGACTTGCCGACGAGATCGATGAGCATGAACTGCGCGAGCAGCTCGACCATGCGCGCGAGCTGCGCTTCTCCAAGAAGGAGATGATCTGGCTCGCCGGCAATACCTTCTACGGTCGCAAGCAGATCTTCTCGCCAGAGTTCCTCGCCTGGCTCGCAAAGTTCCGCCTGCCGGACTATGAGCTGAAGCGCCGCGACGGGCAGTTCGAGCTGACCTTCCGGGGGCGCTGGGCAGAGACCACCATGTGGGAAATTCCGGCGCTTGCGATCATCAACGAGCTGCGTTCGCGCTCGGCGATGAAGGGCCTCGGCCCCTTTACGCTCGACGTGCTCTATGCCCGTGCCAAGGCGAAGATGTGGTCCAAGGTCGAGCGCCTCAGGCAGTATCCCAATCTCAGGATTTCAGATTTCGGCACGCGTCGCCGCCACAGTTTCCTCTGGCAGCGCTGGTGCGTCGAGGCGCTGAAGGAAGGCATCGGCAGTTCCTTCTCCGGCACCAGCAACGTGCTGCTCGCCATGGCCAACGATCTGGAAGCGCTCGGCACCAACGCGCACGAATTGCCGATGGTGGCAGCCGCCCTTGCCCGCAACGACAAGGAACTGGCCGCTGCCCCCTACAAGGTGCTGCAGGACTGGAACCAGCTCTATGGCGGCAACCTGTTGATCGTGCTGCCCGACGCGTTCGGGACGGCGGCGTTTCTGCGTGACGCACCGAAGTGGGTGGCCGACTGGACGGGTTTCCGTCCCGATAGCGCACCCCCGATCGAAGGTGGGGAGAAGATCCTCGTCTGGTGGAAGAAGATGGGCCGTGACCCGCGTGAGAAGCTGCTGATCTTCTCCGACGGTCTCGATGTCGACACCATCATCGAAACCTACCGACATTTCGAGGGACGTGTGCGCATGAGCTTCGGCTGGGGCACCAACCTCACCAATGACTTCGCCGATTGCGCGCCGACGGAAATCCGTGGCCTCAACCCGATCTCGATCGTCTGCAAGGTCAGCGAGGCGAACGGCCGCCCGGCGGTGAAACTCTCCGACAATCCACGCAAGGCGACCGGTGAGCCGGCCGAAGTCGAACGGTACCTCAAGTTCTTCGGGTCGCAGGATTTCGTCGAGCAGGCGGTCAAGGTCTGACCAGAACAACTCCAGGAAAAGTGCGAAGCGGTTTTTCGTCCGGAGTTGTGGAGCGTCAAGAGATTACAACTCCAGTAAAAGTGCGAAGCGGTTTTTCGTCCGGAGTTGTTGAGCAAAAAGAAACCGGCAGAAGCCGGTTTCAAATGGGGATCAAAGATGTTGCGATTGTCCATCATCGCAATGTCAAATCTGGCAGTGGAATCTTAAGGTTGCGTTAAGGTGCCAACTTACCGTTGCGTATAGTTTCTCTAAAACACGAACATGTAGAGAAGGATGATGACGATGAGCGGCACGCCCATGAGCCAGAGTACGATGCCTTTCATTTGCAAGCCTCCGCGTTGCTTCCTTTGAAACGGTAACGCGGCATGGGCCAATACGTTCCCGATGTCAGCCAGGTGGCTGAGCCTCAGGTCATTGCCCGGAAGTGCATGGCGCCCTTGCTCAGGAAACAGGCTTTGTCGAAAAGCCTGAGGTCGAGCGGGTTCGGCATCCGGATATCGTCAATGTCGGGAAGTGGTTTCACCGTCGCGTCATAGGACCGGTTGATCTGAGAAATGAAGATGACGATCAAGCCGCGCGCTTGCGCAAACGCCCTAAGACTACGGATTTGTTCGCCAAGTTCAGGGTTTTCCCGCTTCTGGTCGAGAAGCTGCAGGTAGTCGACGATGACCAGCGTTCCTGGTGCCGCTGACCCAAGCGCCTTGATGATGTAGTCGGCGCTGATCGCATCGGAGCAGTCGATGTCGAAGAGCGCGGAAAATTGCGCATAGTCCGCGCCGATGGCCGCGAAACGCTCGACAACATCCGCCACGGTGTATTCCAAGGTGAAGAAGTACGCGCGATGCCCTGCCTTCATCGTGTCCACGGCAAACTCGAGGCTTTTCAACGTTTTGCCCTGGCCCGGCCGCGCACCGAGGAGAACGAGATCTCCCGGACGAAGTTGATCCGGCGCTTCGGGTGCAGAGAGGGCCGCCGCATTCCTTGCCGCCAGCAAACTCCAGCCGGCATACCCCTCGTCGACGGCAATGCGATCGAGCGCCGCATGAAGCGGAATGCCTTCATCGCGCGACAGGCGCTTGGCCCTGCGCTTCAAATGATAGATGGGCGCAGACAGTTTCATCGGTAACCTCCTGATGCGAGCGATCTTCGCAGCCCCTCCTTGTGCTCAATGCCCGAACAGTCGGTTCGATGATGAAGGTGCCCCGTATGAAGTCTACTTTCCCGATTTGGAGGGGGGAGGCATGGGCGTGCCCGAATCGAAGGATAGCGCAGATGATGGTGGAGAGGAATTGTCCTGCGATAGCCGGTGTCGTCGCAAAGGGGGAGGCGTCAGCCGATGCGGACGAAACGAAAGCTCTGGATCAACACACGTTAAAGCGGACGCGGTTCTGCTGAGAGCAGACCAAAAGTAATTGATTGAATTTCCTGAGAGAAAATGGTGCTGCTAGAGAGATTTGAACTCTCGGCCTCTCCCTTACCAAGGGAGTGCTCTACCCCTGAGCTATAGCAGCATCTGGCGGCCGGTTCGTGTGTCAGCCGCATCAAGCGAGGGGGCTATTGCCATAGCTGGACGGGGAGTGCAAGCAGCATTTCAAAGTTTTTCGCGAAGACCTGTGAGAAAAGTCCTCGCGGCTTCCGAAGGTCCCGGTTTTGCGCTAAGGCATGAACATGCAAACAGACGATAAAGAAGGCGAAAAAGCCGCGTCGGCGCCCGATGGGCTGCAGGGCGAAGGCAGAGCGCGCAAGGAAAAGAAGAAGGACACGACCGAAGCGGACCTGAAAAAGGCGCGCCTTGCCAGGAACTTGCGCGACAACCTCATGCGCCGCAAGCAGCAGATGCGGGCGCGGCGTTCCGGAGCCGCCGATGAGGTCAGCGGCCTTCCTGCCGCAAAAACGGACGAATCCCAAGATTAATACGGTTAAGCGGCGGCGTTTTCCGTCGGCTTTCCATCGCAGGCAGCGGGGGCTGTCTGACATCCAAGGCATAATTCCCCGGATCAATGCAAATCCGAGGGGATCGACTGATTGTTGCGGCGACCTTTGCGCTTGCGGGGATGAGCGCCGTTCAAGGTACTTCTAATTTCGCGGCGTCTCGACTAAAGAGCGCCTTCAGACAACATCGGATTTTTTTGGAAAGGCGGGCCAAGCCCGTTCGAGAGGCCTCATGGATCGCATCAGGATTGTAGGCGGCAACAAGCTTAACGGCGTCATCCCGATTTCCGGCGCAAAGAATGCGGCCCTGCCGCTGATGATCGCGTCGCTTCTGACCGACGACACGCTGACGCTCGAAAACGTGCCGCATCTGGCCGACGTCGAACAGCTGATCCGTATTCTCGGCAACCATGGCGCCGACATCTCGGTCAATGGCCGCCGTGAACGCCAGGGCGAAAGCTACGCCCGCACCATCCACTTCACCTGCCGCAACATCGTCGATACGACCGCCCCTTACGAGCTGGTCTCGAAGATGCGCGCAAGCTTCTGGGTCATCGGCCCGCTTCTCGCGCGCGAAGGCAAGGCGCGGGTTTCGCTGCCCGGCGGCTGCGCCATTGGCACGCGCCCGGTCGATCTCTTCATCGAGGGCCTCCAGGCGCTCAGCGCCAACATCGAGATCGATAGCGGTTACGTCAACGCGACGGCGCCCGCAGGCGGCCTGGTCGGCGCACGCTACACCTTCCCGAAGGTTTCCGTCGGAGCGACCCACGTGCTGATGATGGCAGCGACCCTTGCCAATGGCACCACGGTGCTCGGCAACGCGGCACGCGAGCCTGAAGTCGTCGACCTTGCCAACTGCCTCAACGCCATGGGCGCCAAGATCACCGGCCAGGGCACCTCGACGATTACCATCGAGGGCGTGCGCTCGCTCTCCGGCGCGCGTCACCGCGTTCTTCCTGATCGCATCGAGACCGGCACTTATGCCATGGCCGTTGCCATGACCGGCGGCGACGTCATTCTCGAAGACACCGACATGGCATTGCTCGACACCGCACTCGAAGCGATCCGCCGCGCCGGTGCCGAAATCACCGAGACCAACAGCGGTATCCGCGTCGTGCGCAACGGCGCCGGCATCAAGCCGGTCGATATCGTCACCGATCCCTTCCCGGGCTTCCCGACCGACCTGCAGGCGCAGTTCATGGGTCTGATGACCATGGCGAAGGGCACGTCGCACATCACCGAGACGATCTTTGAAAACCGTTTCATGCACGTGCAGGAACTCGCCCGTCTCGGCGCCAAGATCTCGCTCTCCGGCCAGACGGCGAAGATCGAGGGCGTGAGCCGCCTCAAGGGCGCGCCAGTCATGGCGACCGACCTTCGCGCCTCGGTTTCGCTCGTCATCGCCGGTCTTGCCGCCGAAGGCGAAACCATGGTCTCGCGCGTCTATCACCTCGACCGCGGCTTCGAGCGGCTGGAAGAAAAGCTCACCCGCTGCGGCGCGCATGTCGAGCGCGTCAGCGACTGATTTGAGCCGTCACGCCTGAAACCGTTGCGGTTTCAGGCGTGACATCCTATGTCCATTTCAATTGTGGCACGGACGATGTGCAGCGAAACGAAAGGAATGGACGGCATGGACGGTCTGAAACTGCTGGCGCTCGACGAGGAAGATCTCGCTGTCGTCTCTGCTCACGTCCAGGACGCCGTGTTCAAGGTGTCGGGGCTCGAATACGACGCCCGCCGCAAGCAGTTTTCGCTGATCGTAAACCGCTTCGTCTGGGAGACGGCCGAGGGCAAGCGTCGTTCGTTCGAGCGCCGGCGTGCTCTTCTTCTTTTCAAGCGCGTGAATGCGGTGCGCTCCGTCGGCTTCAGCCGGCGCGATGACGAGGCGGTGCTGGCCCTCCTGGCGCTGAAGTTCACGGTTCGCGGCGAGGCACCCGAGGGAACGATCGAACTGCTTCTTGCCGGCGATGCCTCGATCGCGCTTGACGTTGAATGCATCGAAACGCAGCTTGCGGATACCGGCGGGGCGTGGGAAACCGCTTTCAAGCCCAAGCATCCTGAAGGCGCTTGACGCTGCTACTGCATAATTCCTTAAATCGGAATCGGTTTAAGGACAAAATTATGCAGCAGCTTTCAAGTGTTACAGCGACCTTGGCGCGTCTTGCAAAGACGCGCGGCGCTGTAGACCGCAACGACACCGGCATACAAGGACGTTTCCTTTGGCAATCAGGCTCAATAATCTCGACGGTGACTTCGAACAAAAGTTCGCGTCATTCCTGACGACCAAGCGTGAGGTGTCCGAGGACGTCAATGCGGTGGTCAAGGCCATCATCGACGAGGTGCGCCTGCGCGGCGACGCAGCACTCGCCGACTATTCCAAGCGCTTCGACGGTGTCGATTTCTCGGTGACGCCGATGGTGGTCAGTGCCGCCGAGATCGATGCGGCGATCCAGGCGGTCGAGCCGGAGGTGCTGGGCGCGCTGAAAGTTGCCGCCACCCGCATTGAAGCCCATCACGCACGCCAGCGGCCGAAGGACGACATCTACGAAGATTCCATGGGCGTCGGCCTTGGCTCGCGCTGGACGGCCGTCGATGCCGTCGGTCTTTATGTGCCCGGCGGCACGGCGAGCTATCCGAGTTCGGTGCTGATGAACGCGCTTCCGGCAAAGGTCGCCGGCGTTCCCCGCATCGTCATGGTGGTGCCGGCCATGGGCGGCAAGATCAACCCGGCGGTGCTTGCCGCTGCAAGGCTTGCCGGCGTCGAGGAAATCTACCGCATCGGCGGCGCGCAGGCGGTTGCTGCCCTTGCCTATGGCACCGAGACGATTGCGCCGGTCGCCAAGATCGTCGGTCCCGGCAATGCCTATGTGGCCGCGGCCAAGCGCCAGGTCTTCGGCACCGTCGGCATCGACATGATCGCCGGTCCCTCGGAAGTCCTGGTCATTGCCGACAAGTACAACGATCCGGACTGGATAGCCGCCGATCTGCTGGCCCAGGCCGAACACGACGTCGGTGCTCAGTCGATCCTGATCACCGACGATGCGCAATTCGGTCAGGCGGTCGAGGAAGCGGTGGAGCGGCAGTTGAAGACGCTGCCGCGGGCTGAAACCGCATCGGCCAGCTGGCGCGATTTCGGCGCCGTCATTCTGGTGCCCGATCTCGAAGACGCCGTGCCGCTTGCCAATCGCATTGCGGCAGAGCATCTGGAGCTGGCGCTCGCCAATCCCGATCCGATGGTCGAAAAGATCCGCAATGCCGGCGCGATCTTCGTCGGGCGCCACACGCCTGAAGTCATCGGTGATTATGTCGGCGGCTCCAACCACGTCTTGCCGACGGCGCGTTCGGCGCGGTTTTCCTCCGGTCTCGGCGTACTCGACTATATGAAGCGCACGTCGATCCTGCGGCTCGATCCGGAGCAACTGCGGATCCTCGGGCCGGCGGCGATCGTGCTGGCAAAATCCGAGGGCTTGGAGGCCCATGCGCGCTCCGTCGCCATTCGCCTCAATCTCGGGGATGCCGGATGAAGGCGGACCGCAACCTGCGCCTCTGCGATGTCGTTCTGGACGAGACCATCGGCCGCTCGACCCCTGACGTGGAACATGAGCGCGCGGTTGCGATCTTCGACCTGCTCGAAGAAAACCTGTTCGAGCCGGCCGGCCATCCCGGCGGTCCCTACAAGCTCAATCTCTCGCTGATGGACGCGAAGCTGGTCTTCGCCATCTCGACCGAAAAGGGTGAAGGCGTCGCCACGCACATCCTGTCGCTGACGCCGTTCCGCCGGATCGTGAAGGACTACTTCATGATCTGCGAGAGCTACTACGAGGCGATCCGCTCGGCGACGCCCAGCCAGATCGAGGCCATCGACATGGGGCGCCGCGGCATCCACAACGAGGGCTCGCAGACCCTGATGGATCGCCTGTCCGGCAAGATCCGGCTGGATTTCGATACCGCCCGCCGGCTGTTCACGCTCGTTTGCGTGCTCTACTGGCGCGGCTGAGAGCGGGAACCGGCATGACGGGAACCGATGCACCGGACAGAAAAACGCCTCGCTCGGTTCTCTTCATGTGTGGCATGAACGCCATTCGCTCGCCGATGGCCGAGGCGCTTGCCAAGGCGGCGCTGCCTGCCGGCACCTACGTCGCCTCCGCAGGCGTCCGGCACGGCGAACGCGATCCCTTTGTCGACGTCGTCATGGCAGAGGTGGGCTTAAGCCTCGGCCGTCATCAGCCGCATACGCTGGACGAACTTGAAGATGACTACTTCGACCTGATCGTGACGCTCGCGCCGGAAGCGCACCACAAGGCGCTCGAATTGACTCGCTCCATGGCGGTGGACGTGGTCTACTGGCCGACACCGGACCCAACGGTGGCAGTCGGTACGCGCGAGCAGATTGTCGATGCCTATCGCGCCGTTCGCGATCACCTTGCGACATTGATCAATCATCGGCTGGTCGGTCCGCATCATCAGAAGAAGGCCTGAGGGCAAGGAGCCGAAAACCGCCGGCACCGTCGGCGGGCGGCCGCAGCCTTCGTTTCCTTAGTTCCGGATCGAATTAAGGATAAAGACACGCAGCAGATCAAAGTGCTACAGCGACCTTGACCCGTCTGCTAAGACGCCAGGCGCTGTAGGCGTCACAAAAGCGCAAAAGCCGGCGTTAGATGGTTCACAAATCCTCGTCGATTGTGTAGTTTCCGGCAAATTTTCGGGATACCTGACGGTTCCCTAAACAAAGATAGAAAGAACAGTCCTACATGGCGAAAGAAGAAGTCCTTGAATTTCCGGGCGTGGTCACCGAATTGCTTCCCAACGCGACCTTCCGCGTGAAGCTCGAAAACGAGCATGAGATCATCGCCCACACGGCGGGCCGCATGCGCAAGAACCGCATCCGCGTGCTCGCGGGCGACAAGGTTCTCGTTGAGATGACCCCTTACGACCTCACCAAGGGCCGCATCACCTACCGCTTCAAGTAAGCCAGCTCGGCTCTCCGCAATTCCTGGAGCATTTCCGCGTTCCGATGACAGTGGCCAAGAAACTGATACTTGCGTCCGGTTCGCCGCGTCGCGTCGAGCTTTTGGCGCAAGCGGGCATCGAGCCCGCGCGCCTGATGCCGATGGATCTCGACGAAACGCCGAAGCGCGCTGAACATCCGCGTTCGCTCGCAAGGCGGCTGTCGGCCGAAAAGGCGCGGGCAGCACTTGCCGCGATCAAGGGTGAGGCCGGCTGGGACGGAAGCTATATCCTGGCGGCCGACACGGTCGTCTGCGTCGGCCGGCGCATCCTGCCGAAGCCGGAGCTCGTCAGCGAAGCCTCGAGCGCCCTGCATCTGCTGTCCGGCCGCAGCCATCGCGTCTATACCGGTGTCTGCCTCATCACGCCGGACAAGACGCTGCGCCAGAAGGTCGTCGACACCAAGGTTCGCTTCAAGCGCCTCTCCGGTTTTGACATCGAAAGCTATCTCGCTTCCGGCCAGTGGCGCGGCAAGGCGGGCGGCTACGGCATCCAGGGGATCGCTGGCAGCTTCGTGGTGAAGCTCGTCGGTTCCTACAGCAACGTCGTCGGCCTGCCGCTCTACGAAACGGTTGGCCTGCTTGTCGGCGAAGGCTACGACGTGCACAATAGCTGGCTGGAAGGCTGAAGCTGGTGCCCGACGACACGACGAACGACGATAGCAAGAAGAGCGCTTCGAACGTTGCGCCTCTGCGCGCGCCGCGCCCCTGTCCGGAATGCGGGCGGCCGTCACATCGCGAACACTATCCATTCTGCTCGGACCGTTGCCGGAACGTCGATCTGAACCGTTGGCTTTCAGGTTCCTATGCCATCCCTGTCGCCGACGACGAATCGAAGGCCGACGACGACGAGCGTTGACGCGCTGTGCGCCAACCGCGCCGCATGGCGTTCGTTACCCGATATCTTCTCCGTCGCAGGCGCACGTCGCTGCCCGGCATCAAGGTCGGCGATTTTCGCCACCGCTGTCGGCTGCCAAAGGCTGTTTTCTCGCGAGCGGGCGAGAGACGCGAAACGCGATCTCTCTGAATCTGCTTGATTTTTCGGTTTTTTCATCTGTCCACAGGATTTCGGTCAAAAAACTTTCATTTGCCGCTGGACACCGCCGAACAAGATGTTATAACCCCGCTCGCTTCCGGGGCACAAACAAGCGCCCCGAGGGTTCCGCAAGGAGCCGCTGCCCGAAACGGCAGGATGCCCGGATAGCTCAGTTGGTAGAGCAGCGGATTGAAAATCCGCGTGTCGGTGGTTCAAATCCGCCTCCGGGCACCATTCTTCTCTTGAAAGATCTGGTGTCTTAGACGTACACCGAGCGGTCTCGTGTTGTCGTTTTCAGCATGGACACGACCTTGCTTGCGATGGGCTTTCGCGGCCCCTCGATGGGTCGTCACGCGTCGACGCTTATCGCCGTCTTTCTCGCCACGACGCTCGACGGAGCCGATCGATCGGCTGAGATGGGCCGAGCGTGGCACCGTGGCAAGGCGAAGCGTTCCACCTGCGGCCAGACGCTGCTGCAAGCGATCGGTCTCAACTGGTCACAGTCGGTCGTGCCTCTTCACAAGTGGACGGAAGCGGCGTACTCTCCAAGGATATACTTAAGTAGCAATTATTTAATTGTATTCGGCGGGACACTGACATGACTGCGACGGAAGTGCGCGGCGGCAGGCGAGAGCAAATTGACGGGCTTCGCGTGATCGCCATGACCGGGGTTCTTTATGTTCATTACTGGAACGAGCATCCGACGCTGGAATCGGTTCGCGTTTCCCTGTTCTTCATCATCAGCGGCTTCCTGATCGGCACCATATTGCTATCGGCGAAGGACAGCGGCGCGACGATCAACGTCATCAATTTCTATGTCCGCCGGTCTCTGCGCCTGGTGCCGGCGCTGTTGCTGATGCTTGTCGTGGCTGCGCTGTTCAATATGGACGGCATCCGGGAAAGTCTGGTTTGGCATACGTTTCAAATGTCCAACCTCTATTTCGCCATCAACGAAAGCTGGAAGCCCTGGGTTGCAGCGCATCTCTGGAGCCTCAACATTGTCGAGCAGTTCTACCTTACCGCTCCGCTCATCATCCTCTTCCTGAGCCGGCGCCGCATCTTCGTGGCCTACTGCATCATCTTTGCGATCTCGGTCATCGTGCGGGCCAATCCCCGTGAGCTTGGCGTTCTCGCCTGGTCAAACATCGTCTTTTCGTTTGATCCGGTGGCCGCAGGCGCCCTCCTTGCGCTGGTGAAGGACAATGCCGACGTCAAGGCGGTGCTGACGAGCAAAGTGAACAACCTCGCATCGATCGCACTCATCGCTTCGCCGTTCGCGATCGGCGCCGAGTTTGGCCACTCGGAGACCTATCGGCTGCTCAGCATCTATGCGCTTTCATCGATCGTGCTCAGTTCCTACAACGGCTATAAGGGCGTCTCGGCGTATCTTCTGGCGAATCCGGCCACGCGTTTCTTGAGCCGGGTGAGCTACGCGACCTATGTGTATCACATGGCGCTCTGGTGGCTTATCGCCGGCCAGTGGCCCGATCTTTACAAAACGGGGCCAGTCACGTTCTTCGTCATGAGCACCGCCACCGTCGTCGTCGCGACGGCATCCTGGCACCTGATCGAGAAGCATTTCGATGCGCTCAAGACATCGTTCCCGGTGACCCAGCCTGCCGCGCTTGCGGCGGAGCGGGCTTGACCCCAAGAGGCGTGGTGGCGAGCGCAACTTCTGCCAAGTACACGCAGCCTATACGCAATTTTTGCATCGGGATTCCGGCCGGCCCCTTTTTGTTAGGTGTGCGTTAACCATCCATCTGGTTGTATCGCCACAATCACAGTGGCCCATGATGGGCATTTTTCAATTTTAAGATGTCACTAATATGGTCAGCATTCACACGAACGCTGGAGCAATTTCTGCGCTCCAGACTCTGCGTAATATCAGTTCCGGGCTCACGGTAGCGCAGAACCAGGTCAGCTCCGGACTTCGCATTCAGACCGCTGCCGATAACGCGGCCTACTGGTCGATCTCGACGACGATGCGCTCCGACAGCAAGGCCGTGTCTGCGGTGCAGGATGCGCTTGGCCTGGGCGCCGCCAAAGTGGAAACCGCCTATGCGGCTATGGACGCCGTCACTGGCATTCTCAGCGAATTCAAGGCGAAACTGGTGGCTGCAAGCGAGCCAGGCGTCGACAAGGGCAAGCTTCAAAAGGAACTCGATCAGCTCAAGCAGCAGGTGTTGAGCATCGTCAATTCGTCGAGCTTCAGTGGGCAGAACTGGCTGAAAACCGATGTTTCCGATATTTATGACAGCGACCTCAACCGAACCTCGGTTGCGTCATCGTTTTCACGCGATTCGAGAAACGGCATTTCGCTCAACACCGCGGATTTCTTCCTGCGCGACTCCTCCCTGTTCAACAGCTCAGGCGGCGGCATCCTCCAGGCCGACACGCGCGACATGAGGACCGTCGGAGGCATTCGTTTCGTCACTTCGGTCGACGTCGACGGATATACGATCAACAGCAACTACAACAACAGGGCGGGCACGGCTGGCGAGTTCACCTTTACATTCAGCGGCCCAATCAGCTTTACGAGCCCCGGCGACAAGATCACCTTCGACGTCATCGTGGACAAGGACAGCAGCACCCAGGGCTTGTCGCTGCCGCTGCATCCTGGAAAGACGACGCCGGTCACTGTCGACCGGGCAACCGTGGATGCGGTGCTGGGCGTCGGGGCCAACGGGGTCATATCGAACTACAGCCAATATGCGGCGGTCCTCGCGCACGCCGCGACGGCCGCCGGCGCGGGCGCGTCGGTCCTGACTTACAATCACCCCAACCCGCCCCATGCCCCTATCATCAATCAAATTGGCTTCAAGACGCAGCAAAATTCAGGACTCGACGGCTCCTACGTCGAAGTTGCCAACCTGGTGGTCAATACCACAACAGGGGGTGCTGGAGGGCTTTCACCCAACGCGAGCTTCGGGTCGCGCGGATCGGAGATGACGTTGGCGTTCGAGCCTTTCGAGGTTTACAAGGACGTCGTCATTTCGTTCAATTTCTCGGTGAACGGCGAAGCCCAGAGCACACATTCGTTCGACAGAAATCAGGTCAACGCACTTCTTGGCAAGGACACCGGCAAGATCGAGACGACCGACGAGATGGTGACCGTGCTTCAATCGCTCATCACCCGTCCCAACACTATCATTCAGAACAACGGCGCGGGCGGCATTGAGATCAAATCGGATCCAGCCGTCGATCGAAAGTCGGGCGCCGGGACCTTTGTCGGATTCAGCAACATCGCCGTCAACATCGAGCCGATCGCGCGAAGAAACTTTCTCGACATCGATGTTGCGGCCAACCCGCAGTCGGTCGGTTCCTACCTTCAATACATTGAAGTGGTCCTGCAACGGACCATTGATGGGGCGGCGGCGCTCGGGTCGTTGCTTGCGCGCATCGACATGCAAACGACCTTTGCTCAGACGTTGATGGCGACGATCGACAAGGGTGTCGGCCGCCTGGTGGATGCCGACATGAACGAGACCTCGACGCGGCTCAAGGCCCTGCAGACCCAGCAGCAGCTCGGTGTGCAGGCGTTGCAGATCGCCAACACCGACGCTCAGAGCATCCTGCAGCTTTTCCGCTGATCGGGTCCGCGATGACGGGCCGCGCCAACGGCGCCCCGTCGTCTATCTCACGCACTTCCGCTCTCTGATTCTCGCGCTAGCGGACGCCCGGTTTCGTCGCTGTCACCTGCGTTACAGGCGTGTCGCAGCTTCTGCCTATTCTGGCGCCCGGGAGGACCTGAGCGGCGCAGCGTGTCGCCGCGCAATCGAAGCTACGGCGCCGGGGAAAACGGGGCGTGGCAGGGTCAACGAGGATCGGAAATGCGTAGTTTTGTGAAACTGTCTCTGGCGGCCTTCGTGGCGGCGACGGTCGCCGCGGGTGGTGTTGCTCCGGCGTTTGCCGGTGGCAGCTACTATAAGGGTGTTTCGACGACGCCCATCAACGAAGGCCACAAAAGCGAGAAATACAATCCCAAGGCCAAGGTCGTAAACCGTCCGCCGCCGCGCAACGGTGCTTACTATAAGGGCATCATGCGCAAATAGCTGCGCCACGGGACAAGCTTGTTCGTCGCTCGCTTCCCGGGGCGACAACGTCGAAACAGACGAGGGCGCCAGCGGCGCCCTTTCATTTTCAAAGCAGGACGTGACTGAGGATATCGCCTTCGCTGACCACGAGATTTGGCAGGTGACCCTTGCGAAGATAGTGTTTTCGGTCGCTGTCAGCGGTGACGAACACCGCGGTGCGGGCGATCTCCTCCGGTGTCAGCTGCGTCGTATCGGGCACGACGGCGATTTCCCGACGCAGGCCCAGGTCCCGAAGCAACTCCTCGATCGCACTGCGATCGTCCACGCCGTGGAGCACCAGGCGATCGATCTCCGCCACCGCATTGGTGTGCCACATGACGGTCTGGAGCGCGACCATGAGCGGCAGCACGGCCTTTGCTCGCTGCACGTCGGGATGATGCTCGAAGCCGGCGAGCATCAGCCGGGTATAGAGTTCGTAGGCGCGGATGTAATCCTTCTTGTATATCCACATCCGCAGGGCCACGGTCATGCGCACCATGGTGAAGTCCTTCACCTGGGCGTCGAGATAGGCTCGCCGATCCGGCGTGATCCGCACCGCGCCACGCTTGGCACCGGTATAGAGGAAGTATTCAAGGCCGCCGCGATAGCTGTCCCAGGCGGTCAGCACGTCCGCGTGGCCGGCCTGCGGCCGGTCTCGGGCAATCTTGGAGCGCGTGACCTGTCGATAGAATGGCTTCGACAAGAAGGCGACGGCCCCCTGGTCCAGGAAGTGAGCGAGATAGGCGAAGGCCCAATAGGCGAAGTTCCGGGGCACCCAGGCCGAGCGTAGTGCCGAAGTCCGGTAAATGCCAATCTCCGGGAACACGTGACGCTCGACCAGAAAATCGAAGACGCTCTCGAACTCCCTTTTCTTGAAGCGCGTATCGCGGTCCACGGAGTAGAACGGCGGGTCGTCACGCTCCTCGACCTCGTCATGCGTATACCAGGGGGCATAGCATGCGGTGACTTCCGGATTGAGATCGAGGTAACGGATTGCCTCGCGCATGCCGTCGTTGATGAGGATGTCGTCGTCGGCGAGGTAAAGTACATATTCGCCCGTCGCGCGGCTGAATGCGCTGACAGCGTTGGCGCCGGAGCCGTAGTTCTCCGCCTGCCGCAGATAACGGATCGGAAGCCCCTTGGCGATGAAGCGCGCGACGACTTCGCCTGTGTCATCGGTGGACGCATTGTCGGAGATGACGATCTCGTATTTGTAGGCGAACTGGTAAAGGTTGACGAAGTAGTCGAGTGCCTTCTCGAGAAAGGCCGCGCGGTTGTAAGTTGGAATGCAAATGCTCAGCTTCACCTGGCTCACGCGTCTCTCCATGGTCAGTCGTCACGGGCGGCTTGCCGTGCGGCGGATCGGCCGTCTCGCCTGCATCGTCCGACCATAAGGTCTGTGAAAAGGGCGTAACGGGACCGCGCTTGGGGAAGCCATCCCAGTGGGTCCGTTATTCCGTTTCGATCTTGTGTGAGCCTTGTCTTGGATAGTGGCGGCACTGGTCTGCCCCCGCTGGCTCATGACGGCCCGGTCGCTCCGGAAAGCGTTGTTAGCGTTTTGTTAACCATGTTGGCGCAGGCTGGATGGTGATAGCCGCAGCGTTTCTTGCCGTTCGAATGCGCCGCTGCGCCGGAGCCGCGAAATGCCCACATTCTTGCGAGGGAGCCGAGTAAGGATGCACCACATGGCAGAGCATATGATGAGGCTGCTGATGAGCATCATGGCCGCGCTTTCGCTCGGCTCGCTGCTGTTCCTGATGGCTGTTCTTTAAGCGGGCGAGCTTTTTGTGCCTGCCCGTCATCGGCGGTCAGGGATAGAGATAGAACTCATCCCAATTCTCGTGCGGCACAAGCTCGCCGATCTTGTATTCAAAAGACAGGATATCCAGGTGCTCCGCGTCCGTGCGGCACTTGAACTTCAGCTTGTACCACTCGCCCTTGCTGCGAAACACGGCACCCGACGCCTTCATCTTGTCGTCCGTCACAACAGGTTCGGCGAAGGTGTAGGCGATGACCTTGTCGGGCTTGAAGGTCGACTTGTCGGCATTGATGCGCTCCATCGCCTCGGTGTCGCAGCGCTGTTCGAGCCGGGTTTGCGGATCGAGTTTTTCGAACTGTCGCACCAGGGACTGATCCATTGCTAGAGCCGGTGAAAATGAGGCGGCGAAGATCAGCGGATACGCGATAGTCTTCATGCTCGACGAACTCCTGGCCGTGAAAAGGGGGGACCGGCAAATCACCGCCGGGACAGGTGTTCGTACTCAGTTAAGCTTTGTGGCCATTCCAAGGCGGGGCAATCACGTTTCTGAAACGTCGATCCATTCAGCACCGGTCAATTCGACGATCCGGGCCGGGCTGATATGCACCGCTGCGTTGGTAGCGCCCGCTGCCGGCACGACGATGTCATAGGCCTCCAGCGACCTGTCGCAATAGACGCTGTGCGGCTTGGCGAGCCCGAAGGGGCAGACGCCGCCGACCGGATGCCCGGTTTCGGCCTCCACCTCATCGAAGCCCAGCATGCGCGCCTTGGTACCGAAGCGCGCCTTGTATTTCTTGTTATCGAGGCGGGCGTCGCCGCGCGTGACGATCAGGATCACGTCGTCGCCGACCCGGAGCGCCAGCGTCTTGGCGATCTGCGCCGGCTCGACGCCATGGCCCTCGGCTGCAAGCGCAACCGTTGCCGTGCTTTGCTGAAGCTCGATGACGTCGATGTCGGGGGCGTGCTGCGAGAAGAAGTCTTTGACGGAGGTAAGGCTCATGGCGAAAGGGTCACGCTATTGAAGTGCTGTTGCGATCGGCGTCGTGGCACGAAGAACAACACGGTTCTCCGGCGTCGGGTGCGCAAATCTCTCAATCGTCATTCGAGGCGTCAAGGTCTTCGGGACGCCTGCCTTCCTGTTGCGGCGGAAGGTAGCCATGGCTGGTAAACCAGTTGTCCAGGATTGCGAGGATCGCCTGGTCCCGGGTCTCGACGCCTGGGTGATCTGCGATGAACGACTTGAGCGCCGTTTCGATCTTGTCGGTATAGAGCACTTTCATGCTGCCTCCGTCGGCCGGTGAGCCATTTCGGGTTTGTTGGTCCCGTCACAGCACAGTGCTACGGCACCCCTCGCGCGTCCAGTTGAAACGACGCCGGACGCGGTTTGGATGTGCGGGTGAGCCGGCGCCGATTGCTGGGGATCAGGCCTGTTTGACGATACGGATCAGCACCAGGAGGATGACGGCACCGATCGTCGCGTGCAGGATCGCCGAGAGAACGCCGCTACCAAGGCTGATACCGATTGCCGGGAAGAGGAAACCGGCGATGAAGGCGCCGATGATGCCGACCACCATGTTGCCGATGAGGCCGAAGCCGAACCCCTTGACGATAAGGCCGGCGAGCCAGCCGGCGATCGCGCCGACGATCAGGAAGACGAGAATGCTTTCAATGCCCATGAACGGTTCCCTTTCCGCTGTATCTGCAAGGAAAGATAGATCAGGAATCGAAATCAGATAGGGGGCAATTTCATCGCGCGACGATTTTTTGCATGGCAGAGCGCAGGTGGCAGCGCCTCATCCGAAAATGCGGGCGCTGCGTTGCTTTACCGGGTCAGACGATGCCGCCTCCACCGCCAGCGACGGCGGGTCGCTCCTTAGCCACCTTCGCGCGATAGCCGCTTGCACGATAGGCCGAGACCGGCGCCACGGCGCCGCCGCTCTCAAGCCGCGCCATGGCGAGAATGGGTTCGACATCCGTGCGGAAGGCGGCCTTCAGCGTTTCAGTCGCCATCAGCGCGTCATTGTCGTCCTGGTAGCCTTGAAGCGCTTTGCGGTCGACAATCAGCCCCTGGGCATAGGCCCGGCAGACCTCCATCGCGCTGGTCATCAGGCTCTCGATCGGATCCGTGACATTGTGGCTCTGGTCGAGCATGTGTGCCGGCTTGAAATCCCTGGCGCCGCGGCTTTCCGCATCCACCAGTTCGTTGAAGACCAGGAACAGGCGGTAGGGATCAACCGAGCCCGTGTCGAGGTCATCGTCGCCATACTTTGAATCGTTAAAGTGGAAGCCGCCGAGCTTGCCGAACTGGATGAGGCGGGCAACGATCATCTCGATGTTGACGTTCGGCGCATGGTGGCCGAGATCGACCAGGCAGAAGGCCTTGGGGCCAAGCTCCTTCGCAATCAGGTAGTTGCTGCCCCAGTCCTGCACGACGGTCGAATAGAAGGCCGGCTCGAACATCTTGTGTTCGGTAAAGACCCGCCAGTCATCCGGCAGGGCCGCATAGACCGATTTCATCGCGTCGAGATAACGTTCGAAAGCGCGGGTGAAATTGCTCTGGCCGGGGAAGTTGGAGCCATCGCCGATCCAGACCGTCAGCGCCTTGGAGCCAAGCTGCCGGCCAATCTCGATGCATTCGAGATTGTGCTCCACCGCTTGGGCGCGGGTGGCGGCATCGGTGTGCGACAGCGAGCCGAACTTGTAGGAATGCGCCTGGCCGGGTGCGTCGGAGAAGGTGTTGGAGTTCATCGCATCGAAGCCGAGGCCGAGAGACGTGCCCTTGTGCTTGAGTTCGGAATTGTCGCTGACCTTGTCCCAGGGAATATGCAGCGAGACGGTTGGCGTCGCTCGCGTCAACTGCTGGATGACGGCGCAGTCCTCGAGTTTGTCGAAGATGTTGCGCGGCTCGCCCTTGCCCGGGAACCGGGCAAAACGGGTGCCGCCGGTGCCGACACCCCAGGAAGGAACGGCAACGCCATAGGCGGCAACCTTGTTCTTGATTTCGTCGATCGCGACGCCACGTCGGTCGAGCCGCTCGCCGAGGCTTTCGTAGTCGCGGCGAAGGGCGGTGAGGCGGCTTTCGTTCTCGGCGTCGATCGTTGCCTGGCTGATCATCGTCGTCATGGTCCGCTCCTTGATCAGCGCGTGAACGACTGGGCGTTGCCCGCGTCGACATTGATGATGTTGCCGGTCGATTTCGCCGACATGTCTGACGACAGGAAGTAGATCGCCTCGGCGATATCCTCCGGGAAGACGCTGAGCTTCAGCATCGAGCGTTCGCGATAATGCGCCTCGAGATCGTCCACATCCATCTTGTAGGCGGCGGCGCGCTGCTCCTTCCACTCGCCGGTCCAGATCTTCGAACCGCGCAGCACCGCATCCGGGTTGACGACATTGACGCGGATCTGAGCCGCGGCTCCTTCGAGCGCCAGGCAACGGGCGAGATGGATCTCGGCGGCCTTGGCCGTGCAATAGGCGGACGCGCCGGGGGAAGCGGCAAGGCCGTTTTTCGAAGCAACGAAGACGACATTGCCGCCGGCCTTCTGCTGGCGGAAGATGCGGAAAGCTTCGCGTGAGACGAGGAAGTAACCGGTCGTCAGGATCTCGATGTTCTTGTTCCAGAGCGAAAGCGTCGTGTCTTCGATCACGGCGGACGAGGCAAGGCCGGCATTCGAGACGAGAATGTCGAGACCGCCGAAGGCGAGCAGCGTGTCGGCGAAGCCGCCTTCGACCGCTGCTTCGCTCGTGACATTCATGCTGACCGAGCGCACGACATCCTTGCCGTAACGCGCCGAAAGCTCAGCCACTGCGGCAGCAAGTGCGCTCTCGTCGATATCTGCGAGAACCACGCAGGCGCCTTCCTGCATCAGCCGGTTGGCCGTCGCCTTGCCGATGCCACCGGCGCCGCCTGTGACGAGCGCGATGCGACCGGCAAGGCTCTTTGCCTTCGGCATGCGCTGGAGTTTCGCTTCCTCCAGCAGCCAGTATTCGATGTCAAAGGCTTCCTGCTCTGGCAGGCCGACATAGGTCGACACACCGGATGCACCGCGCATGACGTTGATGGCGTTGACGTAGAATTCGCCGGAGATGCGGGCGGTCGCCTTGTCCTTGGCGAAGGTGATCATGCCGACGCCGGGCACCAGATAGACGACCGCATTCGGGTCGCGCATGGCTGGGCTGTCGGCGTGCTTGCAGCGCTCGTAATAGGCCGCATAGTCGGCACGATAGGCAGCGATTGCCTCGGGAAGGGCGGCAAGCGTCTTGGCGACGTCGGGATTTGCCGGATCGAAATTGATCACCAGCGGCCGGATCTTGGTGCGCAGGAAATGGTCCGGGCAACTGGTGCCGAGTGCCGCCAGCGGCTTCAGGTCCTTCGAGGTGACGAAGTCGAGCACCGCCTGGCTGTCGTCGAAATGGCCGATCTTCTTCTCGTCGGCGCTGATCAGGCCGCGGATGACGGGCATCAGCTTGCGGGCGATATCGGCTCGGGCAGCCGCGTCGAGCACCGGCTTCACGGCGCCACCGAAGGCCGGCCCGGTGTTCTCGGCCTCAAACCAGGCGATCGCCTTGTTGATGATCTCGACCGTCGTCTCATAGGCTTCTTTTGCGGTGTCACCCCAGGTGAAGAGACCGTGGCTTTCGAGCACGACACCGCGAGCGGCAGGGTTTTCCAGGCAGAATTTTTCGAGCCACAGGCCGAGCTCGTAGCCCGGACGCTTCCAGGGCAGCCAGCCGATATCGTCGCCGAAGATCTTCGCCGTCAGCTCGCGGCTGTTCTTGGCGGCGGCAATCGCGATGATCGCGTCGGGGTGCATGTGGTCGACGTGCTTCTTGGGCACATAGGCATGCAGCGGCGTGTCGATCGAGGCGGCGCGCGGGTTGAGGTTGAAAGTGCAGTGCGGCAGGTAGCCGACCATCTCGTCTTCGTATGCGACGCCGCGATAGATTGTCTTCAGCGCGTTGAGCTTGTCCATGTAAAGGGTCGCAAAGCCGTCAAGCTTGATCGTGCCGACGTCGCCGCCGGAACCCTTGACCCAGAGAACCTCGACCGAACCGCCGCCGAGCGGGTCCTTCTCCATCACCTTGGCGGAGGTGTTGCCGCCGCCGTAATTGGTGATGCGCTTGTCGGAACCGAGCAGGTTCGAGCGATACAGCAGCCGCTCGGATTCGCTCATGCCGGCAGCCTTCGCCTCGTCCCAAAGGTTTGCAAGTCGTGCGCCCTGCTGCTTGTCCAACATCTCGAATTCCTCCCGGTCTGATGCCGCACGGCTTGGCGGCCGCGCAGAGATATGGTTGGCATCAGATCACATCGCTTGAGCGTTATTGTCAATCAAAAACGATCAAGATCGCGCATATTGCGCTGCACAATGAAAAAATATGATTGATTGTGATTGACAATGGTCGGTCGTGATGGAAGCATTGGTGGCATCGGAGGAACGCATGCACGAGAAAGAAAGACACCGGATCATTCAGTCGGCGGTTCAGGAAAAGCCCGTCGTCACCGTCCAGGAACTGGTCGATCTGACCGACAGTTCCGAGGCGACGATCCGGCGCGATATCGCGGCCCTTCACGTGCAAAAGAAGCTGCGCCGGGTGCGCGGCGGCGCCGAGGCGATCAACCCGCCGCAATTCGTTGGCCTCGCCGGCCGCCCGTTCAAGGTCAATGAGGGGCTTCACGCCCGCGAGAAGCAGGCGATCGCCAAGGAGGCGGTGGCGCTTTGCGAGGATGGCGAGCCGATCATCATCAATGGCGGCACCACCACGTTCCAGATGGTGCATTTCCTCAGCAATCGTCGGATGCAAGTGTTCACCAACTCGTTCCCGATCGCCGAACATCTTTTGAAGCACTCGAAGAACACGGTGATGCTGTCGGGCGGCACGATCTACCGTGAGCAGAACATTATCCTCAGTCCCTTCGACAATGACGTGACGCGCAATTTTTATGCGCGCCGGATGTTCATGGGGGCACAAGGCCTAGGCCCCCTCGGGCTGATGGAGGCCGATCCGCTTTTGATCCAGGCCGAACAGAAACTCATCGACCAGGCCGATGAACTGGTGGTGCTGGTCGACTCGTCGAAATTTCACAAGCGGTCGAGCCTGATCCTGTGTGGGCTGAAGCGGATCGCGACCGTGATCACGGATTCGGGCATCGAGGACCGACATGCCGCGATGCTCGAAAATGCCGGCGTGCGGCTGGTCGTGGCCAGTTCGAGAGCCGGCACGGATGCGGAGAATATGTCTTCGTCCGCCTGAGGCGAGCGAGGAGAGGGGAAGGCGGCGATCACGGTCAAGGGAGTCGGGTCGTTGTTATTGGAGGAAGGCAGCACTGGATGCGTTCTGATCACGCGCCGGTCAAAGGGAGGAAATGAGCATGAAGATCCTGAAGTCACTGATGGTCACGGCCGCCGTTTCGCTGGCGCTGATGGCCAATGCTGCGCATGCGGAAAACAAGAAGATCGCGCTCGTCGTCAAGGCGCTCGGCATCGGCTTCTTCGAGGCCGCCAACAAGGGCGCCCAGGAAGCAGCCAAGGAACTGGGCAATGTCGAGGTGATCTACACCGGCCCGACCTCGACGACCGCCGAAGGCCAGATCGAAGTGATCAACTCGCTGATCGCCCAGAAGGTTGACGCGATCGCGGTTTCGGCCAACGACACCGACGCCCTGGTTCCGGCGCTGAAAAAGGCGATGGACCGCGGCATCAAGGTCATCTCCTGGGACTCGGGCGTCGCCAAGGACGGCCGGATGATGCATCTCAATCCGTCGTCGAACCCGCTGATCGGCAACATGATCATCAAGCTCGCCGCCGACAACCTGCCTGAGGGCGGCGACGTCGCCGTGCTTTCGGCTTCGGCGACCGCGACCAACCAGAACACCTGGATCGCCGAGATGAAGAAGGTTCAGGGCAACTACAAGGGCATCAACGTCGTGGCGACCGTCTATGGCGATGACCTGGCCGACAAGTCCTATCGCGAAACACAAGGCCTCATTCAGTCCTACCCGAACCTGAAGGCGATCATCGCGCCGACCTCGGTCGGCATCGTTGCCGCCGCTCAGGCCGTCACGGACGCCGGCAAGATCGGCCAGATCAATGTGACGGGACTTGGTCTGCCCTCGGAGATGGCAGGTCACGTGAAGTCTGGCGCCTCCAAGTCCTTTGCCATCTGGAACCCGATCGACCTCGGTTATTCCGCAACGATGATCGCCAACGACCTGATCAACGGTGCCGAAGCCAAGCCGGGTGCTGAACTGAAGATGGGCCGCATGGGCGCAGTCAAGCTCGACGACAACAACGAAGGCGCGATGGCCGACCCGTTCGTCTACGATGCCAAGAACGTAGAGGAATTCGCCAAGATCTTCTGATCGGGCGAAGTGATCCGAAGGGTTCGGCTCCTCATCCGCCTGCCGGCACCTTCTCCCCGCTCGCGGGGAGAAGGGACGAGCGGCAACCGATGCTCCTCCTTCGCGACAAGGGAGGCAGGAGCGCAGCGTCCTCGTTCCCTCTCCCTGCATGCGGGGAGTGGGTTAGGGTGAGGGGCAGCCCAAACTGCCGAGCCGTGAGGCATGGACGGCCAGCGCCTTTGCGTTATCGAAACACTGAACTGGTGGACAGTCTCTTGCTCCAGGATACGCTCACATCGCGGATGAAGCCCGCCATTGCGCTTGAGGGGATTTCGAAATCCTTTCCCGGCGTGAAGGCGCTCTCCGACGTTTCGCTGTCGCTCTATCCGGGATCGGTCACGGCGCTGATCGGCGAGAACGGCGCGGGCAAGTCGACTCTCGTCAAGATCCTGACGGGCATCTACCAGCCGGACGGTGGCACGATCCGCGTGGCCGATCAGGAGGTCCATTTTCCGACAGCACTTGCAGCGGCGCACGCTGGCGTGACTGCGATCCACCAGGAGACCGTGCTCTTCGACGAACTCTCGGTCGCCGAGAACATCTTCCTTGGCCACGCGCCGCGCAACCGTTTCGGGCTGATCGACTGGAAGAAATTGAACGCGGATGCGCGCGCATTGCTGGCACGCGCGGGCGCCGATCTCGATCCGACGATCCGCCTGCGTGACCTCGGCATCGCCAAGAAACACCTCGTCGCGATCGCCCGCGCGCTCTCCGTCGATGCCCAGGTGGTCATCATGGATGAGCCGACGGCGGCGCTGTCGCACAAGGAAATTCACGAGCTCTATGCTCTCGTCGAACGTCTGAAGGCCGACGGCAAGGCGATCCTGTTCATCAGCCACAAGTTCGACGAGATCTTCCGGATCGCCGACCGCTACACGGTCTTTCGCGACGGTACCATGGTCGACGAGGGGTTGATCGCCGACGTCAGCCAGGATGAACTGGTGCGCCTCATGGTCGGCCGCGCCGTCGGTTCTGTCTATCCGAAGAAGGAGGTGGCGATCGGTGAGCCGGTGCTCACCGTCTCGGGTTACCGCCACCCGACCGAGTTCGAGGACATCAATTTCGAGCTTCGCCGCGGCGAGATCCTCGGCTTTTACGGCCTCGTGGGCGCGGGCCGTTCGGAGTTCATGCAGTCGCTGATCGGTGTTACCCGGCCGTCCGCCGGAGCTGTCCGCCTCGACGGCCAGGTGCTGGTAATCCGCAGCCCGGCCGAGGCGATTGGGGCCGGCATCGTCTACGTGCCCGAAGAGCGCGGTCGCCAGGGCGCGATCATCGGTCTGCCGATCTTCCAGAACGTTACGCTGCCGTCGCTGGCGCGGACCTCGCGCGCGGGCTTCCTGAAGCTTGCTAACGAGTTTGCGCTTGCTCGCGAATATACGTCGCGCCTCGACCTGCGCGCCGCCTCGCTCGACCAGGACGTCGGTACGCTCTCTGGCGGCAACCAGCAGAAGGTCGTCATCGCCAAGTGGCTGGCGACGAGGCCCAAGGTGATCATCCTCGACGAGCCGACCAAGGGCATCGACATCGGTTCCAAGGCGGCTGTGCACGCCTTCATGAGCGAGCTTGCGGCCGAAGGCCTCAGCGTCATCATGGTGTCCTCGGAAATTCCAGAAATCATGGGCATGTCCGATCGGGTCATCGTCATGCGCGAGGGGCGGATCGCCGGGCGTTTCGAGCGCGCCGAACTGACGGCGGAAAAGCTGGTGCGTGCCGCTGCGGGCATCCAGGAGGCCGCGTGATGGCAAACATCCTCAAGAACCGGGAACTGTTGTTGGTCGGGGCGATTGCCGTGCTGCTCGCACTCATCACGTGGCGCTTCCCGCCTTTCGTCGCACCGTCGAACCTGGCGCGTGTCTATAACGACACGTCGATCCTCATCATCCTGGCGCTCGGCCAGATGGCGGTGATCCTGACCCGCTGCATCGATCTTTCCATGGCGGCAAACCTTGCGCTTTGCGGCATGGTGGCGGCGATGCTGAACGCCGCCTATCCGGGCCTCCCGATCCCGCTGATCATCCTTGCGGTCATGGCGCTCGGCACGCTGCTCGGCATGGTCAACGGCGCGCTCGTCTGGAAGCTCGATATCCCGCCGATCGTCGTCACACTTGGTACGTTGACGATCTACCGCGGCCTGATCTTCCTCATAAGCGACGGCAAGTGGATCAACGCCCACCAGATGAGCGACGCCTTCAAGGCCTTGCCGCGTGACGCGCTCTTCGGCTTCCCGGTTCTGTCCTGGCTCTCGGTGGTCATGATCGGGCTGGTCTTTCTGCTGATGAGCCGCACGGCGCTCGGCCGCGCCTTCTTTGCGGTCGGCGGCAATCCGCATGCGGCCGTCTATACCGGCATCGATGTTGGCCGCACCCGCTTCTTTGCCTATTGCCTTTCGGGCGCGCTTGCGGGGCTGTCCGGTTATCTCTGGGTGTCGCGCTATGCTGTCGCCTATGTCGACATCGCCCTTGGTTTCGAGCTCGATATCATCGCGGCCTGTGTCATTGGCGGCATCTCGATCGCCGGTGGCATCGGCACGGTGGCAGGTGCCGTGCTCGGCGCGCTGTTCCTCGGCGTTATCAAGAACGCGCTGCCGGTCATCAACATCTCACCCTTTGCCCAGATGGCGATCTCGGGCCTCGTCATCATTGTCGCCGTCGCCGTCAACGCCCGTGCCGAACGCCGCAAGGGCCGCGTCATCCTCAGAAAAGCGGAGGCTGTCTGATGGCCGAAACCCACCTTTCCCCTCGCCACATTCCCGATCGTCTGGAGGGCCGCGGCGCGCGGCTGTTGAAGAGCTGGGAAAGCCTGCTCCTTGTCGTCGCTTGTCTCATCTTTCTCGGTAATTCCCTGGCGTCACCCTATTTCCTCGATCCGTGGAACCTCTCCGACGCCACGTTCAACTTCACCGAAAAGGCGTTGATCGCCTTTGCCATGGCGCTCGTCATCATCTCCGGTGAGATCGACCTTTCGGTCGCCTCGATCATTGCGCTTGCCTCTACGGCCATGGGCTATGCCGTCCAGCTCGGCTTCGACACGCCGGCACTGGTTGCGATCGGCCTTTCGGTCGGCCTCGTCTGCGGCGCGATCAACGGCCTCCTCATCACCGGCCTGGGGCTGCCCTCGATCGTCGTGACGATCGGCACGATGAGCCTCTTCCGCGGGCTTTCCTTCATCGTCCTCGGCGACCAGGCCTTTACCAGCTATCCCGACAGCTTCTCCTGGTTCGGGCAGGGGTATGTGTGGTGGGTGTTCTCCTTCGAGTTCACGCTCTTCGTCGTGCTCGCCGTCGTCTATGGCGTCGTCCTGCACAAGACCAATTTCGGTCGGGCGGTCTATGCCATCGGCAACAACCAGACGGCGGCGCTGTTTTCCGGCATCCGGGTTGGGCGTATCAAGTTCATCCTGTTCCTCCTGACAGGACTGATGGCGGGGCTTGCCTCGATCTGCCTGACCTCGCGCCTCGGCTCGACCCGTCCGACGATCGCACTCGGTTGGGAGCTTGAGGTGGTGACGATGGTGGTGCTCGGCGGCGTCAACATTCTCGGTGGCTCCGGCACCATCCCAGGCGTCGTGCTCGCGGCGCTGATCATGGGCATGGTCACTTTCGGCTTCGGCCTGCTCAACGTGCCTGGCATCGTCATGTCTATCTTCATCGGTCTCTTGCTGATTTCGGTGATCGCGCTTCCCATCCTCTGGCGGCGGGCTCGTCGTCGTCTTGCGCATTGAGGCTTTCATGGAAAAATACGCCTTCCGCATGCGGCTGAATCCCGGAATGGCCGCCGAATACAAGGCGCGCCACGACGCGATCTGGCCGGAGCTGGCAGCGCTTTTGAAGGAGGCCGGCGTCTCCGATTACTCCATCCATCTTGATGAGGAGACGGGGCTGCTGTTCGGCGTACTCTGGCGGACGGACGATCACCGCATGGCCGATCTGCCGGCGCATCCGGTCATGCAGAAATGGTGGGCCTACATGGCCGATATCATGGAGACCCGCGCCGACAATGAGCCGGTGGCGGTGCCGCTCAAGACCGTGTTCCAGATGGATTGAACGCATGCGGGTCGTTGGCGTCATCGATATCGGCAAGACCAATGCCAAGGTCGCGGCAGTTGATCTCGATCGTTTTGAGGAGATCGCCGTTCGCAAGGCCGCAAACACGGTGCTGAGCGACGGTCCCTATCCGCATTTCGATGTCGAGCATCTCTGGCGCTTCGTGCTCGAAAGTCTCGCGGCCCTCAACGCCGAGCACGCCTTCGAGGCGATCTCGATCACCACCCATGGCGCGACCGCGGTCGTGCTCGACGCGGAGGGAAGCCTGGCGCTGCCGGTGCTGGACTACGAATTCGCCGGTCCGGACACCCTGGCCGCCGACTATGATGCGGCAAGGCCGCCATTTTCAGAGACGGGTTCGGCGCGCCTGCCGATGGGCCTCAATGTCGGCGCGCAACTCTACTGGCAGCAAAGAACATTTCCGGATGATTTTGCGCGGGTCGCCTCGATCCTTACCTATGCGCAGTACTGGACCTATCGCCTGACCGGCGTGCGCTGCAACGAACTCACCTCGCTCGGCTGTCACACGGACCTCTGGAACCCGAGAGCCGGTACCTATTCGTCGCTGGTCGAACGCCAGGGCTGGCGTCCGCTGTTTGCGCCTGTGGTGAAGGCCGGTGACGTCGCCGGTGTTCTGCTGCCGGAACTTTGTGCCGAAACCGGCGTCGCCCGGGGCACGCCGGTTTACTGCGGCATTCACGATTCCAACGCCTCGCTGCTGCCGCATCTTCTGACGCGTGCCTCGCCGTTCTCGGTGGTTTCAACCGGGACCTGGGTCGTCATGCTGGCGGTCGGCGCCGAGCCGAAGACACTTGATGAGCGCCGCGATACACTCATCAACGTCAATGCGCTCGGGGAGCCTGTGCCTTCTGCCCGTTTCATGGGTGGACGGGCGTTTCAGCTTCTGTTGGGGGAGGAAGTGGTTCCAGCCTCGCCTGAGACGGAAGACGCCGTTGCGAGCGCCGGGCACATGCTGCTGCCTTCGGTCCCCGAGGGATCAGGCCCGTTTCCCAATTTGAAAGCGACCTGGGCCACGGATGCGCAGGCCCTTGCCCCGGGCGAGCGTTTCACGGTCGTTTCGTTTTACCTGGCGATGATGACCGCCACCTGTCTCGACCTCATCGGTGCGCGCGGAGAGATCGTCGTCGAGGGACCCTTCGCCGTGAATGCGACCTACCTGCGCATGCTGGCGGCGGCGACCGGCCGGCCGGTTCTTGCCGATCCCCACAATGTCACGGGGACGAGCCTCGGTGCGGCGTGCCTGGTTAAGAATTCCAACCCCAGCACCGGGGTGGAGCCGATCGCGGGCGACATCCCTGAGAGCCTTGCCGAATATGCCAGATCGTGGCGAGAGGCAGTCCAGCGGCGTGCGATTGAACAACAATAGCCGTAGAGAGCCGTTGCTCCCGACCGGAAAATCTGGGTGTGCCAGTAAAAGACGGCCTAGAGCCTGATCAAAACACGGAACTGCGTTTTGCCGATCGGTTGTGCTCGATATTGAGAACGATCGATACTGCCATCATTGTCAGGAATGCTGTGAGTGCGGCGCCGATGCCAAGAACAATCATTGTTCGTTTCCTGTAAGCGCACCGTCATGGTGTCGCTTTGCGTGGTGCGAAGGTTTCTTCGCGCATGCAGCGCCCACTTCACTTTCGCTTCGATACGCGAGCGCAAGTCAAAGTACAATTCTAAACTCTTGTGAGTGAGAACCTGTTGGTTTCTGGCGCTTTTATTACAGTTTTGTTGCGGTGCGAAAAAGGCGCGCGAAAACACCCTGCGAATTTTAGTGATTCCGATTAGAGGCGAGGGACCGTTAACCTTCAAGCAAGGAATTAACCATAAACATGGTCCCACACGTCGGAATGGGAAAAATCACAAGTCTCCTCAAGGCATGATGCCGCCCCGCCGTACCGGTCAGGTCCGGTATCCATTCTTCACCGAATTTACTTGCGGGATGACAGACGGCAGACGCCATGGCGGGGGCTGATCTCATCGATGTGGCGTGCACGTCCGGTGGACCGTGGCTCCCCTGACATTCCCGAGGCAAATTCGAAAACGCGCATTACCCGGGGATCAGCGTTGAGGCAGGAAGCATCGTCAGAACAGGCAAAGAAGAGCCAGGCAGGCAGCCTGCTGGAGCGCTTGCGCTTTGCCGGGCTCGACGACGAGAGCTGCAACCGCGTCCGGGACCACCGGCAGAAACTCTCTCCCCGGATCGATCTAGCGCTTCGCGACCTGTTTCAGCGGCTGCAGACCTATCCCGACGCTGCCCGCCATTTCGACAATGACCGCCAGATCGACCGCCTACAGGACCTGCAGTCGTCGCACTGGAACGTCCTGACCGACGCGCGCTTTGATGGCCTTTACGCCGAGCGCGTCAAGGTTCTCGCCGACACGTCGACCCGCATGGGCCTCGACCCGCGCTGGCAGATGGCAAGCCATGCGGTGGTCCTTGAACATCTTCTCGTCGGCCTCATCGAAGAGGCCTGGCCAAAATCGTTCCTGCCGATGGGCAAGGCACGTCGCCGCGAACTCTGCGACCTTGTGTCCGCGCTCGTGCGCACCGTCTTCGTCGACACCGAGATCGGCGTCTCGCTTCGCTTCAACGCGCTTCGCCAGCAGCATCAGCGGCAACTGGCCGAACAACGCAGCGCCGACGAACACGAAGTCCAGGCGCTCTTTGGCGACTTTGCCGATGGTTTGAGCCGGGGCGATCTCGGCGTGCGGCTGCCGGAAGCGGCGGCTGAGGCCTATCAGCCGATCGTCGCCAGCATGAACGCCGCACTCGAACAGATCCAGCAGAGCTTGCAGGTGTCCGGTCAGCGCAGCCATGCTGCCGAGACGCTGGTCGGTCGTATGCGCGGCGGCGCGGCGACCTTCTCCGACAAGGCAAGCGCCGAAGCCGAAGCGCTGACGGGGCAGCTTGCAGCACTCGCCGACATGGCTGGACGCATGGCGACCGGGTCCGGGCGCATCAGTGCGACCGAGACCAAGACCAATGAAACCCGCGTCGCCGTCGAGCGCAGCGGCGAGATCGCCGGCCAGGCCATCACCGCCATGGCCGACATCGAGGCGTCCGCCGAAAAGATCGGGCAGATCATCGGCGTGATCGACGAGATCGCCTTCCAGACCAATCTTCTGGCGCTCAATGCCGGCATCGAGGCGGCACGCGCCGGCGACAGCGGTCGCGGCTTTGCCGTCGTCGCCCAGGAAGTGCGCGCGCTGGCGCAGCGCTCCGGTGAAGCGGCGCGCGAGATCAAGCAGCTGGTCACCGGCACCAAGGCACAGGTCGAGACCGGCGTCGAGATCGTCGGCCGCACGCAGGATGCCATCAGCAGCATTGTCGAGCAGGTGACCGCGATCAACACGGCCGTGTCGGGCATTGCCCGCGAGGCGGAGCAGCAGGTCGGCGACCTCCGGGGTGTTGCCGCGGAGATCGGCACGATCTCGCGGGGCGTCGAGGCGAGTGCCGCCTTGGCCGGCGAGGCCGTCCGTTCATCGGATGACCTTCATACGGTCATCGTCGAACTCGGCGAAACGATCCGCCAGTTCCGCCTGGAGCGTCGCCATCCGGTTGCAGCATCAGCCGGCAGCGAGCAGCGCCGGGCGGTTTCAGCCATGGTGGCCGATGAGCCGGCCGCGTCTTTGTTTGACGACGGGCCGCAGCGGCAACTCGCCGGGTGGCATCGCTGAATTCAAGGGCAGTACCAAGTTAGCAGTCGAGGAAGACAGGAATGGCCAGCAAGAAGACCGCTCAAAAGACGCTCAGCCTCGCTCCGGTATTGGACCTGAACGAGGCGACTGCGCTGCATGAGAAGCTGCTCGCGCTCAAGGGCAGCGACATCGTGATCGACGCGTCGGCTGTCGAGCGGGTGGGTACGCTTTGTGTCCAGGTGCTGATGGCCGGTGCCAAGACCTGGCAAGAGGATCATTTGTCTTTCACCTTCAGCAAGGTGTCGGACGCTTTCGAGAAAACGACACAGCTCATCGGGGTCGAGATCGATCATCTGATGGCAAAGGAGATTTGAGAAATGAAGAAGCGCGTTCTGACGGTCGACGACTCCCGGACGATCCGAAACATGCTGCTGGTCACGTTGAACAATGCCGGTTTCGAAACGATCCAGGCGGAAGACGGCGTCGAGGGTCTTGAGGTTCTCGAGGAAGCCAACCCCGACGTGATCGTCACCGACATCAACATGCCGCGCCTCGACGGATTCGGTTTCATTGAAGGTGTGCGTAAGAACGACCGTTACCGCGCCGTTCCGATCCTGGTGCTGACCACGGAAAGCGACGCAGAGAAGAAGAACCGTGCGCGTCAAGCGGGAGCAACCGGCTGGATCGTCAAGCCGTTCGACCCGACCAAACTGATTGATGCAATCGAGCGCGTAACGGCCTGAAGTCCGGGGATAGCCTCCAATGGATATGAACGAAATCAAAGAGATCTTCTTCCAGGAATGCGAGGAGCAACTCGCCGAGCTGGAATCGGGTCTGCTGAAGCTCAATGACGGCGATCGCGACCCTGAAACGGTCAATGCCGTTTTCCGCGCGGTGCACTCCATCAAGGGTGGCGCGGGCGCCTTCGGACTGGACGACCTCGTCTCCTTCGCCCACGTGTTCGAGACGACACTTGATTGCGTTCGTTCCAACAGGCTCGACCCCGGTCCTGAGGTTCTGAAGGTCATGCTCAAGTCGGCCGACGTTCTGGCCGATCTGACGAACGCTGCCCGCGATGGCGGCAGCGTCGACGAGGCGCGCAGCCGCCAGCTGATCAAGGAACTCGAAGCTCTGGCGAACGGTGAAGTGCCGCAGGCGTCGGCGGCTCCCGAGCCGGTCGCCAAGGCCGCACCGGTCGCAGCGGCCCCCGTCGTCAACGACGAAGGCTTCCAGCCGGTCGCCTTCTCCTTCGACGATTTCGATACGCCCGAAGAGCCGCTGTTGATGGAAATGCCCGTCTACGACATCGTCTTCAAGCCGAAGTCCGATCTCTATGCCAAGGGCAACGAGGCGACGCTGCTTCTGCGCGACCTCTCCCGCCTCGGCGAGATGAGCATCCATTGCGATATGGGCGATCTGCCGACGCTCGATCGGTTGAGCCCGGAAAGCGCTTACTTCTTCTGGAAGATCCAGCTCAAGTCCGACAAGGGCGAGGACGCGATCCGCACGGTGTTCGAATTCGCCGAATGGGATTGCGATCTCGAAATCTCGCTCGTCGAGGACGAGGCCTCGCAGCCCGGCGAAGAGCTGCCGATGCAGCCGGTTCCGTTCGATCTGTCGATCCTTGATGACGAACCTGCAGTCTCTGTTGGCGTGGTCGAGGAGGAAGAACAGCTCGCCGCCCAGCAGCAGGACATTCGCACCGCAGTGACCGCCGCGGGTACCGCCAGCAACGTGCTGCAGATGGCGCAGTCTGCCGCCCGCGCGCCGGCGGAAAAGCCGGCACCCGCTGCCAGTGCCGCCGCACAGAGCGCTGCTGCCCAGCAGGCGGCCGGCACGCCGACCATCCGCGTCGATCTCGACCGCGTCGACCGCCTGATCAACCTTGTCGGCGAGCTCGTCATCAACCAGGCGATGCTGTCGCAGAGCGTCGTCGAAAACGACACCAACGGCACGTCTTCGATCAACATGGGCCTCGAAGAGCTGCAGCAGCTCACCCGCGAGATCCAGGATTCGGTGATGGCGATCCGTGCGCAGCCGGTAAAGCCGGTCTTCCAGCGCATGTCGCGTATCGTTCGCGAAATCGCCGACATGACCGGCAAGTCGGTCCGTCTCATCACCGAAGGCGAGAACACCGAAGTCGACAAGACGGTCATCGACAAGCTCGCCGAACCGCTGACCCACATGATCCGCAACGCGGTCGACCATGGCCTCGAAACGCCTGAAAAGCGCCTTGCCGCCGGCAAGAGCGCCGAAGGCACGGTTCGCCTGACGGCGAAGCACCGTTCGGGCCGCATCGTCATCGAGCTTGCCGACGACGGCGCCGGCATCAACCGCGAGAAGGTGCGCCAGAAGGCGATCGACAACGACCTGATCGCAGCCGACGCAAACCTCTCGGACGAAGAGATCGACAACCTGATCTTCCACGCCGGCTTCTCGACGGCCGACAAGATCTCCGACATCTCCGGCCGCGGCGTCGGCATGGACGTGGTCAAGCGCTCGATCCAGGCGCTCGGCGGCCGCATCAACATCTCCTCGAAACCGGGCCACGGTTCGGTCTTCACCATGAGTCTGCCGCTGACGCTCGCCGTACTTGACGGCATGGTGGTCACGGTTGCCAACCAGACCCTCGTCGTGCCGCTGACCGCGATCGTCGAGACCTTGCAGCCGGAAGCGTCTGCGATCCACTCGTTCGGTTCCAACCAGCGGCTGATCTCGATCCGCAACTCCTTCTGCCCGCTCGTCGACGTCGGCCGCATCCTCAACTTCCGCGGCACCCAGGCGAACCCGGTCGAAGGTGTCGCCCTGCTGGTCGAGTCGGAAGGTGGTGGCCAGCGTGCCCTCATGGTCGACGCGATCCAGGGGCAGCGCCAGGTGGTGATCAAGAGCCTTGAGGCGAACTACACCCACGTGCCAGGCATCGCCGCCGCGACCATTCTCGGCGACGGGCGTGTGGCGCTAATCCTTGATGTCGATGCGATTGTCGCCGCCTCGCGCGGGCATTCGCTGAAACCTGAAATGTCACTTGCTGCTGCCGGATAATGACAATGACCTATGCCGCAAAAAATCTGACCACGGACGGGCGAGAGCTGATCGCTTTCCGCGTCGGCGATCAGGAATTCTGCGTAAACATCATGCAGGTGCGCGAGATCCGTGGCTGGACGCCTGCAACATCGATGCCGCATGCACCACCCTATGTGCTCGGCGTGATCAACCTGCGCGGCGCCGTGCTGCCGATCGTTGATCTTTCGGCCCGGCTCGGCATGAAGCCGGCTGAGCCGACTGTGCGCCATGTCATCATTGTCGCCCAGGTCAAGCGTCAGGTCGTCGGCCTCCTGGTGGATGCCGTGTCCGACATCCTGACGATCACCGACGACAAGGTCCAGCCGACACCCGACGTCATCTCGTCGGAGTTCGAAAAGAGCTTCGCCCGCGGCGTACTCGCGATCGAAGGCCGGATGATTTGCCTCATTGAGCTGGAAGCGATCTTCCCGCAGGAAGAAAGGGAAGCCGCATGAGGAACCAGGTCGCCTTCGAACAGAAGCTGTCGCCGGACGAGTGCCTGGCAAGCGGCGAGTATCCGCTGACCCGTCGCGATCTCACCGAGATCGCCGCGATGATCTATGCGGATGCCGGCATCTACCTCAACGAGAGCAAGGCATCGCTCGTCTATTCGCGGCTGTCCAAGCACATCCGCAATCTCGGGCTCAAGGGCTTCCGCGACTATTGCCAGCTGGTCGCCTCGCCGGCCGGTGCCGCCGCCCGCCGCGACATGCTTTCGCACCTGACGACCAATTTCACCCGGTTCTTCCGGGAGAACCATCACTTCGAACACCTGAAGACGGACGTGCTGCCGGAATTGATCGCGCGCGCCAAGGCGGGTGGCCGGGTGCGCATCTGGTCGGCAGCCTGCTCGGACGGGCAGGAGCCCTATTCGATCGCGCTGACCGTGCTGTCGCTGCTGCCGAACGCCGCCGACTACGACTTCCGCATCCTTGCGACGGACATCGACCCGAAGATCCTGGCGCTTGCCCGCGCCGGCGCCTACGACGCGACCGCGCTCGAAACCGTCAACCCGGCCATGCGCAAGCAATGGTTCTCCGAGGTCAATGCCGGCGGCCGCTTCAAGTGGCAGGTCGACGACCGGGTCAAGCGGCTGATCACCTTCAACGAGCTGAACCTGATGGCGCAGTGGCCGTTCAAGGGGCCGTTCGACGTGATCTTCTGCCGCAACGTGGTGATCTATTTCGACGAACCGACCCAGATGAAGATCTGGTCGCGCTTCGCTGGCATGCTCAACACCGACGGGCATCTTTACATCGGCCACTCCGAGCGCGTGTCGGGAGACGCCAAGGCGCACTTCGACAACATCGGCATCACCACCTACCGCCACACCGGCAAATTTCATGGAGGTCGGGCATGACCGCTCCCGCTCGTGTTCTCGTCGTTGACGACTCCGCCACCATGCGTGGCCTGATCACCGCTGTGCTCAACGCCGATCCTGATGTAACCGTCGTCGGCCAGGCGGCCGATGCCATGGAAGCACGCCAGGCGATCAAGCAGCTCGATCCTGACGTCGTCACCCTCGACATCGAGATGCCGAACATGAACGGCCTCGAATTCCTCGACAAGATCATGCGGCTGCGGCCGATGCCGGTCATCATGGTTTCGACGCTGACCCACAAGGGTGCCGAAGCGACGATCGCCGCGCTCGAAATCGGCGCCTTCGATTGCGTCGGCAAGCCGCATCCGGGCGACCCGCATCCCTTCGCCGGTCTCGTCGACAAGGTGAAGGCTGCGGCCCGTTCGCAGCGCAAGTTCATCATCACCGGCAACAAGGCCGCTGCGTCTCCCGCGGCCGCCAACGCAAACACCGCCTCGGAATACCGGGCCGGCCGCAAGATCATCGCGATCGGCGCTTCCACGGGTGGCGTCGAGGCCCTGATCACGGTGTTGCAGAAGTTCCCGGCCAACTGCCCGCCAACCGTCATCACGCAGCACATGCCGCACACGTTCACCAAGAGCTTCGCCGAGCGGCTGAACCGGCTCTGCGCGCCGACGGTGCAGGAGGCGACGGACGGCGCACGGCTTGAGATCGGCAAGGTTTATCTGGCGCCCGGTGGCGAGCGTCACCTGCAGGTCGCAAACCCCACGGCACCTTGCTGCCGGTTGGTGGACCGCGATCCGGTCAACGGACATCGCCCGTCGGTCGATGTGCTGTTCGATTCGGTGGCCGAACTTGCCGGGCGCAACGCGATCGGTGTGATCCTGACCGGCATGGGGCGCGACGGCGCCTCCGGTCTCCTGAAAATGCGGCATGCCGGAGCAAAGACCTTCGGCCAGAACGAAAAAACATGTGTCGTCTACGGCATGCCGAGAGTCGCCTATGAATTGGGCGCCGTTGAAACTCAGCTTCCCCTCGGATCCATCGGGGAGGAGGTCCTGAAAGCAGCGGCACTCCGCAAGGAAGGAAGCGAATAATGTCCATCGCCGAAAAAATCAAAGTTCTGATCGTCGACGATCAGGTGACGAGCCGCCTGCTCTTGGGCGACGCCCTTCAGCAGCTCGGCTTCAAGCAGATCACCGCAGCCGGTGACGGGGAGCAGGGCATGAAGATCATGGCCCAGAACCCGCATCACCTGGTGATCTCCGACTTCAACATGCCGAAGATGGACGGCCTCGGCCTCCTGCAGGCGGTCCGCTCCAACCCAGCGACCAAGAAGGCGGCGTTCATCATCCTGACGGCTCAGGGCGACCGTGCACTGGTCCAGAAGGCAGCAGCGCTTGGTGCCAACAACGTGCTGGCCAAGCCGTTCACCATCGAAAAGATGAAGGCAGCGATCGAAGCCGTATTCGGGGCGCTCAAATGAACAATGAAGCCGCCGGCAAGCGCGTGCATGTCATCCAGGGCGAGTACAAGGTCTTCAACGATCCCAATGTGGTGCTGTCGACCATTCTCGGCTCCTGCGTGGCAGCCTGCATGCGCGATCCCGTGGTCGGCGTCGGCGGCATGAATCATTTTCTGCTGCCCGGTTCTGCAACGTCGCCAGCGTCCGGCGGCGATGCGACCCGCTACGGGGTCCATCTCATGGAACTGCTCATCAACGGCCTGCTGAAACAGGGTGCGCGGCGCGATCGCCTCGAAGCCAAGATCTTCGGTGGCGCCAAGACGATTGCCCGCTTCTCCAACGTCGGTGAGCAGAACGCCGCCTTTGCCCGGCAGTTCCTGCTCGACGAAGGCATCCGCATCGTCGGCGAGAGCACGGGTGGCGAGCACGGCC
This sequence comes from Ensifer sp., assembly GCF_035999185.1. Classification (GTDB taxonomy): domain Bacteria; phylum Pseudomonadota; class Alphaproteobacteria; order Rhizobiales; family Rhizobiaceae; genus Ensifer. The sequence continues at coordinate 15,504 of NZ_DASYHB010000145.1, read as the reverse complement.
GCAAGCTTGAGTACTGGCCTTCCTCGGGTCGGGCCCGGCAATACGCGCTGACCGGTGTAGAAACCCAGCGCACCGTGCAGATGGAGCAGCGTCCGGTCGCACCGCCGAAGCCGGCCGAAAGCTCGATCGAATTCTTCTAAACCTGCGAGGCAGGCGCCTCGCAGGCCGCAATACGACCTTCTACCGAAGCCCCGAGCCACGTGAGACATACCGATGCAGACCGACTACCAGGGCCACATGCCGCACGTGGAAGAAGCGCTCCCCGAAGTGCTGATGCGTATCGTCACCGAGTTGCACGACGTTGCCTACCTGATTGAGCGCATCGAGCCGCAGCTCCTGGGCGACCAGGGCGTCGACGCACTTGCCAACCCGGACAAGATGATGGTGCTGCAGGGCATCGACCTGGCGGTGCAGAAGACACGCGGGCTTGCCGAGTTCATCGACACGATCACCGCGGCGATCCCCGACGCATGGATGGTCGACGTCACCACCGCCGTCAGCCTGGTCAAGCTTGCCGATATGAAAAAGGCGCTTGGAAACGGCATGTTGCGCCACGGCCACTCGCAGCCACTGACGAAAGCAGCGGGCGATTTCGAGGCCTTCTAGCGCCTGTCGCGCTCAGGCGCGGGCCACGCCCGGTCAACATTCCCTTAAAAATCAGCACCATGGCGCGCCTGTTGGCGCGTCGTAGCTGTGCCGCGCTTCGCAAAGTGCAGCGGTTTCCGCAATTTTCAGGCTGTGCACAAGTCCGAATTTGCCTGCATTCGCCGGCTCGTCAGAGCTCATTAAGCCAAGTTCGCGCAAGTTTCGTTTCCTAGGGTCCCGATCGGGGCTGGTAGATTCGTGCGAATTGGAAGTCGATACGCGGCATGTCGATACCCAGCAAACCCGAATGTAGGAACTGCGCAGGGCTCTCGTCCGATGACCGGATCAAAGGCCTTGCGATACTGGGTGCGGAAACAGAATGAGTCTGTTGGATCAACTCTCGACGTTCACGAAGAACCTGAGCAATCTCGGGCAAGGCAAGCTGATTGCGCTGGCGGCAGCTGGCATCGTCGCGGTCGGCATGGTCCTTGGGGCCGGTATTTACGTCAACAGACCCTCGTTCGAGACGCTTTATGTCGGGCTTGAACGCAGCGATGTCACCCAGATCAGTATCGCGCTGGCCGAAGCCAACGTCGACTTCAATGTCGGGGCTGACGGCGCGAGCATCCAGGTACCCGTCGGAATGACGAGCAAGGCGCGCCTGCTGCTCGCCGAACGTGGCCTGCCCAGCAGCGCCAACGCCGGCTATGAGCTGTTCGACAATGTCGGCTCGCTCGGTCTCACCTCCTTCATGCAGGAAGTCACCCGGGTTCGCGCGCTCGAAGGCGAAATCGGTCGTACCATCCAGCAGATCTCCGGCATTGCCGCCGCTCGCGTCCACATCGTGATGCCGGAGCGCGGCAGCTTCCGCAAAGCCGACCAGAACCCGACCGCCTCGGTCATGATCCGCGCCAGCGCCACGGTTGGCCGCGGCGCTGCCGCTTCCATCCGCCATCTCGTCGCCTCGTCCGTACCGGGGCTCGACGTCGATGACGTGACCGTGCTCGATTCGACGGGCCAATTGCTTGCCTCCGGCGATGATCCGTCCAACAGCGCCCTCAACCAGTCGCTCGGCGTCGTCCAGAACGTCCAGGGCGAACTTGAGAAGAAGATCGACAACGCGCTTGCCCCCTTCCTCGGCATGGACAACTTCCGCTCCAGCGTGACGGCGCGGCTCAACACCGACACGCAGCAGATCCAGGAAACCGTCTTCGATCCGGAATCGCGTGTCGAACGCTCCACGCGCGTCACCAAGGAAGAGCAGAAATCCAGCCAGCAGCAGCCGGACAATGCCGCAACCGTCCAGCAGAACATTCCTCAGGCCGCCCCGACCGGCGGCGCCGGCCCGAAGTCGAGCGACGAAGCCGAGAAAAAGGAAGAGCAGACCAACTACGAGATCAACAGCAAGACGATCGCGACGGTCAAGAACAGCTACACGATCGAGCGGCTCTCCGTCGCCGTTGTCGTCAATCGCGGTCGCCTCGCCGCCATGGTCGGCGAACCGGCCGACCAGGCGAAGATCGATGCCTATCTCGCCGACATGCAGAAGATCGTCGCCTCGGCCGCCGGTCTCGACACCAACCGCGGCGATATCGTGACCTTGACCGCCATGGACTTCGTCGAGACGCAGCTGCTCGACCAGGCTGTTGCCGGCCCCGGCGTGATGGAGACGCTGACCCGCAATCTCGGCGGTATCATCAATGCACTTGCCTTCATCGTGGTCGCCTTCCTGGTCGTCTGGATGGGCATGCGACCGCTTGCCCGCCAGCTTGGTCTTGGTGGTGGCGCCGGCCAAATCCAGGGCGAAGCCGCCGGTCTCGAACTGCCCGACTTCTCCCCGGCCACTGCCGGTGCAGGCGGCGCGCTCATGGATGGCTTCGGATCGGACTTCGGCTTCGACAGCACCGACGACCTGCTCAGCATGGGCGACGACAGCGGCGGCTTCAACCGCCGCGTCAAGGAAGGGCCGGAGCGGCGCCTAGCGCGGATGGTCGAAATCAGCGAAGAGCGCGCGGCAAAGATCCTGCGCAAATGGGCTCTCGACAAGGCCGCTTGATCGGCACCCGAAAGACCTCGATGTTCATGCAGATCCCGCCCTTGTGGCGGGATTTGTTTTTTCCCGCCTAAGACAGGCGCGGTGGCTGTTTCCATGTTCGGGGCAAATATTGCGCGAGTCCGGCTGCCATCTTTTGCCACGCTGCCAATTTGCTTCAAGTTTCGTAGTGAGTCCGGGCGAGTCCCCGCGGGTGCTGCTGATGGTAATGTTTTAACGGTATCTTAATTTATAGATTCGTCGCGCCCGTATGGCGTGCATTTGTTGCCGCTGTCTACTATGCCGACATCTCGCAATACAGAGATCATTGGAAATATATCCTTCCATATACAGCGGTTTATTCTATGAATTTCACTATTTATATATCGATAAAATGAGCAGCGTCGGAATATGAATTGGTGCATTTCAGCCACAGCTGTGAAAACAAAGTATAATCTCTCGGGGTTGCTAATCTTCAGGGCGCGCATAAATCGGTCCTTTTTCGGGGCGAAATCGCGCTCATGCCGTCTCCGAATGGGGTGCGCAGGCGCGGCGACCGTGCGCTGTCGATAAGGTGACGGGAAAAAATACGTTGCCTATCAATGCGTTGCCGTCGCACGGCGGCGTCTGCCGCGGCTGAGCCTTCAATGGCGATGCGTCGCTGCCGCGAATCGCGACACGCACGCGGCGCGAAGTAAATAGCCAGAAGAGGGCGATGTTTTTTTTCGCAGCCCGATGTACATTTTTAACAGTTGATTCGCGTCCTGATCTGCGACTGGTGGTGATATTCGGCTTCGGCCGGCTGTTGGCGGCGGCAGCGCAAGTGCAGTTCCGGGATGTGGATCCGGCACAGGGGCTGAACTCATGGACATATCGCAAGCAGACATCGCTGTCTGGCCTTTGCCGACGGCACCGACACGCGCACGCGGCGGTGGGTTCTCGCGCGATCAGCTTTTGCGACGACTGGGCGAAGTCGCCGGGCGCGGCGCTCTTGGAAGCGGTCTTTCTGCGCTGACGGAGTATGTTGGCGGCAGTCACTATCTGCTCGCTCGCTACGACCTCTCCCAAGACAGTGGGCTTGATCACGTGGTCTGCTCCGACTGGCCGTTCGATGTCGTGCGGCGTCTCTCCGGCGTCATCACCGCGCTCCATGCCAAGACCACCGAGTTGGAAAAATGCCTGGCGGTGCTGCAGCCATGTTTCCACGCGCTGCCTGACGATATCGATCTGCCTCGGGGGATCAGCCGCGAGTACTGCGCCGTCACGTTCAACGTCGGACGGCTGCGGTTCGCACTGATGCTTCTGGTTCCCGACGACGTCATCCTGTCACAGGAGAGCCTGCGCGACGTCACGTTGCTGGCGGGTTATCTGGCGAGCTTCACCGCTCGCGCCGAAGTCCGCCACGACCGCGACTTCGAGCTGACCGACCGCGAGCTTGAGTGCCTTTTCTGGATTGCGGAAGGCAAGACAAGCGAGGAAATCGCCGTCATTCTCGGCATCTCGCGCAACACCATCAACAACTACATCACCAGCGTCATGCGCAAGACTGCGACCAGGACGCGGTCGGAAGCGATTGCCTACGCGGTGCGCAACAATCTTGTGTGAGGAACGGACGCGATGACGCATTTTCTCGGCGGCGGGCGGATCGAGGACGAGCAGAAGCTTGCCAAGAACGGCAATCGCGCGGCGCGCGCGGCGACCCTGGTGACGCGCCTGCAGGCCATGCAGCGTCAGATCAATGCCAAGCATTTCGCGGTGTTGCGCCTTAACGGCAAAGGCACGGGGGTTGCGCGAAAGCTGAGCTGCGTTCTCGACAACTGGGGCCCGCTTGCCGAGGCGAATGCGCACGATCTCGTCACCGCCTATGGCGAAGAACTGGTCGCCCATCTCGACCAATCGCTGCTGCCGGTTCTCTGGAACGGGGCAGGAGAGTACCAGGCGGCCGAACTTTCCGAACTGGCGCCCTTCGCCTATCGGCTGAAGGGGCGCAAGTTGCCCTATTCGGGCATCGCCTTTCCGGTCAGGCTCGGTGCGCAGGGCAACGGCTACGTTGTCTTCGCCGGCAGCTATGTCGATGCCTCGGCGGAACTGGTGGTCGACCTGCACGGTCGTAGCTGCATGATCATGACCGATCTCTTGGCGGCGGATGAAAAACGGGTTGCGCCGTCGGAAACGTTGAGCGACCGCGAAATCGCCTGCCTGCAGATGGCAGGCGACGGCCACATCAGCGAAGAGATCGCCGAACGCATGGGCCTCTCCGTCCATACGGTCAACGCCTATCTCGGCGCTGCGACGACGAAGCTCGATTCGGTGAACCGGATCCAGGCGATCGCCAAGGCGATCCGCCTTGGCTACATCAGCTAAACTCGTCTGGCAGATCGCGGTGTCTGGGAAATTCCAGCGCAGCTGTGAAGCGGCTGTCCGCCAGGAGCCGACGCCGCGTTTTCCGTTCGAAGCCGAATGAGGCCGCCGAACGAAGGCTTCAGCTCGCCAGTGGCAACTCGTAGGACTTGATGAACTTCGAATCGGCCAGGCTCTGCGCCAGAAAGACCGTGTTCTCGTTCGGGTCGGACGACGGGTTCTGGAAGTTGATGTGGCTGATTTCGATACCGGCCGTCTCGTTTCCGAGCGACAGGCGTGCGTAGATGGTGACGCCGCGCGGCTTGAGTTCGAGGTCCAGGACGATTTCCGGTTCGCAGTTCCAGTCCAGATTGTAGTTGCCGCCGAGGCCGAAGTTCACGGTACCTGGCAGGAAATAGAGCTCCGCTGCCGACTCGACGAGATCCGCGAGGCTGGCATAGGACTCGAACCGCAAAAGCGCGATGAAGTCAGCGGCGTCGATCAGACGCAGTTCGGTCGCCACAGGGCGGATTGCTTCAGCTACGATCTGTTCTCGCGTCTCGGAGAATTCGCACTTTTTCATCGGAGTTATGTCATCCGTTTTGGTTGCGATGCATGCACCCTGTGAATGAGTTCGGCGACAGCCTTGTAAAACACGGGTGGAATCACACTATCCACCGAGACTTGTGCAAACATGGAGCGTGCAAGGGGCGGGTCCTCGAAGACCGGCACGCCGTTTTTCTCTGCAATTTCACGGATTTTGAGCGCGACCAGGTCCTGCCCCATTGCCACCACGACGGGCGCATCGCTCTCCTCACGGACATAACGCAAGGCGACGGCGTAGTGCGTCGGGTTGGCGATGACGAGCGTCGCACGCGGCACGGATGAGATCATCCGCTTGCGTGCCCGGTCACGCTGCATCGAGCGCAGGCGCGACTTGACGATCGGATCGCCCTGCGCCTGTTTCATTTCCTCCTTCACTTCCTGCTTGGTCATCATCAGTTCCGTGTACCAATGGTGTCGCGACCAGAAGAGGTCGGCGATGGCGAGCACCGCGGTCGCAAGCAGGATGACGATCATGATCTGGTTGAGATCGCCCGACATCGTCGAAAACATCGTGACGGGATCGGAGAACATCAGGTCGAGCGTCGCGAAATAGTCATTCCAAAGCACGAGAACGACGGCGACGGAAACGATGATGATCTTGAAGAGCGACTTTGCGAATTCGACGAGGCCCTGAATGCCGTAGATGCGCTTCAGGCCGGCGATTGGCGAAACGCGCTCCATCTTGGGCTGAATACGGTCGAGAACCGGCAGCGGCAGGTTCTGGAAGATGGAGGCACCGACACCGAACACGATCAGCAGTACGAAGATCGGGACGACCAAGGCGGTCGATTTCCAGACGAGATGGGTGATGAGCGCCACCACGTCGGTGGAATTCTCCAGCCGCCAGGCCTCCGGCTGCTCGAAGATATCCTTGAGAGCTTCGGTTATGGTGCCGACGCCGTCGGCGAGAAAGAAGACGAAGAAGATGTAGATCGCCAGCGTCGAGGCAAACATCGTCGCTTCGCGGGAAAAGGGCACATTGCCCTTCTCGGCCGCGTCGGACATCTTTTTCTCAGACGGCGCTTCTGTTTTGCTGTCTTTATCCTGATCGTCCGACATGAAACAGGAAGTCCCCCCGGTTCCCACCACAGCGTCGCGCGTCCGAGCGGGCGCACAGAGTGCGCCGCATGCTCAATTGCAGCAGCGCTGACCGCGTTCTTGTAGTGGACCCGGACGGCAGGCCAGACAAGGGGTTGAGCCCCGGCAAAGACCGGGGCTCAACAGGAAATGCTGTCTTTTGGGGGGAATGACGCGCCCACGTCACGGGCGCGCGCCGACAGGAAGCGGTGGCTGCCCGGTTAGGCCGCCTGCGTTTCCTTGTCCTTGAGCTCGAGCTGGCCGCTGGCGGCCAGTCGGATGGCTTCCTGGGTGATCGAGCGCCGGGCGATTGCGATGTCGCGCGGGTTGATGCCGGTGTCACCCATGGCAAGGTCGGACTCGATCATGCGGCGCTGGCGAGCGCCGATCGAGGCGAGCACCGATTCGCGCAGTTCCGAAGTCGAGCCGCGCAGCGCCATGGTGATAATGTCGGTCGATACGTCGTTGAACAGCTGAACGCGGCTGCGCTGCGGCATGTAGAGCACGTCGTCGAAGAGGAAGATCTTCGGGCGCACCTTGTTGGCGGACGCGGTGCTGAGCGATTCGAGCGAAGCGAGCAAGGTGTCGACCTGCGGCTTGTCGAGTTCGTTCATCACTTCGGCGATCTTTGCGGGGCCTGCCGAATTGCGTTCCGCTTCCATCTCCGCAATCATTTCCATGACGCGGTTTTCGATGATCGCCGCGGCCTTGGGATTGACGTCCTTCATGTTGACGGCACGTTTCAGGATGTCCGGGCGCTGCTCTTCGGACAGCTGCAGCAGCACCTTGGCGCCGAAGCTCGATGGCATCATCGACAGGACATAAGCGATCGTCTGCGGATGTTCCTTGGCGAGCTGAACCGACACGGCTGCCGGGTCGCATTCCTGCAGACGGTCCCAGATGCTGGCTTCATAGGATTGGAACGTGGCGCGTCGTCCGAGCAGGCCGTCGACCTCATCCGGGGTCAGGCCTTCTTCGAGAATGCTCTCGATCGCCTTGGCATTGTCCATGAGGCCGGCGCCCTCGGTGAAGAGGTCTTCGAACTCGTTGACGAGGGCTTCCAGTTCATGCGGCGGGATGGCGCGCAGCGATTGCGCCGAAGCGATGATCGACTGCAGTTCGCTCTGGGTGAAGAACTTCAACAGCTTGCTGGCGACGCCCTTGCCCATGGCAAGCAGAACGGCCGCCGCCTTGTCTGTCTGGCTGAGCGGCCTTGATAGCGCCTGCGCCTCGAAACTTTCGAAATCCATCATGGATTTATCCTTCGCCCGATCATCGGGCTCTATGACTTCTTACTGCCCTTGATCTCGATGAGCTTGACGCCGAAACGGGTATCGTCGCCGTCGAGAACGGTAATTTCGCCACGGCCGATCACCCGGCCATTGACCATGATCTCGACCGGTTCGCCGATGCGGCGATCCAGCGCGATCGTTGCGCCTTCGCTGAGATTCATGAGGCCGGAAACCTGCATCCGGCTGGTGCCGAGCACGATCTGAACATCGATCGGGATATCCATGATCAGGTCGAGGTTGGACGTCATGCCACTGCCGGGCGGCGTGTCGACGGTCGCGTCTGCGCTGTCGAAGGACGTCGCTGCAAAGTCCGTGCCGCCAAAGTCGTTCGACGTGGAGGATCCGCCGATGTCGGTGCCAAAGTCGCTGGAGCCGAAATCGCCGCCGAACGCGTCGAGACCACCGGCGGGTGCGCCAAAGTCGCCGCCGAAATCGGTTGCCGCGGCCAAAGGCTCGCCGCCGAACTCCGAACCGAAGGCTGCCGGCGTGTCCGAATCCTGCTTCAGGACACCGCGCAGGTCGTTGATCGCCTGGTCGAGTTCCATGTCTCCGACAGCGACGTCTGCCTGTTCGTTTATGGGTGCTTTCTTGGGTGCCATGTGAGAACTATTCCAGTTGAAGCTTGCCTCAGGCATGCTGCGCGCGAGCGGCAGGCCGATTTAACTCATGATGTGGCGAAGGATATCCTGCTCGGAGCCGTGGGTATCCTTGACCCGAACCGTGTATTTCGCCCCGGAACGCCCGAATTCGCAGACATAGAGGTCGCGGCCATTGGCGTTGACGTCGACGCGCACGTCCTGGGTGTCGTGGAAGGCAATGACGTCGCCTGGCTGGAGGCGGCTGATCGTGTCGAGCGTCAGGCTTTCGAGCCGGATCCTGGCCTCGATCGTCACCGCCGAGCGGCGAACCTGCTCCTCAAGCTGTTCGGTCCATTCGGCTTTGGACTTGCGCTGCTGGCCGCTGCCTTTGGGGAAGACGATCGTGGTCTTCAAGAGCACGCTCTGCGGAATGATGATCGAGAACGTGGACAGGACCGGGCCGAAGCCGATCGTCATGTCGATGGCGCCGGCATGGACGTCCTCGATCGTCGGATCGGGTTTCGGACGTGCCGTGCTGTTGAGCGGACGTTCGACGACCGCTTCGAAACCACCGGGCGCATTGACGGCCGTGCGCAAGACGTCGGCAATCTTCTCGAAGAGCGGCACCGCGACGTCGATCTCGATCTGAGACAGCGAGCGCGGCTGTGGTTCCTCGATGCCGGCGGGTTCGGCCCCAAGCAGGGCCTCGACCAGAGTGATGATGATCGGGCTGTCGCAACCGATCTGGAAATCCGGGCACCAGTTGCGCAGGGAAACGTCGCTGACGAGCACGCCCGTGCCGAGAGCGGCGATCAGGTCGCGGCGAAGCCCCGTCCTGTAGCCGGCATAACCGATGGCGATCTCGAGACCCGTTTCCGCCCGGCACATGTCGGGCAGGAATTCGCCGAAGACCTGGCCAAGTTCGAGTGCCAGCCGGCCGATGACCTTGTCGTCACCGAGTGCGCCGGTCATGCGCGCCAGGAGTTTTCTGTCGAATGCGTGAACGTTGGATGTCGCGGAATTCATGGGATCAAGCCGCCTTGCTTTCGCCGCCGCCGCCGGGGTTCATCATTTCCTGCTCGACCGCGTCGATCGACGGACGCTCATAGGCCGAGATGGTCTTGCGGCCGTATTCGAGCGCAACCTGCGGCACCGAGCCGTTCATGTAGGCAAGCAGCGTCTGCTTGACGATGATGTAGAGCCGGTTCTGCTTTTCACGCACCGATTTGACGTTGGCGACCAGCGGCGCAACGATCGAATAGGACAGGAACACGCCGAGCAGCGTGCCGACCAGAGCGGCGGCAATCTTGGCGCCGAGAACTTCCGGCGCTTCGCTGATGGCGCCCATCGCCTTGATAACGCCGAGAACGGCCGCGACGATGCCGATCGCCGGGAAGGCGTCGCCCATGGTGGTCAGCGCGTGGTAGCACTTCATCTTGTCATGGGTGATGGTCTGGATTTCCTCGTCCATCAGCGCTTCGATCTCGTGCGAGCGGGCGTTGCCGATGATGATCAGGCGCACGTAGTCGCAGATGAAAGCCGTCAGTTCCTTGTTTTTCAGAACCGTCGGCGCCGACTGGAAGATCGTGGATTCCTCGGGGTTGTCGATGTGGCTTTCGATCTCGTTGCGCGACTTGGTGCGCAAATCCCGCATCAGCGAATAGAGAACGCCAAGCGTGTCGAGATATTCGCGTTCCTTCGGCACCTTGTGGCGAAAGGCTTCGCCGAGCGCCTTGCCGGTATCCTTCACCACCTTCATCGAATTGGCCATGATAAAGCCGCCGATGCCGGCGCCGCCGATGATCAGCAGCTCGAAGGGCTGGTTGAGGACTTCCATATGGCCGCCCATCGCCAGATAGCCGCCGAGGATACAGCCGAACGTCACAAGAAGCCCGATGATGATATTCATTTTCGATACCTGCCGCGATCTTATTTTCCGCTAACGGGATACGGTTTCAGCCTTGCGTGAGGCTGGCCGGTACCCGCAATGGCGCGCAACGTCGGAACAGGTTCGCGCAAGGCTCTCCGGTCAGGATTTGTTAGGGCAGGCTCATGGTCTGCCTGTCTTATTGCGGCAGGGGCGAACCGATCGTGACCACGACCTATACGAGCTACAAGCTGATAACGGCCGACTTGACGAAGTCGCTCGCCCGCGTTGCCGAGCAGCCCGACGTGGCGCGCGAGACGGAATATTATCTGTCGAAGATCGGCGACGTGAAATCGATCGACGACTTCTTTGCCGATAACAGGCTCTACAATTACGCGATGAAGGCACATGGTCTGGAAGAGATGACCTATGCCAAGGCGTTTATCCGCAAGGCGCTGACGGAAGGCGTCGACAAGGAAGACGCCTTTGCCAACAAGCTGACGGACAATCGTTACAAACAGCTCGTCGAATCGCTGAACTTCGCCGCCCATGGCGCAGCTGCGACCTCGTTCGACCGGGCGCAGAAGGGCGTCGCCGACAAGTATGCCCGCCAGACGCTGGAGCAGGACGCCGGCGAGGAAAATGCCGGCGTGCGCCTCGCGCTTTACTTCTCGCGCATGGCGCCGACAATCAACAGCGGCTATGCCATCATCGCCGACGAGGCGCTGGCCCAGGTGGTGCGAACGACACTGCAGCTGCCGGACGAATTCGCGGCGACCAATGTCGATCGGCAGGCCGAAGCCTACGAACAGGCGCTCGATTTCAAGGACTTCCAGGATCCGACCAAGGTGACCGAGTTTCTCGACCGGTTCACAGCACTCTGGGAAGTCAAAAATTCAACGGACGGTTACGATCCGCTCGCGGTCTTCGGCTCATCGAGCGGCTACGGCATTTCTTCCGATCTTCTCCTGTCCATCAACAGCCTGAAACTCGGGGGAAACTGAACGTGCAAACCGGTCTATACGTCGCGATTTCGTCGCAGATGGCCCTTGAGAAGCGCCTCAACACACTCGCCGACAACATTGCGAACTCCAACACCGTTGGCTTTCGCGGCACCGAGGTGAAGTTCAACCAGATGCTCGGCGACACCAAGCCGGTGAAGGTTGCCTATGTCAGCAAGGGCGAGGAGTTCCTGAATACCAGCAACGGTTCGCTGTCGCGCACCGGCTCGGCGCTCGACTTCGCCATCAAGGGCGACGCCTGGTTCCAGATCGAGACGCCCTCCGGACCGGCGCTGACGCGTGACGGACGGTTCACCCTCACGGATACCGGCGACCTCGTCACAATCCGCGGCTATCCGGTGCTTGATGCCGGCGGCGCGCCGATCCAGCTCAACGGCAATGGCGGCGAGATCACCGTCGGCGCCGATGGTGCGCTCCATCAGGGCGGCGTCGCCGTCGCCTCGCTCGGTCTCTATGAGGCCGATTTCAGCAAGGGCTTCATGCGCCTCGACAATAGCGCCGTGCAGCCGGCCGCACAGGCCGAGCCTGTGGTTGACCGTTTTGACGTGGGCGTGATGCAGGGCTTCGTCGAGGAGTCCAATGTCAATGCTGTCCAGGAAATGTCGCAGCTGATCATGGTCACCCGCGCTTTCGACAACATCACCGCGCTGCTGCGCGACGGTGAGGGTTCGCTCGAGGAAGCGATCAAGACCCTCGGCGGCGCCCGCTAATCTCTGACGGACATCGGCATGCAAAGCGAAGGTCTGAAATCAAGTACGGGATCGACAGCTCTGGCGGCACTGGCCGGCCTGGTCGAGCGCTATGCCAAACCCGAATTCTCGATCGCGCCCGGCGGGCACGTGCAGACGATTTCGCCTGGTCACTACACGGTGACGGGGCTGTCGCGGCATGTGCGGCTCGGCGATTTCGTTGCGCACAAGAGCGTCACCGGGACCCATCTGGGCGAAGTCGTGCGGGTCGAGCCGGAGCGGGTGGTCGTCTGCCCGATCGAGCCGGGTGACCCGATCGGCATCCACGATACGGTCATCCGCAAGGGTGCCTTCCGCGTCGCACCGACCGATGAATGGTGTGGCCGCGCCATCAATGCGCTTGGCGAACCGATTGATGGTCTGGGCCCGCTGCCGCAGGGCGACACGCGCCGCTCGATCTCCAACACGGCGCCACCGTCGATGACCCGCAAGCGGGTCGAGAAGGGGTTCCTCACTGGCGTCAGAGCGATCGACATCTTTTCGCCCCTCTGCCTCGGCCAGCGCCTTGGCATTTTCGCAGGCTCCGGCGTCGGCAAATCGACCCTGCTTTCGATGCTGGCGCGTGCCGATGCCTTCGATAAGGTGGTGATCGCGCTTGTCGGCGAACGTGGTCGCGAAGTGCGCGAATTCATCGAGGACACGCTCGGCGACAACCTTGCTAAGTCCGTCGCGGTCGTGGCGACCAGCGATGAAAGTCCAATGCTGCGCAAGATGGCGCCGCTGACTGCCGTCACGATCGCCGAGCACTACCGCGACAACGGCGACAACGTGCTCCTGATCGTCGACAGTGTCACCCGTTTCGCCCATGCGATCCGTGAAGTTGCGACCGCCTCCGGCGAGCCGCCGATTGCGCGCGGCTATCCGGCCTCGGTCTTCACCGAACTGCCGCGTCTTTTGGAGCGTGCCGGCCCCGGCACTGAAGGCGCAGGCACGATCACGGCGATTATTTCCATTCTCGTCGACGGCGACAATCACAACGATCCGATCGCCGACAGCACCCGCGGTATTCTGGACGGTCACATCGTTCTCGAGCGCAGCCTCGCCGAGGAAGGGCGTTACCCGCCGATCAATCCGCTCGCCTCGATCTCGCGCCTGGCGCGCAAGGCCTGGACGCCGGATCAGGAGAAGTTGGTGTCGCGGCTGAAGGCGCTGATCCACCGCTTCGAAGAAACCCGCGACCTTCGCCTGATCGGCGGCTATCGCCCCGGCGGCGATCCGGACCTCGACATGGCGATCAAGCAGGTGCCGGTCATCTACGACGTGTTGACGCAAACGGCCGGTGAGCGCCCGGCACAGGACGCCTTTGGCGACCTCGCCAACGCGTTGAAGGCGGCGGCGATGGGCAATCAGCCGGGTGCGAGAGCGAGGTAATGGCGTTGACCGACTACGATGCGGACGAAACGGTGCATCAGCGCAAGCGAAGCCGCATGCCGATGACCGACAAGTTCCTGGCCGCGACCGGCGTCGCCCTTGCCGCGTTCGCGACCTTCTTTCCCTGGTATGCCTTCTTCCACCAGGACAAGTTCACCATGCCGCCGCTGTGGCAGGGCTCGACCCGCAACCTGCCCGAGGGTGCGGCGCGCAACGTCGTCTCTGTCTCGCCGCTGGCCATGCCCGATGCGGATGGCGAGACGATGGCCGCGATCGACCAGCTGACCACTGCAACGGTGCCTGGCATTGGTGGCGGTCCGGGTCCCGAAGGCGCCGCTTCGGAAGAGGGGCTGTCGCAGCCCTTTCCCGGCAAATCGGGCTTCAAGCTGATGCACGTCGCCAACGGCCGCGCGCTCATTGAAGACACGCACGGCATGTATATCGTGCGCATCGGCTCGATCTTGCCCGACAACAGCCGTCTCGCCACACTCGAACAGCGCGATGGCGATTGGGTGATGATTACTTCGTCCGGAGAAGTCTATCGGGCCAACTGACCCGGGACGCCTGACCGCTTTTCACCGCGCCTTCGCTACGAGTGCGCGGCATTCTGCGTTTGCCTTTAGCCCCGTGCGCCCCAGTCCGCGTTCTCGGGCGACGCGCTTCCGACGAAAGTCCCACGCAAGATTACCGGCCTAGGTTCGCATCACCAAGCATGGAGCTTTTGATGCAACCGATTCAGCTTTTCGAACTGGCGTCCAGGCAAGCGCAATGGCTGACCGTTCGCCAGAACGTGGTGGCCGGCAACATCGCCAATGCGAGCACGCCGCACTACAAGGCCAAGGACGTCAAGCCGTTCGAAAGCGTTCTGCAGGACAGCGGTTTCCAGATGGCGGCGACCAATAAGGCGCATTTCACCGACAGCTTTGCAGCCTCCCAGGTGGCCGAAGTCGGCATGGTCGACGGCGTGCAGATCCAGCAGTCGGGCAACACCGTCGCGATCGAGCAGGAAATGATGAAGACCGGCGAGATCAAGCGCGATTACGAGCTCAGCGCCGGTCTCGTGAAAGCCTTTCACCGAATGATGCTGATGACGGTACGGAAGTAAGAACCATGGATCCATTGACCTCGGCCCTCAAGGTATCGGCCTCCGGCCTGCAGGCGGAATCGACCCGCTTGCGCGTCGTCTCCGAAAACATCGCCAACGCCCGCTCCACCGGCGACGTGCCGGGCGCCGATCCCTATCGCCGCAAGACCATCAGCTTTGCCGCCGAAGTCGATCGCGCAAGCGGCGCCTCGCTGGTCGAGATCGAGCGGCAAGGCACGGACGATTCGGATTTCAACATCGAGTTCGATCCGGGCAATCCGGCCGCCGACGAAAAGGGCATGGTCAAGTTGCCGAACGTCAACATCCTGGTGGAGATGGCCGACATGCGCGAAGCCAACCGCGCCTATGAGGCCAACCTCCAGACCATCAAGCAGTCCCGCGACCTGATTTCCCAGACAATCGACCTGTTGAGAGCCTCGCAATAATGATCGATGCAGTTAAATCCCTCGGAGCATTCTCCGTCACGAAAGAGACGGATGGCACACGTGCCTCGTCTTCGTCCTCGTCGGTCTTTGGTTCGCTTGCAGCGACCCCGGGCGTGCCGCAGGGGCAAAGCTTCGCTTCGGTTCTCGGCGACATGGCGACCGACACCATCAATGCAATGAAGAAGGCCGAGGGCGCGTCGCTCGACGGCATCCGCGGTCAGGCAAACACCCGCGAGGTCGTCGATTCGGTCATGAACGCCGAGCAATCGCTGCAGACCGCGATCGCGATCCGCGACAAGGTGGTCACCGCCTATCTCGAAATCGCGCGCATGCAGATCTGAAGGAACGAGACATGAAGGCCCTTTCCATCGCCGCCACCGGCATGAACGCCCAGCAGCTGAACCTGGAAGTGATCGCGAACAACATCGCGAACATCAACACGACCGGCTACAAGC
>NZ_DASYHB010000132.1:0-107117 GCF_035999185.1 Ensifer sp. | reverse complement strand
TGATCGGCGAAATCTTCCATGTCACTGCTTGCCCATGCGCATCTTTCTGGTGGAGGACACGAGGGATGTCGGGGAGGCAATCAGCCGGCGACTGGAAAAGGTCGGGCACACCGTCGATTGGCAAACGGACGGGCAAGCCGCTGCCGACATACTCGAATTTACAGACTATGATCTCGTGATCCTCGACGTGATGTTGCCGGGGCTCGACGGGTTCGAGATTCTGCGTCATCTGCGCGCCCGGAAAAAGACGACGCCGGTGCTGGTGCTGACGGCGCGCTCGGAGATCGAGGATCGCGTCGGTGCGCTCGATCTCGGCGCCGACGACTATCTGGTCAAGCCCTTCGACTTCCGCGAGCTGGAAGCCCGCACGCGCGTGCTTTTGCGCCGCAGCCAGGGTGAACCGACCAACCTCATCCGCTGCGGCGATCTCGTTCTCGACCGCAACAGCCGCTCGGTGCGAGTCGGCAACCGCGAGGTCCAGCTGAAGCGCCGCGAGATCACGCTGCTCGAGGTGCTGGCCGCGCGTCCGGGCCGGGTGTTCAGCAAGGACGAACTGCTCGACCGGCTCTTCGGCTTTGACGACGGTGCGAACCAGAACGCAGTCGAGCTCTATGTCGGCCGCCTGCGCAAGAAGATCGAGGGATCCTCAGTGCGCATCGTCACCATCCGCGGCCTCGGCTATCAACTGGTGGCAGATGATGCGGCGTGAAACCTCATTGTTCTCGCGCCTCGTGCTGCGCGTGGCGCTGGTGCTTTGCGGCGGTGCCGCATTGCTGGCGACGGCCGCCTGGTACTACGCCCGTGCCGCCGCCGACGATGCCTATGACCGGCTGCTGCTCGGGGCGGCGATCCAGATCACCGCCAACATGACCGTGGACGCCGGCAATCTCGCCGTGACCCTGCCGTCTTCGGCCTTCGAACTGCTGGGGCTCGCCGAACGCGACCGCATCTTCTATCGGGTGGTCGGTCCGGATGGCAAAACCCTGACGGGCTATGACGATCTCGATCCCGGTATCAATCTGTCATCCGCCCGGCCAGCGCCAATATTTCTATCGGCCAACTATCGCGACGTGCCGGTGCGTATGGTCATCGTATCGCGGGCGCTGTCGGATCCGTCCTTCTCGGGTTGGGCCTATGTGGTGATGGCGCAGACGACCGAGGCGCGCCGCGCGCTTGCGGGCGAGTTGACGACGCGCGCCATGATCCTCGTCGGCATCATGAGCATTCTGGCTCTTGCCGGCACCGTGCTTGCGATCCGCTATTCACTGCTGCCCGTCGGCAGGCTCGCCTCCACGCTCAACGCCCGCGACCCGCAGGACCTGACGCCTGTCGAAGTCGACATGCCGCGCGAGCTGAAACCTTTCGTCGGCTCCATCAACCATTTTATGGGTCGCCTTGAGGAACGCGTGTCGCTGCTGCAGCGCTTCATCGCTGACGCCGCCCACCAGATCCGCACGCCGTTGACGGCATTGACGGCGCAGGTAGACATGCTCGATGACGACGACCTCGACGCGGATCGCAAGCGGCGTCTCGGGCGGGTGCGGGAGCGCGTGAAGCAACTCGCGCGGCTTACCAACCAGCTTCTCAATCATGCCATGGTCATCCACCGTTCCGACTCCGTGCGCTTCAAGCCCGTCGACCTCGGTGACATCGCCCGCAAGGCGTTCCGGGCAACGGTGCCGGTCACCGTCGATCCGGATGTCGTCGTCTCCTTCGAGGGCTGTGCTGCACCGGCGATCGTGCTTGGCGACGCGGTCAGCCTGCGCGAGGCCATCGCCAACATCATCGACAATGCCCTGCAGCATGGCGCCGTTCAGCGCTTGGCTGTGCGGGTCGAGCGTTCGGGCAGGCGGGTACTGGTGGAGGTCGCCGATGACGGCCCGGGCATTCCGCAGAGCGAATGGCCGGCGGTCACTGCGCGCTTCGTCAGTTCGAAAGTGGGAGAGGGAAGCATGGGGCTCGGTTTCGCAATCGCGGCAGAAGTGGCCGCGGCCCATCGCGGCACAATCCGGTTTCGCGAAAAAGCCGAGCATGACTTTGCCGTCATTCTCGATATCCCGCTCTATCAGGAGAGTGAGCGATGATCTGGCCGAAGATCGTGCCGCTGGCTTGCGCTGGGGTTCTCGCATTGACCACCACGGCTGGCGCCGTCGAAGGAACACGCACGTTCTTTCCAGCGCTCGATGCCGAACGCGGGCGCCTCGTCATTAATGGCGCGACGGATGTCGAGGCGATGGAGCCGCTGATCCGCGATTTTCAGGCGACGGTAAGAGACGTCGCCATCGACTACACCGACTACGTCACCAACGACCTCTATCGCGATGCCGATATCGCCTGCCGGCTCAAGCAGCCTTTCGGCGATATCCTGCTGTCGTCGTCCGTCGACCAACTGGTCAAACTTGCCAATGATGGCTGTGCGCTGGCGCATGTGTCGGCGGAAACCCGGGGCGTTCCGGCCTGGGCGAACTGGCGCGACGAGGTCTTCGGCTTCACCTTCGAGCCGTCGGTCATGGTCTATCACAAGGATTTCGTGCCGCCGGAGGATGTCCCGCACACCCATGGCGAGCTGACGGATCTCCTGCGCTTCAAGCCGGACTATTATCGTGGCCGCATCGGCACCTACGATCTCCGGCAATCCGGCATCGGCTACCTGCTCGCCTTCCTCGACGCGCAGCAGGCCTCGACCACCTATGGCCGGCTGCTCGAAAGCCTCAGCCGTGCGAACGCCGTGCTTCGCTGTTGCAACAATGCGGTGCTGTCGGAACTCGACAGCGGCAACGTCTTCATCGGCTACAACATCCTCGGCTCCTACGCCTATGCCGCCTCGCGCCGCAACGACAAGCTCCGGATCGTGCTGCCGCGCGACTACACCCTGATCCTCAGCCGCGGCGCGCTCATTCCCGTCGGCGCAAAGCGGCAAGACCTTGCAGGCCGCTTTCTCGACTATCTGTTGTCCGTGAGAGGCCAGAAGGTGGCCCGGCAAAAGGCATTCTTCTTTTCGCACGATGGCGCTGTGCCTGCCGACGTTGACGGCCCAGCAAAGCTGGTCGAGTCCGGCATCGGCCGACCGATCCGCATCGGCCCGGCGCTGCTAGCCGCCCAGGATCGGCTGCAGCGCTCCCGCTTCATCGACGACTGGACCAATCTCATCGTCAATACGCCGGTCAGGCTGCGACCCAATTGAGGGCGGGCGACTGCGTTGACGGCAGGCGCCCGCGCGCAGTTTCAACGCTTGTGAGATCCACCGCTCCAGGCGCACAGCAAATGGTCGAGCGACAGCTTGCCGGGGCCGGAGGCCATGATGCCAAGGGCCATCGCTGCCCAGGTAATATGGATCGGCCAGCCGTCAGGCACGGTCAGTTGCACGACG
The DNA here is from genome assembly GCF_035999185.1 of Ensifer sp. Classification (GTDB taxonomy): domain Bacteria; phylum Pseudomonadota; class Alphaproteobacteria; order Rhizobiales; family Rhizobiaceae; genus Ensifer. The sequence goes on along the minus strand of NZ_DASYHB010000132.1, from coordinate 103,747 downwards.
ATGGTCATGACGAGCAGGCCGAGGCCGGCAAAACGCGTCGCGAGGCCAAACACCAAGAGGATCGGCAGCAGGATCTCGGCAGAGCCGGCCGCAAAGGCCATGATCCCTGGTGCAGGATAGGGGTAGGGGCCGCCGGGCAGGTGCAGCTTGAATTCCGAACTGAAGAGCAGGACCGCCACGTCGTTCAACTGCAGGAAGCCATCCCACTTGCTCATGCCGGATCGGAAGAACGGGACGGCCAAGCCGAAGCGCAGGGCGAGCTGGGCGAGCCAGAGAGGCGCAAGTGCGCCAACCGCCCGATTGGCCCGGCGGGTCCAGTGCGACAGATCGGTTGAATTGACACTGTTTTGGGAGCTGGATGCGGACATCATGGTTCATCCTCCGTGATGGATGGCGGTGAAGGCGCCGGCGTCGAGCGCCGTCGCGATGACGGCGGCAAGGTCGAGCGTCGGGTCGTGGTTTGCAGCTTCGGTTGCCGCGACCGCCAGGGGCGCGCCCGCCAGCAACCGCGACAGAAGGATATCGGCGCCCGGCGTCAGGTGGCGGACGGCAATCTCCAGTTCGGGGCGGGTGATCAGGCCGCTTTCCGGCGCAGACGTCTCGATCCGGCCAACCGGTCCGCTTGCCCGGTTGACGGCAAAGATCGTCACGGCGGGATAGTCGGAACGGACAATCAAGGCGGCCGGGTGACCCTCGAAGATCGCGTCGCCAAGCCGGTCCGGCGGAACCGACGCGAGGGCATCGGGCGCCAGCGCCGGTGCATCAGCGGCATGATAGGCATCGAGCCAAGCGCGCTCGATCCGCGCCACATCCGCAAGCCAGGGCATGGACTGCGCGTGCTCGTAGCGGGCGATGAAGTCGGGAAAGTCCTGGCCATATTCGAATAGCAGCGGCGAGGTCGGCGGCGTTTCGCGCACATGAAATCGGGCCATGGCGCGAAAGAAGGTTTCGCCGGTGATGCGCATCGTCGCCGGAAACGTCGCCGCCAGCGCCTCGATCAGGCTGGCGGTGACGTTGTTGCGGTAGACGTTGAAGCGCTTGACGGCCGCCTTGCCGTTTGGGCCGGAAACAAGTGAAGGCGTCAGGTGTTCCGGGTCGAGCAGCGGCGGTACGAAGCCGGCGGCATAGCTGCCCGCGGTATCGGCAAGCGCTGCGGGTGTCCTGTCAGGCGCTTGCACGGATATTCTCCCGTGAGGCCGCGCGAGCATGGCGGTCGAGGATCGCCTGGGCGGCCGTCGCCTCCCGCTTCAGCACCGGCCAGTCGGGAATGGCGCTGTCCCATTCGATCAGCGTCGGGATCGGACCCGCGCGCGCAATGACCAATTCGTAGAGTTTCCACACGGCGTCGGCGACGGGTCCGTCATGGCTGTCGATCAGAAGCAACTCGCCCTCGTCGTCTTGCTGCTCGGCATGGCCGGCAAGATGGACCTCGCCGACATCGGCCAGCGGGAAGTCGCTGAGATAGGCGAGGGCCGAATAGCCCTGGTTGGTGGCGGAAACAAATACGTTGTTGACGTCGAGCAGCAGTCCGCAGCCGGTGCGTTTCACCAGTTCACGGATGAACGCCGTCTCGCTGATCGTCGATTGTGGGAAAGTGACGTAGGTCGAGGGGTTTTCGAGCAGCAGCTGGCGGCCGATCGCTTCCTGGACCTGGTCGATATGATCGGCAACGCGGGCGACTGTCGCTTCCGTGTAGGGCAGCGGCAGGAGGTCGTTGTAGTAGGTGGTTTCGTGGGTAGACCAGGCGAGATGCTCGGAGACGAGTGCCGGTTCATAGCGCTCGACCAGAGCCTTGAACCGGGCGAGATGCGCCTTGTCGAGGGCCTGCGGTCCGCCGATCGACATACAGACGCCGTGCAGCGAGACCGGGAAATCCTCGCGGATGCGGGCGAGTGCCGCATGCGGCGGGCCACCCGCACCCATGTAGTTTTCCGCATGAACCTCGAAGAACCCGCCGGGTGCGTCGTCAGCGAGGATTGCCGGCAGGTGCTGGTGCTTGAGGCTGGTGCCCGCCAGCCCCGCGATTTCGTGTTTCGGCAGGCGGTTGCTCACCAAGGCAAGCCGGCTGCCGTGATCCGTTGAAGTGCGCATTGCCAATCCCGTTTCCGTTGCTGTGGTGTTGGTGGCGGGCACGCCCTGGCCCGCCACCATTTGACAGGAAGTCCTTGCGGAACGGCGCGCGTTTGCCGCGCATTCCGTTCCGCGTGCTCGTGGATTAGGACGGCATGTCGCGGGAAAGCGCTTCCGGCGAGCCCATGCGGCCGTCGGGCAGCTTCATCGTGGTGCAGGTGCCGCCATCGACGAACTTCCAGGCATTGCCCTGATAGTCGACGGTGGATGTGGCCTGGCACGTCGTGCCCGGGCCGGCTGCGCAATCGTTGTGGCCCTTGAGGGCGACGCCGAAGCATTTCTCCTTGCCCGCATCCATCGCGCTTTTGACCTGTGCTTCGGTGAGCGGGCCCGCAACGGCGAGCGACGACAGGGCGGCAGCGACTGCGCTTGCCAGCATTGCGCTGCTGATCGTGGACTTCATGGACATCATAATATCTCCGTGTTGAACTCATCCCGTGCGTCCCATCTCGGTCGCACATCGGGTCTTTCGTCACGGCGACAGCAAGCGTTACATAACGATCGCAACACGCTTTCGTGATGTCTTCGCGAGCGGTCACGATCATGTCAGCCCGTTCGAGCAAACAGGCCGTGCGATTTTTGCGATGAGCGTGTAACAAACGCTTGCGATCGGCGAATGGGGAGGAAAGGCGCGGGTGAGCGGCGCGGACGACGAACATCTCGCAAGGCTCCTGCGCGGCGCCGTTGCCGGCGACGAGAAGGCCTATGGCGACTTCCTGCGCGACGCAGCACTGCTGATCCGCGGCTGGGCGCGGCGCTGGACGGTGGGCGGCGGCATTGACGCCGAAGACGTCGTGCAGGAAGCGTTGCTCGCCGTGCACGTCAAGCGCCACACGTGGCGCGACGATGCGCCTGTAGTCCCCTGGCTCCATGCAATCGCCAGGCATAAATTCGTCGATGCCGTCAGGCGACAGGCCCGTCGCCCGACAGTTGGCATCGAAGCGTTTGAGGAAACGCTCGCGAGCCCGGAAACCGAGCAGGCCCGCGATTGGGAAATCGGCCGGGCGCTTGAAGGTCTTGCGCCGGGCCAGCGGTCCGTCGTCAACGCGATCTCGATCGACGGTTGCTCGGTGGCGGAGACTGCGAAGCGGCTGGATATGAACGAGACGGCGGTTCGCGTGGCGCTTCACCGCGGCCTTGCGGCAATCGCCCGCCGATTTGGACGAGACTGACGATGGATACGAACGACCTGATCAAGGCACTTGCTGCAGACACCCGCCGGTCCGGGTTGCCGATGAATACGGCCTGGAAGGGCGCGGCACTGGGGGCACTCGTGCTCGCTGGCGTTGTCTTCTTCATTATGCTCGGGCCGCGGCCGGACATCGCAACGGCGGTCGAGACCGTGCGCTTCCTCTTCAAGTTCGTTGTCACCCTTGCTCTGGCAGTGGCCGCCTTTGCGGCCATGCGTGTCGCCGCCTGGCCCGAAGCCGAGTTGCGCCGGATGATGCCCTATCTTTGCGTGGCGCCGGCACTGGTGGTCGCCGGTGTCGTGCTCGAGCTCATCGCCCTGCCTTCCGACGCTTGGGGCACGAAGCTGATCGGGACGAACAGCGTGCTCTGCCTGACGTTCATACCGCTGATCGGGTTGGCACCGCTTGCGCTTTTCCTGCTGACCTTGCGCCATGGCGCACCCTCGCGCCCGTCGCTTTCCGGTGCGCTGGCCGGGCTTGCCGCGGGCGGCATTGCTGCGACCTTCTATGCCGCGCACTGCCCCGACGATTCGCCGCTGTTCGTCGCGACCTGGTACACGATTGCGATCCTCGGCCTGGCGCTGCTCGGGGCGATCGGTGCCCGTTGGGCGGTTCGCTGGTAGGAGAAGCACCTCAGCGGCTGGCTGGTTGGACAAGACGGTGAAAAACAAAAAGGCCGGCGAATGCCGACCTTTTCCAGTTCGCTGCGTCACTCTGCCAGTACATCCGTGGTCAGGGTTTTCGCGCGAGCCGTGCCCGGAGCCTTGGGTTATCCGTGAAGCTCCACGGGCAATCTGTTGAGGCCTATGTGTGTGGTCTTGGCATGGGTTTCAAGCCCCCTGTCTGAAAATCTCGCAAGCACTTCATTCGGGAGGCCCGCGTCGCGCGGTTAGCAATGGATGCTGACGCCGTGTTCCCGCAAAAGGGCGACGAGCCGTTCGTTCGGCAATTCATCGGTGACAAGCGCGTCGATATCGGCGAGCGAGGCAAGGCGCACCAGCGCGCGCCGGTCGAACTTGCTACTGTCCACCGCAAGGATCACGCGTTCGGCCTGCCGCATGGCGGCCGAGACGGCGGCGACTTCGGCATGATCGTCGTCGCCGATGTCGCCGTCCTGGTCGATGCCGCTGACCGAAATGATGGCGACGTCGAACTTGAACTTGCGGATATAGTCGGCGGTCTCCTCGCGAAACACGCCGCCATCCACCTGCCGCACGAAGCCGCCGGGCACGGCAACGGCGAAATTGCTGCTTTCGCTGAGCGTGGTCGCGACGCGCAGGCTGTAGGTGACGACGCGCAGATCGCGACGCCTCAGCAGGCCGCGGGCGACGGCCTCGCAGGTCGTGCCGGTGTCGAGGAAGACGGCCGCGCCATCGGCAACAAGATCGGCCGTCAGTTGCCCGATGCGTTCTTTGAGCGCTGCGTTGTCGACGCGCCGCTGTCGATAGATGGCCGGGTCTACGGGCGTGGCGATCGTCGCGCCGCCGTGCAGGCGACGTACCTTTCCTTCCTGCTCCAGTGCCATGATGTCGCGGCGCGCCGTCTGCGTCGTTACGCCGAACATCTCGGTGATCTCTTCGATCGAAATGTAGTGGTTGTCGTGGAGATGCGCGAGAAGCTGCGCTTGTCGGCGTGTCTTCTTGTCTCCCGTCGCGGCTTCTCGGTCGTCGTCCATTGCCCTCATCTCATTCCCCCAGGCACGCCTTGCTAACATAGCGCCTGCGTCGATCTCCAAGAAAATCGCAGAAGCGCCGCCGCCACGTGAATTTTTATGGCGCCCGATAAAATGTTGTAAAACTGACATTTGACTCACTTAGTGTCTGAAATCGTACATTTCATCGAACTCTTCCGCTCATCAACACCATCGCCATGAAGGTCTTGTGACGGGGCGTGTTCGCATCGCGACATTGGAGCAACATCATGAGACTACGTGGACACAGCTTCCGCGGGGTGCGGACACTTGCGCGCCTCACGCAACCGCTTCGCCTGACGACGGCGATCCTTCTGTGCGGAACGAGCCTGACGCTTTCGGCAGCCGAGGCGCGCGCCGCCGACGACAGCATGAAGATCCTGACGCTGAATACCTGGCTCGACCGGTTCAAGGCCAATCCGAGCGTCATGGCGGACTTCTTCATCAAGGGGAACTACGACATCCTGACCTTCCAGGAGTTCCGCGCCAACAGCACCTACGCGCGTGACATTCCGGGCATTCTGAAGAATGCGGGCCTCGGCACCTTTGCCACGCGCCAGGACAGCGACACCGGCGTGTTCTCGCGCCTGCCTGGCACCTTCGGCGCCAGCACGCTCGGCGACACCGTGACCTACACGGTGGTCGATCCGACCGTCAGCAAGCCGCAGGTGGTCGTGGGCACCACGCATCTCAACTACTACGATCCGCCGACGACCCGCATCAGCGAGGCAAAGGGCATCAATCAATGGGCCAAGTCCGAGACGCGGCCGATTATCTTGACCGGTGACTTCAATGCCGGCGACGTCTCCGAGCGCGGCCTGCATTCGGTGAGCCAGCAGGAGCTACTGCTGAAGACCTATGTCAAGAACCCGAGCAACAGCTTCTACATGAGCTTGCTGCGTGACTATGCCAAGGACCAGCAGAAGCTCGATGCCTATATTGCTGAGTGGAAGGGCAAGAGCTCTGCTGCGATCAACGCCTCGACGGTCCCAACAGGCCTCTTTGCCGACGAGATGTATCCGGTTGCCGGCAACCTGCCGCAGACGATGAACATCCTCAAGAAGCAGTTCCAGCTCTTGCAGCTTCCGAACGAGCGCGAGCAGTTTTCTCCCCATGCCTTGAACGACGGCAGCGTCACCTGGCCGTCGCACGGCGAGGACGCCACCAACACCTGGGCGAGCTGGCACCGGGTGAAGATCGACCATTTCCTGGCCTCGCGCCCCTTCGGCAAATGGTGGACGCTCAACGACGATCCGAAGGATCCCTATTCCGGCGTCATCACCGATGTCAGCTACGTGACCAATCCCGATGGCTCTAAGACGCCGCTTTCCGACCACGAGCCGGTGGCTCACACCGTGCGCTGGGTCGGTCCGGTGCTTCAGAACTACACCGATCCCGCGACGTCCACAGCCAAGACCCGGATCGTCTGGGGCGACGACGCCTCGACCTTCGCCGAGAAGGGCGGGGTGTTTAGCCTCAGCCGCAACAACATGCGCAACGACGTCTATCTCGGCCAGATCGCCGACGAGAACGGCCTGCCGATCCTCGCCGGCCTCACGGAGCAGGAAAAGAAGACGCTGCTTGATTGCAAGAGCACCGATTCCCGCTTCCAGCAGGCAATCCGCGACTACTGCATCGACGACCATTCCTTCATCGGCGAGACGCTGGTGACCGACAACGGCACCGTGGTGGTCGAAGAGGACGCAGCTCTTGGCAGTGCTGCGGCAAAGCTCAGGCTCGACGGCGGCGCGCTGCGTATCGCCGGCCGTGACATGCACCAGATCAACCGCGACATCGTGCTCGAAGCGGGCGGCGGTTCGCTCGACGTGGCCGATGCGGCAAACGTCGTCGCCGTCAACAAGGCCATCAGCGGTAACGGCGGTCTGACGAAACTCGGCGCCGGCGCGCTCGTGCTCAATGGCGACAACACCTATACCGGCGCGACAGTCGTCAAGTCCGGCTTGCTCTCGGTCCAGGGTTCGATCGCCTCGTCTTCGGGCCTCACGATCGAGAATGGCGGTGCGATCGGCGGCGTCGGCAAGTTCGGCAGCCTGACGGTCGCAGACGGCGGTGTCATTGCACCCGGTAATTCGATCGGCACACTCAATGTTGCCGGCGACATCACCTTTGCCAAGGGCTCGACCTATCAGGTCGAGGCCAACGCCAAGGGCGAAAGCGACAAGATCGTCGCGTCAGGCAAGGCGACGCTCAACGGTGGTTCGGTCCTGGCGCTTGCCGCCAACGGCAGCTACGCGCCGCAGACCCGCTATACCATCCTGACGGCTTCAGGCGGCGTGACCGGCACCTTTGCGGACGTGGCCTCGAGCCTCGTCTTCCTCGATCCGACGCTTGGTTACGACGCCAACAACATTACCCTGACGCTCAGCCGCAACGATATCCGCTTTGCCGATGTCGCGACGACCGCCAACCAGCGGGCCGCAGCAACCGGTGCCGAAAGCCTTGGCTTCTCCAATACCGCTTACACCGCGCTCACCAACCTCGATCGCACACAGGCGCGTTTCGCCTTCGACCAGCTCTCGGGCGAAATCCACGCCTCGACCAAGGGCATGCTCATCCAGGATGGCCTGCTTTTGAACAGTGCCGCGACGAACCGCATCCGCGCCGCCTTCGGCGACGACAGCGGCAAGCCGGTGCCGGTGCTCGCCTATGGCGAGGGCGGCATCGAAAGCGTTGCGGCCGACACGGAGCGCTTTGCGTTCTGGAGCCAGGCCTTCGGCACCTGGGGCGATGCGGACGGCAATGGCAATGCTGCAGGCTTCCAGCGCAACGTCGTCGGCTTCCTCGTCGGCGGTGACAGTCTTGTCGGCGACAACTGGCGTGCGGGTCTCTTCGGGGGCTACAGCCACTCGTCCTTCGATGTCGTCGACCGGCGCTCGTCCGGCGAAAGCGACAACTACCATATCGGTGGCTATGCGGGCGGTGACTTCGGCGCGCTGTCGCTGACTGCGGGCGCGACTTACAGCTGGTCTCGCATCGAGACCACGCGTGGTGTTTCGTTCCCGGGTTTCGAAGACAGCCTGTCGGCCGCCTATGATGCCCGTACTGCCCAGATCTTCGGCGAGGCGAGTTATGCAATGTCAGCGGGGCAATTCGATTTCGAGGGCTTCGCCAACCTCGCCTACCTCAATCTCGACACGGACGGTTTCCGCGAAAAGGGTGGCGCTGCGGCCCTGTCCGGCATCTCCGACAACACCGATACGACGTTCACGACGATCGGCGTACGCACCTCGACCGACGTGTCCTTCGGCGAGACGGCGGCAGTCCTCAGCGGCACGGTCGGCTGGCGCCATGCCTTCGGCGATGTCGTGCCGACCTCGACGCTTGCCTTTGGCGGCGGACAGGGCTTTGGCGTTGCGGGCGCGCCGATCGCGAGGGATGCGGCCCTCGTGGAAGCGGGCATCGACTTCAAGATCGCGCCCACGGCAACCTTCGGCGTCAACTACACCGGTCAGATCGCGTCGGGCGTTTCCGACCACGGCGTCAACGCCAAGCTCAAGGTGAGCTTCTAATCGGCGCTTTGGAATGGTGCCTGGGCGATAACGTCCAAGCTCTAGAGTTTGCAGGCCGCGCGTGGCTCTCCACGCGCGGCGTTTTCTTGAGGGCGATTGCTTCGGCTCGTCAGATCCAGACCGTGCGGCCTGCGCCGTCGCAGCCAAGTGCCCGCAGAACATTGACGGGAATGTCGAGCATGGTCTCGCGGCCCGAAGACAGCAGGAATGAGGCGGTTTGCGGCTCACGGTAGGCAAGAATCTCGTCACGCGAGGCGGCGGCATAGATGCCGCGCAGGGCTCTCAGGCAGCCGCTATGGGTGACGACGACGTGGGGCCGATCGCAGTCGAGCGTGTCGAGCCAGGATTCAAGGCGCGCTGAAAGCGCCGTCCGGCTTTCGCCGCCGGGCATCGAATAGTCGAAAGGGTCCGCGCTGTGCGCCTTGTACTGATCGGCAAGTTCACGTTCGATCTCGTCATGGGCAAGGCCCTCCCAGCTGCCATAGGAACGTTCCGCCAGGGCAGGCACTTCGACGAAGCGATCGAACGGGATTGACCAGGTGTCGGCGAGGATCGAAGCGGTCTGGCGGGCGCGGCCGAGCGGGCTCACCCAGAAATTCAAGGTTTCGTCTTTGGAGATCCGGTCGGCAAGTCGGACGCCGACGGCAAGCGCCTGGCGAAGGCCGTTGGCGGTGAGTGGCGTGTCTTTGCGGCCCTGCAGGCGGCCGGCAACATTCCATTGGGTTTCGCCGTGGCGGATGAGGATGAGGCTTGGAAGTTCTTTTGTCATGCGGAACTCGAAAGGCAGCTTGAACGTGGAGGGTTGGCGTCCGCCGACCGAAACCGGCGGACGCGCTGTTTTCTTCAGTGGGCAAGCCATTGCACAGACGACGGCTTGAGGCCGAGCGTCGTCGTGGTGCCGGGCTCAAGCAGCGCATCGCCGGAATGGAAGGGCGCATCGATCAACACGGTCGATGCGCCGATCCGGACACCGTAGCGCACCGTCGCTCCTAGGAACTCGCGGTGCGCGATGATGCCTTCGAGCGCGACGGCGCCAGGTTCCAGGCTGCCGATCGTCGCATATTGCGGCCGGAAGACGAGCTTGGCGCCGGCGGGCACATCAGCTCCCGCCGGGATCGGGATGGAGCCGCCGCCGACCACCTCGAAGCTTCTGGCAGCGCCGCTGCCGGATACTTTCCCGTCGAGGATGTTGGCGGTGCCAAGGAAGTTGGCGACGAACAGGTTCGCGGGCTTCTCATAGAGCCCCATCGGCGTTCCCACCTGCTGGATGCTGCCCTCGTTGAAGACGGCGATGCGGTCGCAGACGGTGTTGGCCTCTTCCTGATCGTGAGTGACGAAGATGGTCGTCAACTGCAGCCGCTGCTGCAATTCGCGCAGCTCGCGGCGGACTTCGACGCGCATCTTGGCGTCGAGGTTGGACAGCGGCTCGTCGAGCAGAAGCACCTTCGGCTCGATGGCGATGGTGCGGGCAAGCGCCACGCGCTGCTGCTGGCCGCCGGAAAGCTGCGACGGCCGGCGGTCGGCGAGATGCTTGAGGCCGACGAGCTCCAGCGCGGCCTTCACCCGGCGGTCGATCTCGGCCCGCGGCAGCCGCCGCTCCTCGAGGCCGAAGGCGACGTTGGCCGCGACCGTCATGTGCGGCCAGAGCGCGTAGGACTGGAAGACCATGCCGATGTCGCGCTTCCATGCGGGCATGTCGAGCACGTCCTGCCCGCCGATGACGACCTTGCCCTGGCGGGCGTTGTTGAAGCCGGCGATCAGCCGCAACAGCGTGGTCTTGCCGCAGCCGGACGGGCCGAGAAAGGCGAAGAACTCGCCCGGCTGGATTTCGAGGTTGATGTCCTTCAGCACGTGCAGCGCGCCGTAATAGAGATTGACGTCGCTGATGCTGATGGCCTTGGCCGGACCTGCGGCGAGTGCAGCGCTGTTGATGTTCACTGTCATTGTTTCCTCCCGAATTATTTGGCCGTCCCGAGCGCCTTCTGGCGGCGCTCGATGACGTAGTGGGACAGAAGCGTGCAGAGCGCGACCATGATCACGGCGATGACGCCGAGGGCTGCGCCCGGACCGCGACCGGCCGGCGATTGCATGAAGACATAGAGACCGTAGGCAATCGGCGCGTCCGAATTGCTCTGGATCAGCATCAGCGTCGCCGAGAGTTCGACGGCGGCCGTCGAGAAGCTGGTGACGAAGCCTGCAAGCAGACCGCCGGTCATCAGCGGCAGGACGATGCGGCGGATGGTCCGCTGCTTGGTCGCGCCGAGGTTTTCGGCAGCCTCTTCGAGCGATTCCGACACCTGCTGCAGGGCGGCGTAGCAGGCCCTCAGCGCATAGGGCAGGCGGCGGATGGCAAGCGCCAGCACCACCATGACCCAGAGGGTTGCAAGCGGCGTGCCGTCGGGCAGGGTGATGCCGTAGAAGGTGCGGAGATAGCCGATGCCGAGCACGACGCCGGGGATGGCGAGAGCTGCGGTGGCCGCCCAGTCGAGCCAGCGACGGCCGATGACCTTGGTGCGCAGCACCAGATAGGCGATGGCGCCGCCGATGACCACGTCGATCAGGCCGGCAAGGCTGGCATAGATCAGCGTGTTCTTGATGTAGAGCGAACTTTCGCCGAAGACCCGGCCGTAATGCGCGACGGTATAGGCGTCGGGCATCGGGCTGAACGACCAGACGGTTGCGAAGGAGAGCAGCAGCAGGCCGATATGCGGTGACAGCACCAAGAGCAGGATGAGTGCAACGACACCATAGGCAACGACGCTCTCGCCACGGCTGAGCTTGCGCCTGGAAAGACCGCCGCCGCCGCGCTGGACGGTCGAATAATCCTTGCCGCGCATGGCGACGGCCGAAAGCCACATGGCGAAGATCGAGACGGCAATCAGGATGACGGATATGACGTAGCCCATCGGGTCGGTGAGGCCGACCGAGGTGACGCGCAGATAGGCCTGCGGCGCCAGCATGTCCTTGACGTTGAGGAGCAGCGGCGTCGCCAGATCGTCGAAGACCTTGACGAAGACCAGCGAGGCGCCGGCGAGATAGCCGGGCATGGCGAGCGGAAAGACGATGCGGCGGAACAGGCGAAAGCCGGAGGAACCGAGGTTCTGGGCCGCTTCTTCCATCGACCGGTCGATGTTGCGCAGGCTGGTCGACAGGTTAATCAGGATGAAGGGGAAATAGTGCAGCGACTGCACGAAGATGACGCCGTTCAGCCCCTCCATGAACGGGATGCGGATGCCGAACCAGTCGTTCAAGAGCAGGTTCACCGTGCCGTTGCGGCCAAAGAGAAGCTGCATCGCCACGGCGCCGACGAAGGGTGGCATGATCAGCGGCACGAAGCCGAGGGTCTGGATGATCAGCGATCCGCGGAAGTCGAAGCGGGTGGTGAGTACCGCAAGCGGCAGCGCGATGGCGCTCGCCCAGACGACCGACATGCCGGAGACATAGACCGAGTTGAAGAAGGATCGGCGGAAGAGGTCGGTGTTGAAGAAGTCGATGAAGTTGACGATGGTGAGGGCGCCGGTGCCCTTCTCGGTGAAGGCGGTGTAGATCACCGTGCCAGCGGGGATGACAAGAAAGATTGCCAGGAACAGGGCGATCACCGAGACCGCCAGGATCTGGCCTGGTTTGGCCGCAGCGGGCCTGATGGGAACGGAAGCGACGAGCGCCATGGGGCAGACTCCGGAATGAGTTCGGCCAGCCCGGCGCGCGAGGCGCGCGCCAGGGTCGGCGGGAGCTTTAAAGGTCAGGGAGCAAGACCGCCCGCGATAGGGCGGACGGTCTCTGTCGCCGGTTAGTCGACGAGGTTCAGGGCTTCATCAGCCTTGGCCTTGGCGGCGGCATATTTTTCCGTCGCGAAGGCAGCCCACTTCTGCTCCAGTTCCGCCTGGCGAGCGGTCTTGTCCTCGCCACCGGTAAAGGCGTCACGGGTCTCCTTGCTCGCGGCTTCCTCCGCCGTGATCGGCATGGCGGCGATCAGAGCCTTGGCTTCGTCGAGAAGCGCACGGGCGGCCGGCTGTTCGTTGGCGGCGAGCGCCTTTTCGGCCGCATGGATCGCCTGGGTGGCACCCTTGAGGTTTTCGAGCTGGAAGGAGATGAGCTGATCGAACAGCGTGTCGACGACATCCGTGCGCTTCTTCGAGACGTCGCTGTCAAAGGTGATCATCGACTGGAAGCGCGGATCCTTGAAGGGGTTCGGGAAGCCTTCGGGTGCCTTGGCGTAAAGTGCCGGGTTGATCGGCAGGCGACGGATCGCCGGCTCGAGCAGAACTTCCTGGCCCTTTTCCGACAGGATGTAATTGACGAAGGCCTCGGCACCCGCCTGGTTCGGGGCGTTGGCGACGATGCCGATATTGGCCGGCACAACCGTCGTCACCGACGGATAGGCGAAGCTCACCGGGAAGCCGCTCGCCTGGGCCGAGAAAGCGAAGAAGTCGATGACGATGCCGATGCCCGTCTGGCCGGAATTGACTGCATCCGGAACGCCGAAGGAGCGTTCGGTCACCTGCTGCAGATTGCCGCCAATGCCCTTGAGCGTGCCCCAGCCCTTGTCCCAGCCTTCGCCCTGCAGGATCGTCTCGATCGTCAGATGCGTGGTGCCGGAGCGCGACGGTGCGGCGATCGCGACATGGTCGAAATATTCGGGCTTGGCGAGGTCGCCCCACTCGGCCGGCTTCGGCAGGTTGTTGGCTTCCAGATAGCGGTCGTTCGACATGATGCCGTAGCCCGACGCGGCAAAGCCGAAGTAGAAGCCGTCCGGATCGTTTACGGGGTACGAGCCGACCTTTTCCGGAAGCCCGGTCACCGACGGGGTAAACTTGGCGAGCAGTTCCTTGCTCTTCAGGCTGTCGAAGGCATCAGGCGCCGACGCCCAGAACAGGTCGACCTGATTGTTGACCTTGGTCTCATCGATGTACTTCACGCCCGAGCTGGTGCTCTTGTTCTGGACGTCGAGGGTGAAGCCGGGATTGGCGGCCTCGAAGCCGGCCTTGAACGGATCGGTCACGTCCTTGGAGAACGAGGTGACGATCGTCACCTTGCCGCCGTCCTGAGCATGCGCCGTCACGATGATGGCAGCCGACATCAGCATCGCTGCTGCGATGGTTTTCAACATAGGTATCTCCTCCCAATAGGCCGCCGGTTCTTGGCGGCTGACCTATTGAGAGCAAGGCCCGTGCCAGATCGGAAATCCCGTAAAACCGGGCGTTCTCGCGCCGGGATGGGAAAGAAAGGTAACATCGGGGCCGGCGAGCTGGGGTCAAAAGGGTAACATCACCCGTCGTCGCCGTCGCTGCGGGCGTCGATGTCGAATTTGCGCATTTTCAGATAAAGCGTTTTGCGGGAGATGCCGAGCGCGTCGGCGGTCGCCCCGATGCGACCATCGTTTGCGGCGAGGCTGTTGACGAGAATGGTTCGCTCCAGCCGATCCATCTGCGCTTCCAGTGTATCATCGCTCGACGTGACCGCATCGGCGCCGGTGCGCTCTTCGAGCCCGAGCACGAAGCGCTCGGCGACATTGCGCAGTTCGCGCACGTTTCCCGGCCAAAGCCGGGCGTTGAGGTCGGCGAGATGATCCGCGCCGACCGGCGGCGGAGTGCGCCCCTGGCGCTTGGCGGCCAGACCGAGGAAATGCTGGAACAGGAGGCCGACATCGCCCTTGCGGCGCGCGAGCGGCGGCAGTTCGACCCGGGCGATATCGAGGCGGTAGGCAAGGTCCCCGCGAAACTCTCCGCGCCGCGCCGCATCGTGCAGATCGGCCTTGGTCGCCGCCACGACGCAGATGTTGACCGGCAGTTCGACATTCGAGCCGAGGCGTTCGATGACACGCTCCTGCAGCACGCGCAGCAGCCGAACCTGCGCTGCGATCGGCATGGACTCGATCTCGTCGAGAAACAGCGTGCCGCCGTCGGCATATTCGATCTTGCCGATGCGTTTATCCCGCGCACCGGTGAAGGCGCCCGCCTCATGGCCGAAAAGCTCGGATTCAAGCATGGTTTCGGGAATGGCGCCGCAGTTGACGGCGACGAAGCGACCCTTGCGGCCGCTGAAATCGTGCAGCGCCCTTGCCGTCACTTCCTTGCCGGTGCCGGTGTCGCCGATGATCAGCACATCGGCTGAGGCTGCCGCGATGCGCTGCAGCTTCTCGCGCAGTGCCACCATCGGCGCCGAATGGCCAATCAGCCGTGTCTCCCATCCATCCTTGTCGACCGAGAGCCGCAACCGCCGGTTTTCGAGCAACAGCCGCCGGTGGTCGCGGGCGCGGCGCGCCGTTTCGATCAGATGCACGGGGTCGGCGGGCTTTTCGAGGAAGTCCCAGGCCCCCTCGCGCATTGCCCTCAGCGCCATCGGGATGTCGCCATGCCCGGACATGAGGATGATCGGGATGTCGGGGTCGATCTTGCGCACGGCTGCAACCAGATCGAAGCCGTCATGGCCGGGCATGCGCACGTCGGAAACGATCACGGTTTGGCTGTCGGCGCGAAGGCCGGAAAGTGCAGAGGCGACGGAGCCGTGCGGGGCGACGCTGAAGTCCTCGAGTTCCAGCACCTGGCAACAGGCTTCCAGCACGCTCGCGTCGTCGTCGATCAGGATGATGTCCGCTTCCGGTCTCATTCCGGTCCTTTCAGGGATACGAGGAATCGTGTGCCGGCGGGGCCGGTGTCGAGGACGGCGATGTCACCGCCGAAATCCTTGACGATGTTGTAGGAGATCGACAGGCCGAGACCGAGACCCGAGCCGACAGGCTTGGTCGTGAAGAATGGGTCGAACACGGTGCCGATGTCCCCCGGCGCAATGCCGTGGCCGGTGTCAGCGACAACAAGCCGGGCGGTCCCAGCCGATGTCTCGACCGCGACGCCGACGCGCCGAGTCTCTCGGCCGGTGACGGCATCAAGCGCGTTGCCTATGAGGTTGACGGCGACCTGTTCCAGCCGTACCGGCTCGGCCATCACGAGCACGATACCACTCTCCGGCAGGGCGAGTTCGAGCTCGACCGCCTCCTCCTCGAAGCGGTGTTCGAGCAGGCTCAGTGCGTCGCGGACCGCGGCGGCAAGATCGACCGGCCGCAACTGTGCGTCCGGGCGCCGGGCGAAGCGTCGGATATGGCTGATCTGGTCGGCCATGCGCCCGGTCAGCCCCTTCATCTTCTCGAGGTTGTTGACCGCCTGATCGCCCTTTCCGCGGCCGATGAGCGTCGTGGCGCTATGGATGTGGGCTCGAAGGGCTGCCAGCGGCTGGTTGAGTTCGTGGCCGATGCCGGCCGCCATCTGGCCGAGCGCGGCAAGCTTGGCCGACTGGACCAGCTCATCGCGGGTCTGGCGAAAGAGCGTCAGCGCGCGGGAAAGGTCGCCAAGTTCGTCGGCTTCCGGCGGCGGAATTGGGGCGGTCGGCCGGCCGCCGCTGATCGCGCCTGCAGCCGAAGCCAGAAGCCGAATGCGGGCAATCAGATTGCGGTGGACATAGAAGTAGCCAATCGCAGTCGCGACCAGGATCGAGAGGATGGCGATCGCCACCAACAGGCTGCGTCCGGTTTCGATCGCGGCGGCCGCGCGTCGGGCAGCGTCGGCGGCGCTCGCCTCGATCGCGACCACTTCCGTCTCGATCCTTCGTCCCAATGCGTCCACCAGCCGGCTGTTTTCGACGGCAAGCTCGCTGAGGGTCACTGCCTGCCGCATCTCGGAGCGCTTGCGATTGGGTATGCCGGTCGATGCGTTGGACTGGTCAAGGATGCGTCGCGCCAGCTGCCGCACGGTAATGCTGTCGGGCCATCCATCGAGCGAGCTGATGCGGTTTGCCAGCTCATCGGCGCTGTCGCCGAGGAAGGCGTTGGTTTCCTGCATTTCCTCGTTGGTGGTGGCATTGACCAGGCGGCCGATCAGACCCGTAGCAAGATTGGCCTGGGACACGACGGTCAGAAGCGCCTCGCTTTTCTGCTGTTCGGCAAGGGCTGCCGCCCCTTCGCCCTTGCGCGTCTCCGTCTCGATGTTGAAGCGGATATCGTCGACGAGCGGGTCGGCCTCCTCCAAGAGGTCGGTCTGAACCCAGCGCAATTCGTCGATGTCGGACCGCATGGCCTCGCGCAGGGTGAAGCGCTTGCCGGCGGCAAGGTCTATCTTGTTGAGGTTCGCTGCAATCTCTTCGGCAAGCGGCAACAGGGCGGCGGTGCTGGACTGGGCGGCATT
Organism: Ensifer sp.; assembly: GCF_035999185.1. GTDB lineage: Bacteria > Pseudomonadota > Alphaproteobacteria > Rhizobiales > Rhizobiaceae > Ensifer. The sequence continues at coordinate 87,030 of NZ_DASYHB010000132.1, read as the reverse complement.
TTCTTCCAGCAGCGCCCGCAGGGTGGCGAGGCGACTGGTATAGGTGCTGCGGATTTCGTTGTACTCAGCGCGGCTTTCGGCGCCGGCAAGCACCGATGTCACCGAGCCGATATCAGCGCCGGCCTTCGACAGCCGCGAGGCGAAGGCGAGCTGCGGCATCTGCTCGTCCGTCATGCGCGACAGTTCACCCGACAGCCGCTCGTAGGAAAGCCAGCCGACGATGCAGGCTACGACTGCAAAACCGACGATCGCGACGAAGGCAAGCGCGAGGCGGGCGCCGATGCCGAAGCGCCATCGCGCCTGCGGCGCAGAGGTGTCGACCGTCGCCTCCATCACTGCCGCCATGGGTGCAGGCTGACGCCGCCGCCGGGGCGGACGGTCGAGGACAGCAGTCCCTCCGCTTCGCCAAGGTTCTGTTCGATTTTCGCGCGCAGACTGTTGGCCAGGGCCGTATGCGCTGGCGAGCGCGCGACGCCGCGCGGCCATTCCCCCTGCAGCCCCACGGCCACGTTCTCGACCTCACGTGCCGAGAGCGGCGGCGTCGACAGCAGGCGTTTGGCCCGTGCCAGCATGCTCAGCCGTTGAGCGTCCTTGATCCCCATCGCCTCCAGGTCCGCGACCCTCTTCCACAGGCGGGCGAGCGTCGCCCGGCGGCGCACGATATAGTCGTCGAAGATCAGATTGACGAGCCCGTATCTGCGCGCCGACAGAGCGGCGTCAAAGCCGCTCGATTTCAGAAGGCTGTCGCCGTCCTCACGTGGCAAGAGACCACTGTTGAGCGCCGGATTGACGGGGATGCGGGCGATTGCCGGCGAAAGGAGAAGCTTCTGCCCGGCCTCGGACAGCACGAAATCGACGAAACGCTCGGAGGCGGGAACATTGCGCGAGCGGGCGAGAATGGCGATGCTTGCGGGGACGAAGACCGTATCGGGCGGCAGGACGAAGATGTTGCCGGCGCGCGTGAACTCCGGCGTGCTGGCCAGGAAATCGATCGTGATGCCGATGCTGAATCGGCGCTGAGCAACGCCGGACGCGACACCGAAGCTTCGGGCGGTGACCGTCGACAGGTTGCCACCAAGCTGCGACAGCATCGCCCAGCCTTCCTCCCACCCATAGGTTTGCAGGAGAGCCTCGACGATCAGGTGGGTCGTGCCCGAACGCGACGGCGTGGTGATGCCGATCTGGCCGGAATAGACGGGATCGAGCAGGTCCTGCCAATGCTTGGGCGCCGGCAAGCTGTTCCGGGCAAGATGGGAAGGGTTGTAGACGAAACCGTAACCGGACAGAGCGAAGCCGAGATAGTAGCCTTCCGGGTCATTGACCGGATAGCCGAATACCCTGACCGGCGCACCAGTGTCGCGCGGAGCGATCGGGCGCAGGCTGCCGTTGCGCTTGAGAAGCTCGAACGCGTCGGCGGCCGAGGCCCAGAAGACATCCGCCTGCACGTCCTCCTTCTCGATGACGAAACGGCTGGCGCTTGCCGTGTTGCGCTGAATGATCGAGATCCGGATGTCCGGATTGGCGGTTTCGAACGCGGCGCGGAACGGTTCGAAAAACGACGGCGGATAGGACGTGACGATGACGAGCGTCTGCTTTTCGGCTGCGCGCGCCGCGGCCGCCGTCATCCCAAGGACGAGCAGGATCAGCGGCAGCATCGCCGCGGCAATCAAGAACCGGAATCGCGTCAAGTCACTCCCACCGCGCTTGTCCGTCCGATCGTTGTCGGTCCGGATTTCCGCGGCTCCTCCCAAAGTCGTCGCCGTTTCGCGGCCTGTCGCGGTCGGTGATCGTGGCGGCACTTTCTACGAAGAGAGCGCAGCCGTAAACCCCACCGACACGTCTGGCGACTGTTGCAAACAGGTCGCAGCCGCGACGATTGGCGACATGGCAAGATTTCTGCACTTGGCGGTTGCGTGCGATTCGCCTATAGCTCGTCTTCCGGCAACCAATTAGGGAGGTTTCAAAAGATGCCAGCTTTTTCTTTCTCCCTACGGGGCGGCGTACAGTTCTGAGCTGGACGCAGAAGGGCGCTTTCGCCTTTCCGTCTTTTCCAGGTCGGAGTTCGTCTCACTGACCTTGGCCCTTCCTCCCCGGAGGACGCTGCCAAACCCATGATGCCGCATCGGAAGCTGGGTTCCTTTTTTCGGCATAATCCGTTCTGAAATCGTTTTGAGGCCGATGCGTGCGCATCGGGCAAATAATATGGCTTTTATACGTTTCGACCTGCGCGGCGGCGCATTCCGCAGCGTTCTCGGTTTTACTTTTGACCACTGGAAAGGGCAGCCGCTGCGGATCACGGTGATCCTCGGCATGGTGCTGCTTTCGACGCTCGCCGACGTGCTGACGCCGCTCTATTCCGGCCGGCTCGTCGACGCGGTCGTTTCGGGTGCGGCAACCGATCAGCTTGCCTGGGATGCGGCGATTGCTGCTTTCTGGATGCTGATGGCGCTTTCTCTCGGCGCGATCCTGTTCAGGCACTTCATCTTCCTCGGCGTCACCGATCTGACGCTGAAGATGATGGCCGACATCGCATCGGCCGCCTTCTACCGCATCCAGCGCTTCTCGACCGACTGGCACGCCAACAGCTTTGCCGGCTCGACGGTGCGCAAGGTGACCCGCGGCATGTGGGCGCTCGACCTGTTGAACGACACGCTGCTCGTGGCACTGTTCCCGTCGGTGGTGATGCTCGTCGGCTCCACCGTGCTGATGGCGCTCTACTGGCCGATGATGGGCGTCATCATCGGGGTCGGATCGATCGTCTTCATCGTGGTGACGATCCTGTTGTCGCTCGGATACGTCGCGCCGATGGCGAGCCTCGCCAACCGTTGGGACACCAAGCTCGGCGGCGCGCTCGCTGACGCGGTGAGCTGCAACATCGTGGTCAAGGGATTTGGCGCGGAAAAGCGCGAAGATGCGCGGCTCGCCAAGGTGCTCGCCAAATGGCGGGACCGCACGCGCCGCACCTGGATCCGCGGCACGACCAACGGCACGACGCAAGGGACGATGCTGCTGATCCTCAGGGCGGCGGTGATCGGCTTTGCGCTATTGTTGTGGTCGCGCGGGCAGGCAACGGCGGGTGACATCACCTTCGTGCTCACCTCGTTCTTCATCCTGCAGGGTTACCTGCGTGAAGTCGGGCAGCACATCCGCAACCTGCAGCGCTCGATCAACGACATGGAAGAGCTCGTCGATATCCATGGCCAGTCGCTCGGCATCGAGGACAAGGCGGACGCCAAGCCGATCCGGATCACCGACGGCCGCATCGAGTTCAAGGACGTGACGTTCCACTATGGTGCGCACCGCAAGCCGCTCTATGACCGGTTTTCGGTAACGATCCGGGAGGGCGAGCGCGTTGGTCTCGTCGGGCATTCGGGTTCGGGCAAGACGACCTTCGTCAAGCTGATCCAGCGCCTGCACGACCTGAAGTCCGGGCAGATCCGGATCGACGGACAGGACATCGCATCTGTGGCACAGACGTCGCTGCGCCAGCAGATTGCAATCGTTCAGCAGGAGCCGATCCTGTTCCACCGTTCTCTCTCGGAAAACATCGCCTATGCGCGGCCGGAGGCCACGCAAAGCGAGATCGAGAAGGCGGCAAAGCTTGCAAGCGCCCACGACTTCATCACGGCGTTGCCGAAAGGCTATGGCACGCTGGTGGGGGAACGGGGCGTCAAGCTTTCGGGCGGCGAGCGCCAGCGCATCGCGATCGCGCGTGCCTTCCTGGCGGATGCACCGATCCTGATCCTCGACGAGGCGACATCGAGCCTGGATTCGGAATCGGAGGTCTTGATCCAGCAGGCGATGGAACGGTTGATGCTCGGTCGCACGACGCTGGTCATCGCCCACCGCCTTTCGACGGTCCGGGCGCTCGACCGGCTGCTGGTCTTCGATCATGGCCGGATCGCCGAGGAGGGCACGCACGACGCGCTGATCCGTCTCGACGGCGGCATCTACCGCGGTCTCTTCGAGCGCCAGGCGCTGGAGCTGACCAAGGGGCTGGTGCTGAACGACCAGTAACCGGCGCGCTCTGCCAAATGACACCAATCGCCGCGCTCGACAGGAGCGCGGCGATTTCTATTTCCGATTATCGAGCCAGCGGTTGATGCCGTGTGCAGCGGCGCGGCCCGTGGCAAAGCAGGCGGTCAGCAGATAGCCGCCCGTCGGCGCCTCCCAGTCGATCATTTCACCGGCGACGAAGGTGCCGGGCAAGGCCTTCAGCATGTAGTCGTCATCGATCGCGTCCCATGCCACCCCGCCAGCGGAAGAAATTGCTTCGGCGATCGGGCGAGGACGGGCGAGCGGTATCGGCAGGGCCTTGATCAGGGCAGCCAACTCCGTCGGGTTCATGCGGGGAGCCTCGGGGAAAAGTTCGCGCAGCAGGGCCGCTTTCACGCCCTCCAGCCCGGCGCCCTTGCGAAGGCGGTTGGAAAAGCTGGTCTTTTTGTCGAGCCGACCGAGATCTTTCATCAGCCGCGCGGCATTACGGCCGGGAGCAAGATCAATCACCAACGCGGCGTCCTTGCCGTCGAGCAGGCGGTCTCTGAGAGCGGCGGCGTGGGCGTAGACAAGGCTGCCTTCGATGCCGGTCTTGCTGACGACGAACTCACCGGGCAGGGTGCCAACCTCTGAGGTCGCGGTGACCCCCTTGAGCGGGGCGCCGGCGAAACGGTCGCGGAAGGTCTCGCTCCATTCGACGTCGAAGCCGCAATTGGCGGGCTGCAAATCGGCAACGGCAACACCTTTGTCCTTGAGCCACGGGAGCCAGGCGGCATCCGAGCCGAGGCGCGGGTAGCTGGCGCCGCCGAGCGCCAGCAGAGTGGTGTCGGCCTTGATGTGCTTGGTGCCATCCGGTGTCTCGAAGACGAGCGCGCCGCCATCGAACCCTGTCCAGCGATGTCGCGTCAGGACCTTGATCCCGCGGGCTTCCAGAGCCCTCAGCCAGGCGCGCAGAAGAGGCGAGGCCTTCATCACTTCGGGGAAGACCCGGCCCGACGAGCCGACGAACGTCTCTGTGCCAAGCGCTCTTGCCCACAGTCTGACATCGTCGGGCGTAAAGGCATCGAGTGCCGCACGTAGTCGAGGAGACGCATCGCCGAAACGCTTGGCAAAGGTGGCATAATCTTCGGAATGGGTGATGTTGAGGCCCGACTTGCCGGCAAGCAGGAACTTGCGCGCGACCGTCGGCATGCTGTCATAAACGGTGATCGCATGGCCTTGTTCTGCCAACACCTCGGCTGCCATCAGGCCGCTTGGCCCGCCACCGATGATGGCGATGTTCTTTTGTCCCATGCGTTTGCCCGGTCACCGTTTTCGCGTCGCCGCACTCTTGGCCCGGCGACGCACGGCGCGCAACCCCGTTCAATGCGTGCCTAGCGGCGATCGGCGCCATTCAGTCTCCTTTCGAGCCACAGGCTGTAGCGCGACCCCGTGAAGCAGATTGTGAAGTAGACCAGCGCCGCAAAGATGTAGGCCTCGCTGTAAAAGCCGAGCCAGTTGGGGTCGGTCGCCGAGGTCTTGGCAGCGTTCAAGAGATCGTAGATGCCAATGACGGCAAGAAGCGACGTGTTGAGCACGATGCCGATCGACAGGTTGACGATCGCCGGGATAACGGCTGTGAGCGCCTGCGGCAGCACGACCAGCCGCAGCATCTGGACCCGGCTTAGCCCCAGCGATAGCGCCGCCTCTTTCTGGCCCGCGGGAATGACCTGCAGCCCGGCACGGATCACTTCGGCGAGATAGGCCGAGAAGAACAGGGTGACGCCGATTTGTGCGCGCAGCAGCTTGTCAATCGCGGCCCCGCTCGGCAGCGCCATGGGCACAATCAGCATCGCTACGTAGAGCACAGCGATCATCGGCACGCCGCGCAGCACTTCGATGAAAGTGATGGCGAGCGATCGCAGGATGCCCATCTTGGACTGGCGGGCGAGCGCCAGCAAAAGGGCAATCGGGAAGGCAAAGGCAAGACCGGCGATCGAGACGGCAAGTGTGATCGGCAACCCGCCCCAATGGTTGGTCGAGACCGGCTCCATGCCCGCCGCGCCGGCCATCAGCGCCCAGCTTCCGGCAAGCACGGCCAACCACAGTGGGACGAGCCGAAAGCTCCAGAAACGGGGAAGGGCCGACACTGCGAGCAACGCCAGAATGGCGAGGACGACCAGTGCCGGGCGCCACTGCAGCACCGGAGGAAAAAAGGCAAACAGCATGAAACGCAGCTTGGCGCCGACAAAGGCCCAGCAGGCACCGGCCGTATCCTGCGCGCAGTCGGCTGCGGAGCCGGTCCAAACCGCATCGATTGTGGCCCAGCGAACAAAGGGAAGAAGCAGCCACAGGATCGCAGCGAGTGTCACGAGCGTCACAAGACCGTTGGCCCAGCCGCTGAACAGACCCTGGCGCCAGCGCTGCCAGTCCGGTGCGACCGGTGGGGCGAGTTCGATCTGGCTCACTTTCGACCTTCCCCGCGCAGCACGACGCGCCGGTTGTAGAGGTTCATGGCGGCGGAGACCGCAAGGCTGATCGTCAGGTAGACGGCGCCGATGATGATGATCGCCTCCAGTGCCTGGCCGGTCGTGTTGGCGGTTGTGTTGGCAACGCTGACGAGATCCGGATAGCCGATCGCCACCGCCAGGCTCGAATTCTTGGTCAGATCCAGGAAGCTTGAGATCATCAGCGGTGTGATGACGCGCAGCGCCTGCGGCAGCACGACAAGCCGCAGGATCTGAGCGGGCTTCAGGCCCAGCGCCCGTGCCGCTTCCCATTGCCCCGACTTCACCGACTGGATGCCACTGCGCACTATCTCCGATATCGAGGCGGAGGCATTGACGACGAGGCCGATCAGCAGGGCGGCGAATTCCGGTGTCAGCGACAGCCCGCCGCGAATGTTGAAGCCACCCTTGGCCGGGATCTCGACAGAGGCGCTGAAGCCGAGCGAAACGAGCACGAGGTAACAGAGCGCCATTGCGCCGATCACGGCGCCGGCGGCCTTGGGTAGAGAATAGGTTGATCCGCCAAGCAAGCGTCGGGAGATGAGGAGAGCGCCCAAGCCGGCAAGCAAAACCATGGGCAGCCAGATTACCGCCGGCAAGCCGTCGACCGAGACGGCAGGCAGATAGACCCCGCGATTGCTGAGAAAGATGCTGTCCGCGAACGAATAGGCGCCGCGCGGCGGCGGCAGGGCGTGCACGATGGCGCTCCACAGGAACAGTTGCAGCAGCAGTGGCGTGTTGCGCAGTAGCTCGACATAGGCGTGGACGAAGCTCGCCAGCAGCAGATTGCCCGAGAGCCGGGCAATGCCGAGCGCGACCCCGAGCAGAGTTGCGAGCAGGCAGCCGAAAATTGCGATCTTGACCGTGTTGGCGATGCCGGCGGCGAGCGCGCGGGCATAGCTGTCACCGGCGGAATAGGAGAGCAGGCTCTCCCCGATCTCGAAATTTGCCTGATGGGTGAGAAAGCCGAAGCCCGGCGTCAGCCCCATCCGATGCATGCTGTCGGCGGTATTTTGGCCGAGAAAGGCGAAAAGCATGAGCAGGCCGATGAAGACGAGGCCCTGCTGCAGTGGCCGCGGCCCGACCCAGGAGCGCAGGCGCGAGACAAGTCCGGGCCCCGAAGGGCCCGGTTGGAGGTGGCGTGTCATGGGAAAATCCACGAACCGGCTCAACGGAACGGCGGCGAATAGAGCAGGCCGCCCGCTGTCCAGGGCTGGTTGTAGCCGCGCTCGAAGTTAAGGGCCGTGCCCTTGCCGACATTGCGCTCGAAGATTTCGCCGTAGTTGCCGACCGTCTTGACGATGTTGTAGGCGAACTTCGGATCGAGCCCGATGGCTTCGCCGAGCGACGGGTCGACGCCGAGGAAGCGCTTGATCGCCGGGTCCTCGCTCTTCAGGAACGTGTCGACATTGTCCTTGGTGATACCGAATTCTTCAGCCTGGATCGTCGCGTAGACCGTCCAGTTGACGATTTCGAGCCACTGGTCGTCGCCGGCGCGGATCGCCGGTGCCAAGGGCTCCTTCGACAGGCGTTCCGGCAGAAGCACGTAGTCATCGGGCTTGGAAAGTTGGGTGCGCTTGGCGGCAAGGTCGGTCGCGTCCTGCGTCAGCGCATCGACGCGGCCAGAGTCCAGCGCCTTCAGGAACTCGCCGGTCTCTTCGATCGTGACCGGCGTGAAGGCCTTGCCGGTCTTGCGGAAGAAGTCGGCGATATTGAGTTCGCCGGTCGTGCCGCTCTGGACGCCGATCGTGGCGCCGTCGAGTTCCTCGCCCTTGCTGACGCCGAGGTCCTTGCGCACCAGCAGGCCCTGGCCGTCGTAGAAGACGATGGGGCCGAAATGGAAGCCGAGCTTGAAGGCGCGGCTCACCGTCTGGGTGACGCCCGAAAGCAGGATGTCGAACTCGCCCGATTGCAGCGCCGGCAGGCGCTGCTGCGGCGAGGAGTTGGTGAACTCGACCTTTTCGGCGTCGTTGAACACGGTGATGGCGATGGCTCGGCCGAAATCGACGAAGAAGCCCTGCCAGCGGCCGCTGCTGTCGGGCGAGAAGAATCCCGGCGTGGTGCCGACACCGACCTTGATGACGCCGCGCGCCTTGATCTTGTCGAGCGTTTCGCCGGCAAGCGCTGACGTGGCGATAAGGCCAGCCGCCAGCGCTGCCGTTGCGGCAAAGGCCTTTGTGAAAAGTTTTCGGTGAGTAGAATTTCGCTGCATGAAAGGCCCCCAAGCCAAAGAAGAATGTCATTGCGCATCACCGGCAGAGCCGTTCGAGGCGTGATGGAATAATTAAATCTATAGAAATTATATAATAGGTATGATCGTGCGAAATTGGCGCTTGGCGCGAAACAGATTTCGCCGCCTCGTTTTTGCCGAGAACGTTTTTGACAAGCAGGTGGTTGGTTCGAAGCACGGCGACCCGACGCGCCGCCGGGTTGTACCCGGTCCTGACCGAGAGCGGCACGGGCTCTGCAAGCCGATCGTCCTTGAGGGCTTCCCCTCTTGTTGAGTTCGGCGGAAGTTCCTAGGTTCCGCGCGTCTGTTGGGTTATCTCCTTGGCGATGCAGCTCTTTGCGGGAAAATGGCGGGAACGGTTAGGATGGGGCGCGCCGGTGTCGGTCGCCTTGCATCTCGTCGTCGCCTTCTTCCTGCTGTTCGATCTGCCGCTGGAACTGCCGAAGCCGCCGAAGGAGCAGTCGGTCAACGTCGAGCTCGTGCCGCCCCCGCCGGAGGCGAAGGAGGAAAAAAAGGCCGAGCAGAAACAGGCCGAGCAGAAGAAGGCGGGGCCCAAAAAAGGCGAAGAGAAAAAGGCGGACCAGCCGAAGCCGCAGCCCAAACCCAAAGCCGAGCCCAAACCGGAGCCAAAGCCACAGCCACAGCCGAAGGCAGATCCGAAGCCGCAACCCAAGCCGGCGCCGCAGCTGCCACAGTCCTTCGCCTCGGCCATGGCCAAGACCAAGCAGGACAACAAGGAGGCTGAGTTGCCGCCGGCCGCCAGGGACACGGAGAAAAAGACCGAGCCGTCCCGGCCGGAAAAGGCCGTGGACGACAAGGCAAAGCCTGCGGACGAGCCGGCAAAGGTGGCCCCGGCTGAGAAAAAAGAACCGGTGAAAGAGCCGAAACCCCTGTCGACCCTTGCCGTGCCGGCAAAGTCACCTGACAACGCCACGCTTAAGGCGGATGAAAAGGCCGCGGCGACGGTGGCCGAGGCCAAGCCTGAACCAAAAGAAGCGCCTGAAGCGAAAGAGCAGACCATTAAGTCGCAACAGGAGGCTGCAAAGGCAAAACCGACCGATGCCGCAGCGAAGGTCGAACTCAAGCCGGTTCCGAGCAAGATGACCGAAGCAAAGGAACTCTACTCGGCAAAGTCGATCGCCGACCCACGTGTGAAACAGGCGCTGATCAACCTGCCGGTCAAGCGGCGCATTCTGCAGCTCTGCAATCTCGAGGCGCTCGAGCAAATCCGCAGCCAACGACCGGATAGCCCGCCGGAGGGGTTGGTGCCTTTCGGGCCGAGAGGCGGCTTCATCTCGAAGAACCGGATGGACGCCAGCGGAGGTGCCTATCAGCACAAGTCGAATTGGTACGACGTCGACTTCAAATGCGTCGTCAACGAAGAGGCGACGGAAGTGACCTCCTTCAGCATCGCCATCGGGGGCCAAGTGCCGAAGGCAACCTGGAAAGAGCGAAGGCTTCCGGCGAATTGATCTCTTGCTGCATAGGCAGCGCGGCGTTGGTCTTGCCTCATGCCGCAGCCGGCCCGCGCCTTCGTGCAACGCTTGTCGCCAGACATCGCCGATCGCTGCGCCGTTTGGAAACCTTTGCCTGCCGGACCCATTCGAGCCCGGCAGGCGCTGATGCGAGTTGCCACTCTCACACCGATCCTAGGTATGTTACTCCGCAGCCTGCAGCGTCCGCTCCCGGTAGACGGAAACCAGGGAGGTTCCGAGCATCGCGGCGACTGCAGCAAAGAGGAAGACGCCCGCCGGTCCCTGCAGTTCGACGAGAAGGCCGCCGAGGATGGCACCGGTGGAAATCGCGATCTGGAAGGTGGTGAGCGTTGCAGCACCTGCACCTTCGGCCTCGTCACCGGCCGCACGGCTCAGGAACGACTGGACGCTGACCGGCAGTGCGCCGAAGGCAAAGCCCCAGGCAGTGACGGCAGCGATGGCGACGGCCGGCAGTGCGCCTGCCAGAGCCAGCGTCAGGGTGGTGACCGCGACGCCGGCTGCAGCCGACATCATCGCCAATCGGGTGCTACGCTCGGCAAGGAAACCACCGGCAATGTTGCCGAAGAAGCCGCCGATGCCGAAGGCAAGCAGGATGGCGGTGATTCCTTCGACGCCGAACTGGGGCACCTGCTCAAGGAAGGGGCGAACGTAGGTGAAGCCGGCGAAATGGCCGGTGACGACCAAAAGGATCGTCGCAAGCCCGAGCCGGATCGCCGGGCGCTTCAGGACGTTGAGGATCGTGTCGAGGCCAGTCGTCCCGACGGGAGGAAGCCGCGGAACGGTCAGCGCCTGCACGATGAAGGTGACGATGCCGACGGCGGCGGCAAGCAGGAAGGCGTAGCGCCAGCCGAGCGTCGCGCCGATCCAGGCGCCGACCGGGGCAGCGCAGACAGTGGCGATCGACACGCCCGACATGATGATGGCCATCGCCCGCGGCATCAGCCGGCCGGGAACAAGCCGCATGGCAAGCGCAAGCGAGAGCGCCCAGAAACCGCCAAGGCCGATCCCGAGCAGGAAGCGTGCCGCAAGCAGCATCGGCAAGCTGGAGGCGAAGCCGGCGATCAAACTCGAAACGACCAGCAGGGCCGTCAGTGTGAGGAGAACCGTGCGCCGGTCGAAACGCCCGGTGTAGACGACGATCGCGGGGCCGGCGATGGCCGCAACCACCGCCGTTGTGGTGACCGACTGGCCGGCCGCGCCGACGGTCACGCCGAGGTCGGCGGACATCGGCGTCAGCAGGCTTGCCGGCAGAAACTCCGCCGTGACCAGGCCGAAAACCCCGAGCGACAGGGACACGACGGCCGCCCAGAGCGGCTTTTCGCGTTCATCCGCCTGTCCCGTGGGCTTGGCGACAATACCATCCATGACTTTCATCTCCATTGCATGTGGTGATGAAAATATGCATGGCGAACTGGAGTTTCTATGCTAGAAAATCCAAAACACTGTGCCGATTATCCAAAGATGGAATACCGGATGACTGATGCGCTAACCGAAATCCTGCGCGGCCTGAGGCTCGATGGTGTCGAATATGGGCGCTGCCAGCCGTGTGCGCCATGGGCGACCTCCTATCCCGAGCAGGAACCGGCGCGATTTCATTTTCTGGCGTCCGGTTCCGCCCATTTGCAATCGCCGGATGGTTCGTGGATGGAGTTGACGCCTGGAGACGCCGTGCTGCTGCCACGGGGCGACGCCCATGTGCTTGCGAGCAAGCCGGGGCTGCCTGCCATCTCGATTCGCGACCTGCCGAAACGCCAGTTGTGCGACGGCATTGTCGATGTGCAGTGCCCCAATTCGGACAGCCAGAACCTCCTGTTCTTCGCTGTCATGCAGTTCAACGTCGACAGGCTGCATCCGCTGTTGCAACTGATGCCGTCGGTCATGCGCACCAGCGATCTTGCAAAGAGCGAGCCGTCGATACCGTCGCTGCTCGATACCATGACGCGCGAGGCGGCAATGCAACGCGTCGGCTCGGGTGGTATCCTGGCGCGCCTCGCCGACGTTTTGACCGCGACGATCATCCGCGCCTGGGTGGAGCATGGCTGCGGCACGGCGACCGGCTGGCTGGCGGCCGTGCGGCATCCGGAGGTTGGCCGTGTGCTGGCCGCCATCCATCTCGACCCGACCAAGGATTGGTCGGTGCCGGAACTGGCAAAGCTCATGGGCGCGTCGCGCTCCGGTTTCGCCCAGCGCTTCGCCGATACGGTCGGCGAGACGCCGGCGCGCTACGTCGCCCGTATGCGCATGCACCAGGCGCATCAGTGGCTGCGGGAAGGCAAGCGTGTGGCCCACGTCGCCAATCGCCTCGGTTATGATTCCGAGGCTTCGTTCAGCCGTGCCTTCCGCAAGATCATGGGCGCGCCGCCAAGCCATTCGCGCAGCCTGACGATGTCACCGGATCAACTGGCATCGTGATCCGCCTACGGGCTTGAAGCATCAGAACTTGACGGTGAGATCGGCTCTGACGCCGTGATCGCGCGCCGCCGACGCGACCTGTCCCTGATAGGCGACGCCGAGCGTTGCGGTCGGCGTAAGAGCGAAATCGACGCCCGCCTCGAGGACGGCGCTGTCGCGCGCGATCGGTGCGCCGCCCACGGAAAAGGCCTCGCTACCGGAGAAGGCCTGGGCAAGGTTGGGGGTGACGTCGCCATAGGCACGCCGCCAGCCGACGAGGCCGCGTGCCGTCGCCTTCGTGATGCCAAGCTCGAAACCGGTCGAGGCGCGCAGCCCGATCGTCGTGAAGGTCATGTCGCTGGAGCCGCCGTGGACGGTGAGTGCGGCCGCGCCGCCTTTCTCGGTGAAACCGTCCGTGCGCACATTGACGTGGGCGAGGTTGGCAAAAGGTTCGAAGGCGAGATCGCCGGCTTCAATCCCATAGCCGAACTCCGCGAACATCTGCGTGGTGCCGGCGCGGTAGTCCGCAGTCAGGCTGTCGATGAAGACCGGCGATACGAGTTGCCGGCTGCTGTCGATCTCGCTCCAGGTATAGGCAAGGCCGGATCGGAACGACAGGGCGCCCCACGTCGTGCCGCCATAGACCCCGAGATGATAGTTGTCGCTCGATGCATCGGAGCGGCGGTCGTCGGCCTTGAAACTGGAATGGCTGTAGCCGCCAAGGAAGCCGAGCCTCCAGTCGCTGCCGATGACACCGTCAAGACCGGCGACGAAACCGCCAGTGGAACGCGACAACGCGGTTCCATGACCATCGCCGTCGGTATCCCCCCAGGACCCGAAGACCGAGCCCCAGGCACCCACGGTTTCGGCCGGGGAGATCGACGCCGTGATGATCTCGTCGGTCGTCACGATCGGCGGCGCCTTCGCGCCGACGGTTTCAAAGACTGAACGCAAACGGTCGTTCATCTGGTTGTCGATGAGCTGGCTGTTTTCGATGAGGCCCGTGACGGTCGAGCTGTGAACTTCGCCCGGCAACTGTCCGAAGAGGTCGGCGGCGGTGTAGCCGTCGAGGGTGACGGCGAGATCATGCAGTTCCCGGCCGATGCCGAGGCGCTCGATCGCCGAGGCTGCCGCCATGCCGTTGCCGGTCGTCGCCAGATCCGCAAAGGCAACGCCGTTGCGCGCCACATCGAGATAGACGGTATTCGGGTCGTAGGCGAGCGTGAGATCGAGGAAGGCATGACAGCCACAGTCATCGTCGAAGCGCCCCGTTACGCCGCCGAGGGCCGAAAGGATGGTGTGGCGCCCATCACCCCGGTAGTTTTCGGGCCTGACCCTGACGTCGACTGCACCGGCGATCTCCGCCCTGCCGGTGACGTCGAGCCGGCTCGTGCCGTCGGGCGCGTCGAGATTGACGAGGAACCACGCATCGCCGGCCTGGCGATAGTTGCCGTTTATGGCAAGAGCGCCGCCCTTGCGACCCCAACCGGGATTGACGGCGCCGTCGTTGACGACATCGCCGCGGATGGTGCCGTTGCCCGACAGCGTACCCTCGCCGCCAACGAAAGTCTGCGACGCTATGCTGCCGCCGATCGCCAGAACGCCGCCTTCGACATGTGTGTCGCCCTGATATGTGTTGTCTCCATGCAGGGTCAGGATCCCGCCACCCGACTTGATCAGGCCGCCCGCGCCGGTGATGTCGTTGGACCAGACGCTCTGGCCATCTTCGATTGTGACATGGAAATCACCCCAGTCGAACTTGCCGGGACCGCGCACCGCCCGTCCGGCGCTGACCATGCCATAGCCAAACACCGTATCGACGCCCGGGCTACCGTAGTCGGTGGCCGTGCCCAGCAAGACCTGCCTGATCTGAACCATGGTCATGTAGGGAAACGCCTGCGCGACCAGCGCTGCCGTCCCCGCGACGAACGGGGCGGCCAGCGATGTGCCTGTTTGCTTGGTGTATCCGCCGCCGGGAGTGGCGACGAGAATGTCGTCCGCATCTCCCACCCACACCCATTCGCTCTTGTCCTGATCCCATCGCCAACCGTCGGTGCCACCGGGGGCCGCAAGGCAAAAGTTCATGGCGACGCCGCACCTGTTCGACCAAGCAGGCATTTGCTGGGGGCCTGTCGCCACCACCGCGAGCCAACCATCCTCAAGCTCGGGAAAAAGGTGCGGAAGACCAGCCAGAACGGACGGCTGCGCATTGCCCTCGTTCATCGCTGAGAAGACGAGCAGCGCGCCCCGCGAAACGGCGTAGCGGTAGGTTGATAGATTTTCCTTGAGGTCTCTCTCGATCTCTTCGACGGTGACGTCGGCAATGAACCCTCCGCCATGGCTGTTGTTGAAAATCCGAACGCCTTGGTCGACAAGTTTGCGAATGCCATAGTTCGTGGCATCAAAATCGACATAGCCCGGGACATCCATTCCCCCCACGGAAACGATCGTCGCGCCGGGCGCAATGCCGTGCATGCCAACTCCGTCGCGATTGGCGGCGATGACAGACGCAACCGACGTACCGTGACCGTCAATGTCGCGATTCCATGGTTTTGCCGGATTATAGGTGATCCCCTCCGCATAGCGTCCGGCAAACTCCGGGTGGGTTATGTCGAGGCCGCTGTCGACCACGCCGACCTTGATGCCGCTGCCGTCGTAACCCAGCATGTAGGCATACTCGGCGTGGATCGCACTCAGCCCCCATTGCGCGTTGAATTCCGCTGTTCGCCAAGTCGCGGGATCACGGGGATCGCCGGCATCCTGCGCGATGACTATGGACGGCAAGGCTGTCGACAACAGGAGTGTGGCAACGTGAATGGCGCGACGACAGTTCTTTTCCAAGACGATTCCCCAAGGCCCTGCCTCGCGGCGCGTCCGTGGCGCAGGGTGCGGAAGGAAAACGGAAATTCACGACGTGGGCGGGCGAAAACTAGTCCGGCGGGCCGCTCTGGAAAATACGGCAGGTGCCGTATTTCGTCATGCGGATGCGGCCCCCTGTATGCCCTTTTTTCGCCGCAACGAGCGCTGGTCCGCTGCGCGACGATCTTCAGGATGATGGAGAACGTCGCTCGCGATCGAGGGCGGCTGCGCCATAGGGAGCGAGTGCTGCGGGCGAAAGATAGAAGTCGGAACCGATGATGTTGCCGACGACGAGCGTGGAGCAGGACCTGATACCGAGGCTCGGCCTTGTGGCCGCTTCGGGCGTTGCAAGCTCAGTTCTGCCGGAGCTTGTATCAAGCGGCTTCGTCATGGATGGGGAGCTCCCTTGCCAAGAACGAGGCGAACTTGTGAACAGTCTCTTATGGTTGCAACTGCTTTATTTCACTCGACTACCGTCGCCCTGTGATGATGCGTGGGTGCGGCGAACGATTTGCGAACGTATTGGTCAAGCGCGATCCCGGAGTTGCAGGCTTCTCATCAAACTATTCCATTTTTGCGATGCCGTTTTACCGCCGATGCAGGTAGGGTGCCTGCGACGAAATGACTGCTTCGTGACCGGGTGGGTCGGCTGAGAAAACGACGAAAAAATGATAAATATCAAACGTTTACGACTTAGAAGCCTCGGTTTTCAGCCGGGCGTTTATGCAACCGGTCCCCTGAACGCGATCACCGATGTGGAGGGTGTCGCGGTCGGTCATGTGACCGTCCTCGACGGAGACCGCATCCGCACCGGCGCGACCGCCATCCTGCCGCACGGCGGCAACCTTTTTCAGGACAAGGTGCCGGCCGCACTCGCCGTACTCAACGGCTTCGGCAAGTTT
The DNA here is from genome assembly GCF_035999185.1 of Ensifer sp. Classification (GTDB taxonomy): domain Bacteria; phylum Pseudomonadota; class Alphaproteobacteria; order Rhizobiales; family Rhizobiaceae; genus Ensifer. The sequence goes on along the minus strand of NZ_DASYHB010000132.1, from coordinate 70,670 downwards.
GCCGGTTCCACCCAGATAGAAGAGCTCGGCGAACTCGAAACGCCCGTCGTCCTCACCAATACGCTGGCAACCGGACGCGCCATCGAGGCGATCAACCGGTGGACGCTGGCGCAACCCGGCAACGAGAGGGTCGTGTCGCTGAACGCGGTCGTCGGCGAGACCAACGATTCCCGCCTCAACGACATTCGGGCCGGGCGGCCGACGATCGACGAGATCGGCGCAGCGCTGTCGGCTGCAAAGGTCGGCCCGGTTGAGGAAGGGGCGGTCGGTGCAGGAACGGGTACGGTTGCCTTCGGGCTCAAGGGCGGTATCGGTACGAGCTCGCGGCGCGTGAAGACGGCGGGCGAGGACTTTACCCTCGGCGTGCTGGTCCAATCCAATTATGGCGGCCGGCTCACCGTCTGCGGTCAGGCATACGAGGCACTGGCCACTCACGACAAGGACGGCTCGATCGTCATCATCATGGCGACGGATGCACCACTCTCGGCGCGCAACTTGAAGCGCCTTGCCGAGCGTGCGTTCGGAGGCCTGGCGCGCACAGGTGCGGCGCTCAGCAACGGTTCCGGTGACTATGCCCTTGCGTTTTCGACAGCGCCGTCTGTCCGTCGCACCAAGGCAAGGCGTGCAAAGATCGCCGAGTACCCCGACCTGCCGAACGACCTGATGTCGCCACTCTTCGAGGCCGCGATCGAGGCGACGGAAGAGGCGATCCTGAATTCGCTGACCATGGCGCAGACGACGCATGGCTTCAACGCGGCCAACGGCAAGCCAAGCACCGTTGAAGCGATATCGCTCGACCGGCTTCGCGCACTTGGTGAAGGCTGATCTTCTATCCGCGGGTCTTGCCGGGCATGATCCGCAACCTTGAAAATCCAAATCCCTGGAGTTCCCATGTCCCAGCCCCCCATTCGTACGGTCTATCTCAACGGGCAATTTCTGCCGGAGAACGAGGCACGCCTCTCGATCTTCGATCGCGGCTTCCTCTTCGGTGACGGCATCTACGAGGTGACGGCCGTGCTCGACGGCAAGCTGGTCGACAGCGCTCCGCACATGGCGCGGCTCGAGCGTTCGGCCCGTGAAATCGACGTGCCGTTGCCGGTGTCGACCGAGGAGATCGTCGCCGTCGAAAAGCGGCTGGTAGAGGAGAACGGCCTTGTCGAAGGCGTCGTCTATCTCCAGCTCACCCGCGGCGCCGAGGACCGGAACTTTCTGTTCTCGGACGATATCAAGCCGACGCTGCTGCTTTTTACCCAGGCAAAGACGCTGGTGAACGTGGCGACGGCTGAGAAAGGGCTTTCGATCGTTTCCGTTCCCGACCAGCGCTGGGCGCGCCGTGACATCAAGAGCGTGTGCCTGCTGCCGCAGGTTCTTGCCAAGCGAATCGCCAAGGCCGAGGGCTGCGACGAGGCCTGGATGATCGAAGACGGCTTTGTCACCGAAGGCGCGTCCTCCACCGCCTATATCATCACCGCGGACAACCGCGTCGTCACCCGCGGCAACAGCCAGGCGACGTTGCCGGGCTGCACGCGACTTGCAGCGCTCGAACTGGCCCGCGAACAGGGGCTGACGCTCGAGGAGCGACCGTTCACCCTGGACGAGGCACTCAACGCTCGCGAGGCCTGCCTGACGAGCGCTTCAAACTTCGTCGCGCCGATCACCCGCATCGACGGCAAGCCCATCGGATCGGGCGTGCCCGGACCGATCGTCAAGCGCCTGCGCGAGCTCTATCTGGAGCATGCGCGGCGGACGGCGATCTAGGCGGCGGCCGGTCTCCTGCCTTGGACGAGCGAGAATTGATGAAGGCTCAACGTGACGTCTGCCGGCGCTACGGCGCCGGGTTCGACGCGCCCGACATGTCTTGCAAGCTTGGTATTTCTGCCAGCGCGTTGCAGGGAAAACAGCCGCTGAACGGGCTGCGGCATCCGCCCGAAAACGGAACGAATGGCTGGTACATCTGGGGAGGTGAAGAACTATCGGCCGATCCCGATTTCTTCATGCCTCTCCATGGCCATCACTTGCAGGAGCTTTGTGTTTCTGTGCTGCCATATCTCGCCCTGCCGCCGGGCTGGCGTTTCCTGATCGCGCCTGACCATGAGGATGTCTGGTACGACGGTACGCTTCTCGCGCCGGCTGACTAGGACCCGGTCTCCAGGCTCTGCCAGACACGCCCGACGATCGGACGGCGGCTCTCCCTGGCGCGATAGAGCCGGATCTCGACGCTGATGTCCCAACGGGGCTCGGCGGCTCTCACCAGCGAACCGTTCGCCAGTTCGGCTGCCATCAGGCTCTCGGGCACCCAGGCGATGCCCCAGCCGGCATCGGCCATGGCCTTCAGCCCGACCGACATGCTGCCTTCGTGAACCCGCTCGGCCGACGGCAGGTCCGCGCCGATCAGATCGTCGAGGAGTTGCCCGAAGAAGGAGGACTTCTCGTAGCTCAGATGTGGGAAAGGTTCTCCGCCACCTTCAAGCAGGTGCATGGGCGCACCTGTCTTGCTGGCGGCCGAGACAGGAAGGATGCGTTCGTGCCCCAGCACGCGGTGCTCGAAGGCCTGCGGGTCGAGCAGGTGCGGGACCTGGGTATGGGCGTAGGTGAGCAGAAAATCGCATTCGCCGTCGACGAGCGAGTTGAGGTTTTCCTCCATGCTGCCGGAATCCGGACGAAGCCGCGAAAACAACGGTCCGACGCTTTCGTTGATGCGGGTCATCCAGTGTGGAAAGAAGGTGAAGGAGAGCGTGTGCAAAGCCGTCAGCGTGATCGTCCGGGCGTCAGAACCTTTCTCTTCCCGCAGATCGCGCCGTGCCTGGTAAAGCTGCTTCAGCGTAACCTGCGCCACCGGAACGAATTTCGCACCCGCCTCGGTCAAGCGCGAAGGGTAGGTTGCCCGATCGACCAGAGTTGCGCCCAGCCACGCTTCCAATTGTCTTATGCGGCGGCTGAAGGCCGATTGGGTCACGTGGCGCTCGTCCGCTGCCTTGGAGAAGTTCAGCGTGTTGGCGAGCGCCAGAAAGTCCTCAAGCCATTTGATTTCCACTGACGCGCTCCCATAGGGCTTGGTTCACGCCGCCATCCGCGGTGAGAAAGCCTCCTTTTAGGCAGTGCGACGGTGCCAGCAAGAAAAATCAGCCACGCCGACGGTACTCGATCATCCGGGCGCGACTTGTCACCAGTTCAAGACGATCTGGTCCGAGGAGATGCAGGCAGATGCGCTTTACCCAGGGGCCGTCGTTCAGGGTGAACAGGAATCGGCCGTTGCCGAGTGCGGTCAGTGCAAGGGTCTGACGCGTCGGACCGATGCCCATCAGCACCCTGTCTTTGTCGACCATGAACTCCGCGCCTTCGTCCGAGTACCACACGCCGGAAAGCGATGCTGGAACCGGCTCATGCGTTGCAGCCGGAAGGAAGCGCCTGGCGGCATGGCCGACGTCGCCGACGAGGGCGATGCCATCCCGGCGAAGCCTTAGGGGCGACGAGGCGGAAAGCGAAGAAGCCCAGCCGTCGCCATCGTCATAGAGCGTCTCGTCGGCGTCGAGATAGGTGCAGGTGCTGCCCTTGATCTCGATCCACCAGGGACCGTTTTCCGTCACATAGAGACCGCCGCCGAGGCCGGATGCCGGAACCGGCAGGGGAAGACCTGTGAGCGCGGCCATGCTCTCAAGCGCGATCTTGTAGCCGTTGGTGTCCTCGCGGTTGGAAACGACGACGAAGCCGGCGCGGGTTTCGCGGTCGAGCAGGAAATAGGTCTTGTAGCCGGGATGCGAGCCGCCGTGGCCGAAGAATTCACGTGAGCCGAGCGACGATTTGCGCAGGCCCAGGCCATAGCCGGTGGGCCGGCCGTCGGCAAGAAAGCGTGTCGCCTGAAGTTTTCCGAGCAGACCGGCAAACTGGTCGTTCTCGCTCAAAAGGGCCTGCAGCCAGGCGGCCAGCGCCTTGGCGCTTCCCGTCAGGCTGCCCGAGGCAGAGATGTGTAGGCCGGCGGCGGAAAGCTGCCAGCTTTCGCCCGAATGCCAGTAGCCGGGAACAAGGTTCTTCACCGGGTCGTTCCAGACGTCGGGCGCCTTCAAAACGATATCGAGCGGCGACGCGATCCGACGCTGGATGAAATCGTCGAAACGGCAACCCTTGCGTTCGAGCGCTGCCTCGACGAGGCGATAGCCGGTGTTCGAATAGGAGACCTCGCTGCCCGCCTCGAAGTTCAGGCGTTCGAGGCGCGAAATGTATTCAAGCAGCGGTTCCGACTTGGTTTCGGTGTAGACGGAGAGGCCGAGAAGCGAGAGGCATTCGCGGGTGTCCGGCAACCCGCCGCTCATGTCGAGCGCCTGGCCGACAGTGACCTCGGCAAGTGGCGACCGCAGTTCGGGAAGATGTCGGCCGAGCGGGTCGTCGAGCCGGATCAGGTTACCGTGCGCCAGCACCATCGCCGCGAAAACGTGCTTGGTGACGGACGCATAACGCACGACGCTGTCGACCGTGAACGGCGCAAATGTCGCAAGGCTCTCGACACCGCCAGCATGGGTAAAACGAACCCCCGATGCATCGAAGCCGATGATGGCGCCGCCCGGCTCATCGGCAGCCCATTGCGCGGTCAGGCGCCTTGCCGTTGCTTCGGCCGCTTGCCAATCGAGCACTGCCGGCTTCGTCATGTCCATTCTCCCGTTCGCGGATGGTGTTGCCGCGTGCATTTTCGACTAAGCACGACAGCCATGCCTGTTGCCAATTCCGATTCCGGCAGGGCCTATGCGTGGTTTGCATTTGCCCGACACGTCTGTCTTGCGCTAGAGCGCCGCACGTCCGGGCAAATGCATCAAGGACGCACCGTGCCTTGGGCTCGCGGGGAAAATGGGTGCGGTTCCCGCACCCAATGTCTATGGTCCATGCGCGACTGGTTATGAGTCGCGTACAGGACAACAGATTGAAAAGGACGTCGAAAATTGGCGACGCAAGCGAAAATCCCGGTCTTTGATGGACACAACGACGTGCTGTCGCGGCTCTGGCGCTCGCCGGGCGGGGCGCCCGAACGCCGCTTCCTCGACGGTGTCGATACCGGGCATATCGATCTGGACAAGGCCGAGAAGGGCGGGCTTGCGGGTGGTCTTTGCGCCGTCTACGTGGCCTCTCCGGGCCTTGCCAAGGATGGCAGCGGCGAGTTTGCGACGCCGGATCAGGCGAGCGCTCTTGAGGCGACGCTCGGAATGGCGAGCCTGCTGATGCGGATCGAGCGGGAGGCGCAAGGGCGTCTGACGATCTGCCGCAGCGCTGCCGATATCCGTAACGCAATGGCCAGGGGCGCCTTCGCCTCCGTGCTGCACATCGAGGGCATAGAGGCCGTCGGCGCCGATCTCGATGCGCTTTACGTGCTCCATGCCGCGGGCCTGCGCACGCTCGGTCCCGTCTGGAGCCGGCCGAACATTTTTGCCTATGGCGTTCCTTTCCGCTTTCCCTCCTCGCCCGATATCGGTCCGGGCCTCAGCGAGGCCGGCAAGGATCTGGTGCGGGCCTGCAACGACTTGAAAATCATGCTCGACCTTTCGCACATGAACGAGCAGGGCTTCTGGGATATCGCCAAGCTTTCGCAGGCGCCGCTGGTCGCTTCGCATTCCAACGTGCATGCACTCTCCCCCCACAGCCGCAACCTCACCGACCGGCAGCTTGATGCGATCCGCGACACCGGCGGCCTCGCCGGCATCAATTTCGGCGTCCTGTTCCTGCGCGCCGATGGCACCAGGAACACCGATACGCCGCTCTCGCTGCTGGTCGACCACATCGACTACATCGTCGAGCGCATCGGCATCGACCATGTGGCGCTCGGTTCCGACTTTGACGGTACCGCGATCCCGGCGGCGATGCGCAGCGCGGCCGATCTGCCCCTGCTGGTCGATCTCCTGAGCGAGCGCGGTTACGACGATGCGGCGCTTGCCAAGATTTGCCACGGCAACTGGATCCGGGTGTTGGAGACGACCTGGGGCGAATGAGCCCGCGGCGATCCCGGCACACGTGCGAGACGGTTTTCCGCCCGGATCAGTTGCATACCGCGCTCAGCGCGCTTCCTTGGAGACGCTTTGAGCCTCCGAGGCCACCGGCAGGCCTTCCAACAGGACGCTGATCGCGGCATCGACAACGGGCGTCCGGCGATCCCTCGCGTAGAGACCGTACTGGACCGGAAGCGGCTTCGGCACGCCGGCCGACGCCTTCAGCACGCACATGGTGCCGGCCCGCACGGACTCGGGCGGCAGCAATCCGATGCCGAGGCCGTTTTCGATCGCCGCCTGCAGGGCGGTGACGCTCTGGCTGGAGAAGGTGATCCGATGTTCGCGCCCGGCGGCAGCCAGCGTCTCGATCATGCGCCGGCGCCAGAGGCAGGGGGCCGCGAAGGCAACGAGGTCGAGAGGTCGGTCGGGATCCGGGAGTGAGTCTGGCCCGCTTACCCATTGCAGCTCGACGTTCCAGGTGGTGACGGCATCGGCAACGACGGCGGATGTCGGCACGATCATGATATCGAGTTCGTCTTCCTGCCAGAGCCGGCCGAGCGCCAGGCTTTGCTCGACCACGACGTCGAGGCGAATTTCAGAATAGCCGCGATGCAGCCGTCCGAGCGCCGCCGGCAGCGCCGTCGTCGCCACTTCCTCGGCGAGCCCGACACGCACGCCGCCGCTGACCTCGGCCTGGCGCAGCCGCGCCGCGGCTTCGTCGCCCAGCGCCAGCATCCGGGTCGCATAGGAGAGGAACAACTCACCCTCGGGCGTCGGCACGACGCCGCGGCCGGTGCGCTGGAACAGCTGGCGGCCAAGCAGGCTTTCAAGCCGCCGCATCTGCATGCTCAGCGCCGATTGGGTGCGGCCGGTCTGGGTCGCCACGCGGTTGAGGCTGCCTTGCCGACAGACCGCGACGTAGGTGCGCAACAGGTCGATGCCGATCTGGTCAGATATCATTTTTTCTGAACTCTGCTGTCATAGATATCAGTCTACAACGGGAACGTTGGTGTGGCTATCTATTCGGTGTGACAAGAAGGGAGCGGACGCACCAACCATGTAAGAAGCCATTCGGCATCGTTAGCCGACGAGCCGGGGCCATCGCGCGGCTCGGTCGCAAGCCCGCCAATCCAAGGAACAGATCCATGAAAGCAATCCGCGTGCACCAGCACGGCGGGCCTGATGTGCTCGCCTATGAAAATGTCGAAATCGGAGAGCCCGGCCCGGGCGAAGTTCGCGTTCGCAACCGCGCGATCGGCGTCAATTTCATTGACGTCTATCTGCGCAGCGGCGCCTACCGGCCGCCGCACCTGCCGTTCATCCTTGGCAAGGAAGGTGCGGGCGAGGTGGTATCGGTCGGTGCTGATGTCGAGGGCTTCAAGCCCGGTGATCGGGTCGCCTATGTCGAGGCGCTCGGTGCCTATGCCGAGGAACACAACGTGCCGGCTCACTATCTCGTGCATCTGCCCGACGACATCGATTTCGAGACCGGCTCGGCGATGATGCTGAAGGGCCTGACGGCACAATATCTCTTGCGCCTTACCTTCCGCGTCGAGGCGGGGCACAGGATCCTCGTCCATGCGGCGGCCGGCGGGGTCGGCCTGATCCTGACGCAATGGGCAAAGCATCTTGGCGCGACGGTGATCGGTACGGTTGGCTCGCCCGCAAAGGCCGAGCTTGCACGCGCCAATGGCGCCGACCATGTCATCGACTACGCCAAGGAGAACTTTGCTGAGCGCGTGCGTGAAATCACCAGGGGCGAGGGTGTCGACGTCGTCTATGACGGCATCGGCCAGGCGACATTCGAAGGTTCGCTCGACAGCCTGCGGCCGTTTGGCCATTTCGTCAGCTTCGGTTCCGCCTCCGGCCCAATCGCGCCGTTCGACATCACGACGCTGGCGCGCAAGGGCTCGCTCTACGCCACCTGGCCGCTGCTGCCCACGCATCTGGCGCGGCGGGAAGATGTTCTTTCCATGAGCAAGGAGCTTTTCGAGGTCGTCGGCAAGGGCGCCGTCCGCATCCCCATCCATGCGCGGCTGGCGCTGGCTGACGCCGCGGAAGCGCACCGGCGGCTCGAGGCACGCGAGACGACCGGGGCGACCGTTCTGCTGCCCTAGGCTTCGCGGCCCGGGCGGCCCTTGCGGGACCGGGCCTTCTCGGAAGAGTCCGATCGATGGTCGGCGCGTGTCACCGCCAGGCTATCGGCCGGGCTCCCCGAGGGCTCGCCGTCGCCGAAGACATCCATGGTGCAGGTGTGCAGGATGGTGGTGGGTTCGCCGGTGTGGTTCCACATCGTGTGGATACGAAGCGAGGGGAAATGGGCGGAGTCACCGGCCTCAAGAACCATGGGCTCGCCATCCACCTCCAGCGTCAACGCACCCTTGAGGATGAAGAAGATCTCTTCGCCCTCGTGCGACATTGGCTCGCTGCGGTGCCCGGGTGGTTCGTGGATGATAGTGCTCCTAAGCACGTTTCCGGGAAAGGAGGCGGAGAGGCGCTCGTAGGAGACGGCATTCCCGCCTTGTTGGCCGAGCCCATAGACCGGCCGATGTTCGCGTCGGGTGAAGGGTGTCGCAACCTTCGGCGGATTGAGGAAGCTGCCGGCCTCGACCTTGAGCGTGCGACAGACGGCAATCAGCGAAGTCAGGGAAGGGACCGTGATGCCGCGCTCGATCTGCGATATGAAGCCGACGGAAAAGCCCGCCTCGTCGGCCACTTCCTGCAGCGTCAGCTTCAACGCCTTGCGCCGTTGGCGCAACCGATCACCGAGCGGCGGTGCTTCCGCTCCGCGGGAAATCGCGTTGCCGACATTTTCCGTCATCCCTGGTCATTCCCTCTCGTCTCTCCTCAAGCTAGGGGGCGGTGCATTTTGCTGTCAATGGATTTTAGCTGACCTAAAAAGTTTGTCGGCATCGCCGGGGCGACGCGGCACCGGCGTCACCGGGTGCCGCCGGCCTGTTCGACGGTTGCCGCAACGATCCGCCGCACGATCGGCAGGACCAGGAGCAGGCTTGGGAAAGCGACCACCCAGGAGAGCGCCCAGGCCCTGAGCCAGAGTGAAGGCAGGGCGGGCCCAAGGCCGCTGCCGCTGGCGGTCGCGACGAAGGAGACGATCGCGGACATCAGCACGGACAAAACGAGCGGCATGACGATCGCCTGGTAGCGATGGGGAAGCTTCTTCGGCATAGGCTGAACTCCTAATTCTGGAGAGGAAGTGGCAGGGTGTCGGTGCGGCCCTGGTTGCTCGCCAGCGCCAGTTCGCGGATGAAGTTCTGAAGGCTGCGGGGCTCGCGCTGCAGTGCTGCACGCAATGCCAGGCTGTTGCCGCCGAGCCCGACGTCGGCATAGTGCGCGTGCACCCGGGCGAGCATCTCAAGCTGGTGGCCGGTGTATTTCGCGCGGATCGGTTTTGCCCATTCGTGAAAATCGATGGTTCCGGCAGTGATCGGCCGCGCGAGGGCCTCGCTTATCATCAAGGCAATCTCTTCGCGATTGTGCCGCCCCTCGGCGCAGAGTTCGAGCGTGGCGTAGGCAAGCCGATCCTCGGTGAGTGCGATTGCCGCCACCTCCGCGACATCGCGGTAATCGACACGGGCAATGCGCGCCGTCTTTGGAAAGGGCTCGGCAAGGATGCCGGTTGCGAGCACGCTCGGCCATGCGGCGTGAAGGTTCTGCATGAAATTTGCCGGCTGCAGGATGGTGTATTCCAGGGGCGAAGAGTAGAGCGCATCCTCCACGGGGATTTTTGCGGCATGGTTCTTCAGCCATGTATTGGTCGGCTGGATGACCGAGGAGAATGCAAACTTTCTGACGCCCGCCCGTACCGCCGCCTCGACCATCGACACGCCCATCGCGGCTTCGTCCGGCGCGAATGCGGGCCCGATGTGAAAAACGCCGTCCGCTCCCGCAAGCGCCCGGTCGAGGCTTGCTCGCTCGCGCAGGTCGCCGATCGCCACCTGCGATACTCCAAGCAACGTCGCATGAGCACCTTGCGCAGCGTCGCGGACGAGGGCGCGGACCCTTGCGCCGCGTCGCGCCAGTTCCGGGACGACGAGGCCGGCAAAGCGGCCGGTGGCGCCTACCACGAGGATCGTGCTGGAGGGCTGGTTCATCTGGGATACCTCGGTCGTCGAATGATGATCTGAAGCTAATGCTCCAAACGAAGGCGGACAATCGACGAAGAATGTGATTTATTATCTCGAAAAACGGGATTATCGCATGAGCCGCATCGAAGACCTGGAAACGTTTTTGGCCATTGTCGAGCAAGGCAGCCTGACGGCTGCGGCGAGGCGCCTTGGGCGACCGCTGCAGACCGTCAGCCGGACGCTCGCTCTGCTCGAAGAAGATCTCGGGGTCGAACTGGTGCACCGGACCACCCGCCGCTCCGTTCTAAGCGAGGCGGGCGAAAGTTTTTACCGGCGCATCAAGCCGGCGGTCGAGGAAATCCACGAGGCGCGGGAGGAGGCAGCGCAGCGCCGCATCGAACCGTCAGGCGTGCTCAGGCTCGGCGCGCCCAGTCTGTTTGCGCCGCGGTTCCTGATGCCGGTCATCGCCGCCTACATGGCGAAGTATCCTCGCGTCGAAGTGGATCTCGACCTCTCCGACGTCTTCTCGGACCTTGCCGCCGACGGTCTCGACATGGTGATCAGGATCGGCGATCTCGCCGATTCCGGTCTGACCGGTAAGCGCCTGGGTGCGCTTCGCAGGGTCGTTTTCGGCGCGCCGTCCTACTTCGCCCGCTTCGGCAGGCCGGAGCATCCATTGGAGTTGCCCCGGCATGCCTGCGTTGCGCGAACGGTAGACGAGCGGCCCGGCGTCTGGATGTTTGTCGTCGACGGCCGGCCGCGCGCGGTCAAAGTGTCCGGAGCATTTCGCACCAACTCGATAAACGCGGTCTACTCGGCGGTCGAGCAGGGGCTCGGTCTCGGTTTTTCGCCGCTCTGGCAGATCAAGCACCTGATTGACGAAGGCAAGGTCGAGATTGTGCTCGACGCCTTCGAGCCCGCGCCCGTGCCGATCCACGCGCTCTGGCTCGAGGGGCGCAGCCCGACGGCGAAAATCCGCTGCTTCCTCGATCTGCTGGCCGAAAAGCTGAAGCTCGATCGGCTTTGACGCGAGCGGCAGCGGCTTGCGGCTATTTCGAGAACTTCTTTGCCCCGGCGACACACAGCACGATGCCGCCCGTCGTCACGAGCATGGCCGAGCTGACCGGTTCGCCCAGCAGCGTTGCGGCAAGGGCCAGCCCGAAGAAGGGCTGCAGCAACTGCAACTGCCCGACGCCGGCGACACCGCCGAGTGCGAGGCCGCGATACCAGAAGACGAAGCCAATCAGCATGCTGAAGACCGACACATAGGCAAAACCTGTCCAGGCGGCGTGGTCGACGGTCGCGAAGGACGAAGGCATGGTGAAAAGCGCAAGCGCGAGCATCACGGGCAGCGACAGAACCAGCGCCCAGCAGATCACCTGCCAGCCGCCGAGCTTGCGCGAAAGGCTGGCGCCTTCGGCATAGCCAAGGCCACAGACGATGATTGCCGCCAGCATCAAGAGATCGCCGACCGGGTTTGCCGCAAAACCCTGCATCAGCGCAAAGCCGACGACGGCGGCACTGCCAAGGCAGGAAAAGAACCAGAAGGCCGGGCGGGGACGCTCGCCGGCGCGCAGCACGCCGAAGATGGCTGTTGCCAGCGGCAGCAGTCCGACGAAGACGATCAGATGCGCCGACGTCACATGCTTCAGCGCCAGCGCGGTCAAGAGCGGGAACCCGAGCACGACGCCGAAGGCGACGATCACCAGGGACGTGAGGTCGGCGCGCGTCGGGCGCGGCTGGCGGAAGACGAGAAGCAGCAAGAGCCCGATGAGGCCGGCGATCGCCGCGCGCGCCACCGTCAGGAACACCGGATCGAAATCCATCACCGCGACCCGCGTTGCCGGCAGCGATCCGCTGAAGATCAGCACGCCCAGAAAACCACTCACCCAACCGTCTGCCGTTCTGTCCATGATAGGCTCCTTTTTCACCTGTATCGGCCAGGCGGCCTGTTCTTGCCAGAGACAATGCGGTACAGTTTCTTCAAACTGTAATGGACGATTGGGCGGTACGGATGACGGTGCAGGAACCTGGGATCGGTAGCGAAACGCTGATCGAGGGCGTGATGGCGACGATCCGGCAAAGGATTGCCGGGCGCGCGCTGACGCCCGGAGCAAAGCTTCCCTCCATTCGTGCCTTTGCCAAGACGATGCGCGTGTCGAAGTCCACCATCGTCGAGGCGTACGAACGGCTTGTGGGGGAAGGCGCCATCCGGTCGCGGCCGGGTGCCGGCTTCTTCGTCTCGGCGCCATTGGCGCCTCTGTCGCTGGCCGAAATCGGGCCGCGGCTTGACCGGGCGGTCGATCCGCTCTGGGTGTCGCGCGAGGCGCTGGAAACGGGTGACGGCGTGCTGAAGCCGGGTTGCGGCTGGCTGCCTCCAAGCTGGATGCCGGAGGCGGCCCTGCGCCGTGCGCTCAAATCGGCAGCAAGGATCGAGGCGGGCGCACTGACGGATTACGGCACGCCGCTCGGCCATGGCCCCCTGCGCCAGCTTCTGGCGCGACGGCTCGGCGAGCATGGCGTCGTCGCATCGCCCGAGCAGATCATTCTGACGGAGTCCGGGACGCAGGCGATCGATCTCATCTGCCGCCTGCTGCTGGAGCCGGGCGATACGGTCCTGGTCGACGATCCCTGCTATTTCAATTTTCATGCGCTGCTGCGCGCCCACAGGGCGAAGGTGGTGAGCGTTCCCTACACGTCTTCGGGACCGGACCTTGAAAAATTCTCCGAGGTCCTGACTGAACATCGCCCGCGGCTCTACATTACCAACTCCGCCCTCCATAATCCGACGGGCGCCACGCTTTCTCCCGTCGTCGCCCATCGCCTGCTGAAGCTCGCCGAGCAGGCCGGGTTGACGATCGTCGAAGACGATATCTTCGCCGATTTCGAAAACGCGCCGGCGCCGCGGCTCGCCGCCTTCGACGGGCTCGATCGTGTGGTGCAGATCGGCAGCTTCTCAAAAACCCTGTCGGCCTCCATGCGCTGCGGCTTCATCGCCGCGCCACACGACTGGATCGAGGGGCTGGTCGACCTGAAAATCGCCACCACCTTCGGTGGCCCGAACCTCTCGGCAGAACTGGTTTTCACCATGCTGAAGGACGGCAGCTATCGCAAGCACATGGAGGCGCTGCGTCAGCGCTTGGCGCGCGCGATGGCCGATACGGCTGCACGTCTTAAAGGTATCGACATCACGCCGTGGATCGAGCCACACGCCGGCATGTTTCTCTGGTGCCGCCTGCCGGATGGCATCGACGCGGCGGCGGTGGCCCAAAGGGCGCTGCAGCAGGAGATCGTGCTGGCGCCCGGCAATGTCTTCAGCCACTCGGCGACGGCCAGCAGTTTCATGCGCTTCAACGTCTCCCAGTGTGACGATGACCGGCTCTTCAGAGTGCTGCCCACGATCATGCGCCACTATAGCGGCTGACGGGAAACATCGGCCTGTGTGCGCGTTTTGGAGGCATGTGGCAGCCCTCTCCGACGGCCAGCGGCCTGCCCGGCGTCGGTTTTTTCTCCAAAGCGTAATTTTTGCCACTCGCCGCGGTCGGTCAGCCTAATTTTTGTGCAGTTCGCTTGTTCCTTGCGCGGTTGTCTGCAGCCGCGAGCCCGTGTCGTTGCTGCAGACGGCGTTTTTCTCTGGATTCCGGCGCGGATTCCGAGTTGGCACGATTAATGCTTCTTAACAGGCAACGGTCGTCGGGCACGCCAATCTGGATTGCCCAGCCGCTTCGGAACCAAGCCATTCCTGGCGTCATGTGAGAGAACGAAATGACAAAGTTTAAGCTCGAATACATCTGGCTCGACGGTTACAAGCCCACCCCGAACCTGCGCGGCAAGACCCTGATCAAGGAATTCGACGCTTTCCCGACGCTTGAGCAGCTCCCGTTCTGGGGCTTCGACGGCTCCTCGACCATGCAGGCCGAAGGCAGCAGCTCCGATTGCGTGCTGAAGCCGGTTGCGGTCTATCCGGACCCGGAGCGCAAGAACGGCGTTCTCGTTCTCTGCGAAGTCATGATGCCTGATGCGAAGACCCCGCACCCGTCCAACACCCGCGCATCGATCCTCGATGACGATGGCGCCTGGTTCGGCTTCGAGCAGGAATATTTCTTCTATCAGGGCGGCCGTCCGCTCGGTTTCCCGGACGCCGGTTTCCCCGCGCCCCAGGGCCCCTATTATTGCGGCGTCGGCTTCAGCAATGTTGGCGACGTTGCCCGCAAGATCGTCGAAGAGCACCTCGACATCTGCCTGGCTGCCGGCATCAACCATGAAGGCATCAATGCCGAAGTCGCCAAGGGCCAGTGGGAATTCCAGGTTTTCGGCAAGGGCTCGCGCAAGGCCGCCGACGAAATCTGGCTCGCCCGCTACCTGCTGCAGCGCCTGACCGAAAAGTACGGCATCGACGTCGAATACCACTGCAAGCCGCTCGGCGACACCGACTGGAACGGCTCGGGCATGCATGCCAACTTCTCGACCGCCTATATGCGCGAAGTCGGCGGCAAGGAATACTTCGAAGAGCTGATGGCGGCGTTTGCCGAAGCCCGTGCCGATCACATCGCCGTCTACGGCCCCGACAACCACATGCGCCTGACCGGCAAGCATGAGACCGCCTCGATCCACCAGTTCAGCTACGGTGTTGCTGACCGCGGTGCGTCGATCCGCGTTCCGCACAGCTTCGTCAACAACGACTACAAGGGCTACCTGGAAGATCGCCGCCCGAACTCCAAGGGCGACCCCTACCAGATCGCTTCGCAGATCCTGAAGACGATCTCCACGGTCCCGACCGACGTCGAAAAGCGCGAAGCCGCCTGATTTCAAGGCCCGGCGTTCACGAGGGCGCCGGGCCGAAATCGACGGGGTTGCGCTTTTCGCGCCCAACAAAAAACGCCCCGCGACTTGCGGGGCGTTTTTTGTTTGATCCGCTTGTGGCTGCGTCGCTGTCTTGCTCAGGCCGCGCGCACGAAGTGGTCGGGTTCAACTTCGCGGATCGTCTCCTGGGTTGCAGCCGAACGGCGACGCGTCTCGTCAGCTTCGGTGGCGCTGACCTGTGCGTTCGGATCGTCGAAGCGGATATCGGGATCCGGCACGGCGGACAGAAGCAGCTTGGTATAGGGATGGGCGGGGTTGTCGATCACCTTGCCGGTATTGCCCCATTCAACAATCTGGCCGGCATACATCACGGCTATGTCCTCGGCGACATAACGGGCCGTTGCGATGTCGTGGGTGATGTAGAGCAGGCCGAGGTTCATTTCCCGCTTCATTTCGCTGAGCAGATTGAGGACGCCGAGCCGCACGGAGACGTCGAGCATCGAGGTCGGCTCGTCGGCCACGATCACTTCAGGCTTTGCGGCGAGCGCCCTGGCGATGTTGACGCGCTGGCGCTGGCCGCCCGACAGCTCGTGCGGATATCTGGACGCAACGATATCAGGATCGAGCTTCACTTGCTTGAGCAGCGCCTTGATCTCCTCGGTGATGGCGGCGCCCTTGAGCTCCGGGCGATGCAGCATCAACGGGCGCTTCAGGTGGTAGGCGATCGTGTGCGCCGGATTGAGCGAGGCAAAGGGATCCTGGAAGATCATCTGCACCGATCGGCGATAGTCGGCGATCTCCTTGGCTCCCGCATTGTCGACGGGTTTGCCCTTATAGAGCAGACGCCCTTCGCTCGGCTCATACTCGCGCATGGCGATGCGGGCGCAGGTGGTCTTGCCGCTGCCGGATTCGCCGACGACGGCGAGCGCCCGTCCGGCATGGAGCGAGAAGGATATGGCGCGCGCCGCGCGCACGGCGTTTGGTCCATTGCCGAAGGTCTTGCTGACCTTGTCCAGGGTCAGGATAGGTGCGGACGTGCCGGTCATCGAAGGACGCCTCCGTGCAGCGAGGGGAAGGAGGCCCAGAGCTTCTTGGTATAGTCGTGCTCCGGTGTCCGGTAGATGGCGTCGGCGGTGCCCTGTTCGACCAGTTTACCGCCGAGCATGATGCCGATGCGGTCGCAGAACTGCACCATCAGCCCGAGATCGTGGGTGATGAAGAGCACGGCGAAACCGAGCTTGCGCCGGAGTTCGTTGATGCGCTGGAGGATTTCGCGCTGGACCACGACGTCGAGCGCCGTCGTCGGCTCGTCCATGACGATCAGCCGCGGATCGAGCGCCAGGCAGATGGCAATGACGATGCGCTGGCGCATGCCGCCCGAGAACTGGTGCGGATAGTCGCGCATGCGGTCCGGCGAAATGTCGACGAGCTTGAGCATTTCCGCGGTGCGGTCGCGTGCAGCGGCCCGACTCATGCCCTTGTGCGTCTTCAGCACGTCGTAGAACTGCTGCTCGATGCGCAACACCGGGTTCAGCGAGTTCATGGCGCTCTGGAACACCATTGCCACTTCGCGCCAGCGGAAATCGGCAAGGCCGTGCTGGTCGAGATCGAGCACATTGCGGCCGTCGAGCAGGATGGCGCTTTCCTTGCGGATCAGCGCCGGCGGCTTGTGCAGGCGGCTGATGGCGAAGGCGATCGTGCTCTTGCCGCAGCCGCTTTCGCCGGCAAGGCCGAAGACTTCGCCGGGGGCAACGTCAAAGCTGACATTGTCGACAGCGCGGAAATCGTCGGTTTCGCCGATGTAGTCGATGGTGAGGTTTTTGACGGAAAGCAGAGGCGCGGTCACAGGCGGCCCTCCCCGGAACGGATAAGGGCCTGCCAGCGGCCGAGCCGGTTGCCGGTGCGAAGCCGCGGATTGGCGATCTCGTCGACGGCGAAGTTGAGCAGCGACAGGCCGATGCCGAGGAAGGCAAGCGCAAAGCACGGCGTCAGGATGTCCCACCAGGCGCCGACCGAAAGCGCAGACGCCTTCTGCGCGCCATAGAGCATGGTGCCCCAGGAGACGACCTTCGGGTCGCCGAGGCCGAGAAATTCGAGCGTTGCCTGGGTGATGATCGCGAAGATCACGCTGCCGATGAAGTTGATGCCGACGATCGAGATCAGGTTGGGGAAGATCTCGAAGGACATGATCCGCCAGCGCGGCTCGCCCATCATTTCGGCGGATTTCACATAGTCCTTTTGCTTGACCGAGAGCGTCTCGGCGCGGGTGACGCGCGCGCCCCAGGCCCAGGAGGTGCAGCCGAGAATGAGCGCGATGACCCAGGGGCTTGCCTGGCCGATGAAGGCGGCAAGCACGAGCAGCAGCGGCAGGTTCGGCACGACCAGCACCATGTTGGTAAAGAAGCTGATGACCTCGTCCACCTTGCCGCCGCGATAGCCGGCGATGATGCCGAGCGCGGTACCGACGGCGGTGATCAGCAGGCCGGCACCGAAACCGACGGCAAGCGAGGTGCGGGCGCCATAGAGGAGGCGGGCAAAGACGTCCTGGCCGATGCGGGTGGTGCCGAGCCAATGGTCCCACGACGGCGCCTGGTGCGGCCGGCCGACGCGGGCGCTCGGGTCGTAGGAGGTCAAGAGCGGGGCAGCGATCGCCACAGCCAAAATGAAGGCGACGATCAGCGCGCCGACCATGGCCTTGCGATTGCGGATGAGCGGGAAGGAGGATTTCTTCATGTCACGCCCTCTTCAGTCGCGGGTCGAGCAGCACGTAGCTGACATCGACGATGAAGTTGGCGATCAGCATGGTGGCGGTCATGATCAGAAGCTGTCCCTGGATGACGGGGTAATCGCGGGCGAGGATCGCCTGGTAGAGGATGTTGCCGAGGCCCGGATAGTTGAACACCACCTCGGTCACCAGGGAGCCGCCAAGCACCGTGCCGATGGCGATCGCCAAGCTTGAAACCGTCGGCAGCAGGGCGTTGCGGGCCGCATACCAGAGCATGACGCGGGTGTCGGAAAGGCCCTTGGCGCGGGCCATGACTATGTAGTCTTCACCGAGCAGGTTGATCATGTTGTTGCGCATGGTCACGGCAAAGCCGCCGGTCAGAACGGCGCAGAGCGTCAGCATCGGCAGGATGCCGTGATAGGCGACGCTGCCGAGATATTGGAGCGAGAGGGCCGGATCGAGCGCCGGATCGGCGGCATAACCGGTCGGGAACCAGCCAAGCGTGAAGCCGAAGGTGAAGACGACGATCAGCGAGGTGACGACGGCCGGAACCGAGGTCGCGAAGATCGCGCCGACGGAGACGATGACGTCGAACAGGCTGCCGCGCCGCCAGGCGGCGAGAATGCCGAGGAACGTGCCGAGCGCGAAGCTGACCAGCGTTGCCGTGCCCATCAGGCCGACGGTCCAGATCAGCGCATTGCCAAGTACCGTTGTCACCGGCAGCGGGAAATACTTGATCGAGCGGCCGAGATCGCCGCTGAAGATGCTGCCGAGATAGGTGAGGTATTGCTGCCAGAGCGGCCCGTCGACGAAGCCGAAGGTGAGTTTCAGGGCCTGCAGGCTTTCGGGCGGCAGCTCGGCGCCGGCGCTCGAAAACATGATCTGCACCGGGTCGCCGGGCATCAGCCGCGGCAGGAAGAAATTGATCGTCGCGGCTGCGACGAAGGCCGCCAGGTAGAAACACAGGCGGCGTAGCAGAAAGGCCATCGGGAACTCCATCGACTGCGGCCGCCGCGCGTGGCGTCTGGCGGCATGGCTGTCTTCTTAACGGCCGTCCGGCTTGGGCAAACAGCCAGGACGATCGCGTGGCGGGCGCAGGCCGCTCGCCATTGTTGCCGGATCAAGACGCGGCGCTCTCTCGGCCTATCGTCCGTGAGAGCGCCGCACCTGCGATCGGGTTACTTCACCGGCTCAAGCGCCAAAAGGTGCAAGAGACGCGCCGGGTTGTTGCGGGTGATCGACGGGTTGACGAAGGGGTTCTCCGCCGTCGCCCAGCCCTTGAAGCGCTTGGTGTTGTACTGGTACCAGTTCGGGTTGTTGAACACCGGCATCATGGGCATGTTCTCGGCGACGATGCGCTGCGCCTTGTTCATCGCTTCCTTCTGCTTGGCCGGGTCCGCCGTCTGGGTGAACTCGGTCAAGAGGGCTTCGACATCCGGGTTGAACCAGCGCTGCGAGGTGAAGCGGGTCTTGCCCTTGTCGCTCGAGCTGAAGGCGCGCTTGTAGGGGTAGTAGGGCGAGGCAGAGGCCGGCAGGCTGTTGATGGCCGCGTCGAAGGTGCCGTTGATGAGGTTGCCGGTCCAGACAGCTTCTTCCGGCGTCTCGATCTTGGCGTTTAGGCCGACGGCCTGCAGGCCCTCGACAGCGATCGTCACGGTGTCGATCCAGTCGGTCCACGAGCTCGGGACGATGATCGAGAATTCGATCTTGCTGCCGTCCGGGTTGTCGCGGAAGCCGTCGCCGTCCTTGTCGGCATAGCCGGCCTCGTCGAGCAGCGCCTTGGCAGCGTCGGCATCGTACTTGCCGTATTTGCCGAATTCGGCGGCAACCGACGGATCGGCCCAGCTCTTGTAGAGCTCGCCCATGCCGGCCGGGTCTTCGTTGAGCGTCGGGTAGCCGTAGCCTGCGACATCGACCATGGTGCCGCGGTCGAGCGCCATGGAGGCAGCGCGACGGAACTTCACGTCGTTGAAGGCCTTGCGGTTGTTTTCGTTGGCGGTTTCCTGGTTGAACAGGAAAGCGACCATGCTGCTCGGCGAGTACCAGAAGTGGAAGTGCTCCGGGTCCTTGGCGACATAGACGTTTTCGATATCCGGGATGAAGGACACGCCCCAGTCGAGCGTACCCGAGGCTGTCGCCGTCAGGATCTGGTTGTTGTCGGCCAGCTGCGGGAAGCGCACGCAGTCGACCTTCAGGGTTGCTGCGTCCCAGTAATGCGGGTTGCGGCACTGGTCGTAGGTCTGGCCGGTGAAGCGCGGGATCTCGGTCAGCGGGCCGCTGCCCACGGGCGTCTCGTTGGCGAAGGTCACCGGCTCGGCAATGTCCTTCCAGACGTGCTCGGGCACGATCGGCAGCTGCGCCAGCTGTTCGCCGGCAAGCGAGCTCGGGTTGGCAAGCGTGAAGCGGACGGTCTGAGCATCGACCGCCTCGACGCCGGTGATGAAGGTCCAGATGCTGACGAAGTCGAGCGCCGGGAATTTCTTCAGATAGTCGTAGGTGAACTTGACGTCGGTTGCCGTCAGCGGCTTGCCGTCCGACCACTTCAGGTTCGGGCGGAGCTTGAACTCGATCGACTTCAGGTCGTCGGCGAGCTTGAAGCTTTCAGCGAGCCGGAAGACCGGCTTGTTGCCGTCGAAGCGGTTGAAGACGACGAGCGGCTCGTAGATGAAATCGAGCGTGCTCTGGCGCGCCGAGGTCTGGTTGAACGGGTTGAAGTTGCGCACCCAGGTGGTTGCCGGCTCGATGTTGGCGGTCAGAACGGTCTGTGCTGCGGCCGGGCCGGCGATAAGAGCAAGCGCGGTGGCCGCGCCGAGAATGGATTTCTTCACGGTAGTTCCCCTTTTTGATCGCAAGGATTTCTTGTTTCGGTCAGGCAACGAGGGCGCTGTTGAAAATGTCCTCGACTTCGGCATGGGCTGCGCGCACGTCGACCTTCAGCGTGCCGAGGCGCGCTTTGCCTGCCGCGATGCGTTTCAGTGCGGCATCGGTCAGCGGCCTTGCCGCCTTGGCCGCTGCTCCGCTTTCAGCCAGCGTGCCGTGGCTGTGGAGCGCAATGTCGGAACCGGCATCGAGCACCTGGCGCACGCGTTCCGGCAGGGTGCCGCGCAGCGATTCCATGAAGATGCAGTCGGAGACGAGCACACCGTCGTAACCCATGTTGTTGCGGATCACGTCGTGCATGACCGGCGAGATCGAGGCTGGCAGCTCCTTGTCGAAGGCGGAGTAAACGACGTGGGCGACCATGGCCCAGGGCGTGTCGCGCAATGCCACGAAAGGCTTGAAGTCGGTGGAGGTCAGCAGCTCGCGTGAGGCGTCAACGACCGGCCGTTCCTTGTGCGAATCGAGCGTCGCGCGGCCATGGCCCGGGATGTGCTTCATGACAGGCATGTTGCCGGTTTCGAGCAGGCCGTCGATCACTTCGCGGCCGAGCGCGGCGATGAAATCCGGGTCGGCGCCGAAAGAGCGGGCGCCGATGACCGAGCTCGTGGTCGAAAAGACGAGGTCGAGCACGGGCGAGCAGCCGCTCGTGAGACCAAGTTCGCTCATCATCGTGCCCATGGCCTGGCTCGACAGGCGCAATGCCTTCTTGCCGAGCGCAAAATCGTGACGGGCAAGCTCGGCGAATTCGCCGAAAGAGCGAAAAAGCGGCCATGGACCGGCATCAAGATGCTGCACGCGGCCGCCTTCCTGGTCGGTAAAGACAGGCGCGTCCTCACGGCCGACTGCTTCACGGAAGCGTTCGATCAGCGCCTTGGTCTGCGCAGGGTCGCGCTGGTTGCGGCGGCCGACGAACAGGCCGAGTGGGTTGGTCTCGCGGAACAGCGCGAACTCGTCGTCGGAAAGCGTAGGATTGGGAATGCCGACGAAGAGGGCAAGCGGGGTCGAGGACATTGATAGGCTCCGATATCAGGAATTATTTGGAAGGGCGGCGCAGCATGCCCTGGTAGATCCCCTTGTCGGGGGCGGGGATGGCGACAGCGCCGACGGTCTTGGCGTAGAAATCAACGGGGCCTGCGTCGCCGATGAAGGCATAGGCGTGCCCAAGCGTCTTCATGGTATCGAGGCAGCCGGAAAGCAGCGCCACACCGATGCCCTTGCCGCGGGCTGCGGGATCGACGCCCGTCGGTCCGAAGAAACCCGGGGCGGTCGTGTCGTAGCAAGCGAAGCCGACGAGCGCGCCGTCATTGACAGCGATGAGGCAGGCGATCGGCCGGCGCGCAAAGGCAACGGTCACCTCGCTTGCCCAGTTCGCGCTGAAATTCTCGCGCACCCAGTCGACGACCAGGCCCATTTCCGGCGGCAAGGCGGGACGGATCGTCACCTTGTCGGTTTCGGTTCTGCGCTTGAGTTCGCCGAGGATCGGCGCATACAAGCTCACCAGCATGTCAGGCATATGCTCCTCCACATATTCCTTTATTAAGGAATTGCTGCCTTTGTAATGCAATAGATGGAGCTATCCTCCTCGGCTTGTCAATCCGCAATCATCAGATTTGGGGGTGCTGGCTGTTTTTCCCCGGCGATGGCATCCACGGATGAAACGTTCCAACGACTGAGGCGCCGCGTTTGAAGACCTGGTCCATGCTGGCGAGGGACTGTTGCGGAAATGATCACGCTCGCACCGGACAAAGCTGTTCTCGCCGGGAAATTGCGCGTTTGTACAGCTTTGTTCCTGAGTTGTTCGAAATACATTTTGATTTACAAAAACACTAAGTATGGATGTATACGCGATCATTAAGTGTATGCTGAAGCAACGTTCGACCATGTCGAGTGCAGGGTAAGTAATTCTTGAGGAGATATGTATTGTTTCGGGGCGGCTTCCCGACGGTCAGGGGCCCATGGGCTCCAGCCGCGCCGCTATTCCGCTGGACGGGTCAGAATGAACAATGCCGGAAGGGCCATCACCGCTGCGACGATTGCTGCGAGCTTCAGGCTGGGGTTGCCGAAGAAGCAGAAGAGGCCGAAGCTCGTGGCCATCAGGCTGACGGCGCCCGTCTTGGCGCGTCTGGAAATTGAACCTTTTTCGCGCCATAGCCTCAGCGATGCGCCAAAAATAGGATGGTTGAGCAGCCATTGCTCCAGCCGCGGCGACGCGCGGGCAAAAAGACCCGCCGCCAAGAGCAAAAAGGGTGTTGTAGGCATGATCGGAAGGAAGGCGCCGACGACGCCGAGACCGACCATCAGCCAGGCGAGACCAAGATAAAGGATGCGAAGCGCAGGGTGCATGGAGCTACCTACAGGATCAAGCTTCGGCGGTTTCAACGGCCGGTACCGGCATGGCGTCGCCGGGCGGCCAGCGACGAAGCGCTTCGGCCCCCTGTTGCGTCAGAGTGTAAATGCCGCGATCGATCCGCTCAAACCAGCCATAGACATTGCTCTGCAGGATTTTGGCGGCGTCCGGCGCGACCTCGCGAAGGTCGCGCGGACGCCGTTCGCCGTTCATGAGAGCCGCGGCACAGGCGAGCGCCTGCTGGCGGTACGCGGTCATGATTGGTGATCGCGTCGCACCGCCTGCCGTCGGGTCACCCTTGCGGCGGCGGTGTTCGCTGATCAGGCGCGAACGTTTCTTGTTGTTCTTTTTCGGCATCACCGCGGAGGCTGCGAGAATGACGTCGACGGCACCACTATCGGCCACCGACAGCATGCCGAACCCAAGTCGGCGGCAGAGATCCCGGAACCGGCGATCGCTTTCGCGTCCCTTTCCCTTGGCCGATACGCGGGCGGCGATCCAAACCTCGTCGCCCGACGTGGCACGGTCGACGGCCTGAAGGATCAGTTCGAGATTGAACGTGAGCTTCAGCTCGCAGATGACGACGAGCGGCGGTTCATCATCGCTGAGCGCCACGATGTCGCAGCCGCCGATCTCACCTTTGACGCTGTAGCCACGGGTTTCGAGGAAGTGTTTGATCGGCTGGTAGAGGGTCGTTTCCAAACCCGATAATCCTGTTCTGCTCGAAGACTGCCGAGGCGTCGGGGAGATTGCTTCGCCGAAGCACAGTCATGGGACATGAGGTCTAGCAGATAACCCTGATCGCCGTCGTTGTCATCTCGCCACAGGTCGTCAGGCCACGCCGGCCGAAAACCAGGATCGGCACGCAGCATTGAGAAAAGGTGACTTTCGACCCAGCAGGGGTGCTGTCGAACGGATCTGAGCGCGTGCAGGACCGCGGCTGCCGTGCAGGGACCCGCCAGGCGTAGCTGTGGGCCATGCTTCGTCCTAACCCGGTGATGTGCTACTATTGCTGAAGGGACGCACTCTCTGGAGGCGTCGCGCGCACGAGGTTTTGACGACGAATGTTGCGTTACCTCACCGTGTTTTTCGTTTTGATCTTACCATTCGCGTTTCCAGCTTCGCCACGGGCCGAAAACGATCGGGTCGCCTTGGTCCTGCATGTCGAAGGCGCCATAGGTCCGGCGACCGGCGAATATGTGGTGCGGGGTCTCGGGCGGGCGATGGAGCGGCGGCTTCCGCTGGTCGTCTTGCAGATCGATACGCCGGGCGGTCTCGATACCTCGATGCGCGACATCATCCGCGCGATCCTGGCGTCGCCGGTTCCGGTCGCAAGCTTCGTCGCACCGAGCGGCGCGCGGGCGGCGAGTGCCGGCACCTACATTCTCTATGCCAGCCACATCGCCGCGATGGCGCCCGGGACCAACCTCGGCGCCGCGACGCCGATCGCCATCGGCGGAGACATGTTCGGCCAGGGGAAAGACGCCGAAACCGGCAAGAGCGGCGAGCAGTCCGACGGCAAGCAGGCTCAGCCGCAGAATGCCGTCGAGGCAAAGCTCGTCAACGACGCCGTCGCCTATATTCGCGGCCTGGCCGAACTGCGCGGGCGCAACGCCGATTGGGCCGAGCGGGCGGTGCGGGAAGCAGCAAGCCTTTCGGCCGAGGCGGCCGCGCGCGAGAAGGTCGTCGACTTTACCGCCGCGAACGTGGATGACCTTCTGAAGCAGGCAAACGGCCGGACCGTGCGCGTGGGGCAAAAGGACGTCGTTCTCGATACCTCCGGCCTCGCTCTCGAACACTTCGCGCCCGACTGGCGCACACGGCTGCTGTCGGTCATCACCGATCCCAATATCGCGGTCATTCTGATGATGATCGGCATTTACGGCTTGATTTTCGAGTTCCTGTCGCCGGGTTCGGTCGCGCCGGGTACGATCGGCGGCATCTGCCTGCTGCTCGGTCTCTACGCGCTTGCGTTGCTGCCGGTGAGTTTCGCCGGCATCGGGCTGATCGTGCTCGGCATCGGCCTCATGGTCGCCGAGGCACATTCGCCGTCTTTCGGTGTTCTGGGCGCCGGCGGCAGCCTCGCGCTGGTGCTCGGCGCCGCCATCCTTTTTGACACCGACGCGCCAGGTCTAAGGGTTTCGTGGCCCGTTCTTGGCATGCTCGCGGCCGCAAGTCTGGGATTTAGTCTGCTTGTCGCACGGCTCGCCTTCGGCTCTCGCCGCCGCGCCGTCGCGACCGGCGCCGAGCAGATGATCGGCATTAGCGGCAAGGTCGAGAGCTGGGCCGGACCTGCAGGCTATGTCGTCACCCACGGCGAGCGCTGGCAGGCGGTGAGCAGTCAGGCGCTGTCGAAGGGCGAGGACGTAACAGTCGTCAGGCGCAATGGCTTGATCCTCGAGGTGGCCCGCTGCGATCGGATTAGCGAGAGCACCCCTGCCTCGACGGCCACCCAGGGCAAAACGGAGGAACGATCATGAACATGTTCGGGAGCCTTGCTCCCTTCGCCGCCCTGCTGGTGCTGGTCATACTCGTCATCGCCTATGCGATCCGGATCCTGCGGGAGTACGAGCGCGGTGTGGTCTTCACACTTGGCCGCTTCACCGGGGTCAAGGGCCCCGGCCTGATCCTGCTGGTGCCCTATGTGCAGCAGATGGTGCGGGTCGATCTTAGGACCCGGGTTCTGGACGTGCCGAGCCAGGATGTCATTTCCCACGACAACGTCTCGGTCCGGGTCAGCGCCGTCATCTATTTCCGGGTGATCGACGCCGAGAAGTCGACGATCCAGGTCGAAGATTTCATGATGGCGACCAGCCAGCTGGCGCAGACCACGCTTCGGTCGGTGCTCGGCAAACACGACCTCGACGAGATGCTGGCCGAGCGCGACCGGCTGAACGAGGACATCCAGAAGATCCTCGATAGCCAGACGGATGCCTGGGGCATCAAGGTGGCGACGGTCGAGATCAAGCATGTCGACATCAACGAGAGCATGATCCGCGCAATCGCAAGGCAGGCGGAGGCGGAGCGCGAGCGGCGTGCCAAGGTCATCAACGCCGAGGGCGAGCAGCAGGCGGCCGCCAAACTGCTTGAGGCCGCCGAGATCCTCGCCCGGCAGCCACAAGCCATGCAGCTGCGTTATCTCAGCACGCTGAACGTCATTGCCGGCGAGAAGAACTCAACCGTCATCTTCCCGTTCCCGATGGAACTCGGTGGCCTGTTGGGCATCAAGCCCGACAAACCCACCGGCCAAACGTAAGCGTTGCGGAAGCGATCAGGCCGCCGCCGCCTTTTCGAGATTGGCGACCTTCATGAGATCGTCGACTGCACCGGGTGCCGCAGCCAGCACGGGCGCCCAATGGGTCAGCGCCTCGCCGCGTGCCGGGAAGGGCAGCGTCCAGCCGCCGGCCTCGCTCACCAGGCAATAGCCGCCCAGGCAATCCCAGGCGTGCATGTAGGGTTCGTAGTAGCCGACAAGCCGGCCGGCCGCGACATAGGCGATCATCAGCGCGCCCGAACCGTTACGCATGAAGTTGCCGCCATCCGCAAGCAGGCGCTCGACGATCGCCCCCATCTCCGCAGGCGTCACCTGGTCGTTGGCGCCAAGCCCGGTGACGGCATTGCGGATCGTGCGCGTGCCGTCGAGACGGAGGGTCTTGCCGTTGAGCGTCGCGCCGAGGCCTGTGGCGGCTGCGTAAAGCTCCTGATGGCACGGCGAATGGATCACGCCGACCACCGGCTTTTCGTCGTGTACGACAGCAATCGAGACGCACCAGTTCGGCATGCCGTTGACGAAGGGCGTGGTACCGTCGATCGGGTCGAGCACCCAGGTGAAGCCGGATGTGCCATCGACAAGACCGTGCTCTTCGCCGAGAACGCCGTCATCCGGAAACGCAGCCGCGATCCTCTCGCGGATCAGGGTCTCGACATTGCGGTCGGCGATCGAAACCACGTCGTGGGCGTCTCGTTTGGTTTCAATGACGAGCGTTTCCCGCTTCAGGAAGTAGTCGTAGGCGAGCTTGCCCGCCTCCTCAGCCACGGATTTGGCAAGCGTGAACCGAGCCTCGAGGCCGGCAATTTCAGACGTCATGAAACAGTCCCTCTCGTATCCAGTTTTGAATATTCAGGCGTCAATCAAAGCAAGACCGCGGTTGCGGAAACCGATGGCGACCTCGGTTGCTGGAGATAGCATTTCTTCGACGGCCTCATCGACAACAAAGAGCAGCCCCTCTGATGTTTCGACCTCGTACTCGACGTGCGCGCCGAGATAGGCGGCGCTGCTGATCGTGCCGGCGAGTGCTGCGCCCTTGGCGGGCGTCAAGGTGACGGCATTGGGGCGCACGGCAAGTTTTGAGGGGCCGGGGCGGGCGTTGCCGGACCGCAGGCGGTGTTCGAGGCCACCGATGCGGATCGTCGCATGACCGGCATCGGCCGCCGTGACCTCGCAGGGCAGCACATTGGCCTCGCCCATGAAATCGGCGATGAAGGTGGAGGCGGGCGCCTCGTAAAGGTCGCGTGGTGCGCCTTCCTGGGCGATCACGCCATCCTTCATGACGATGATGCGGTCGGAAACCGCAAGCGCCTCGTCCTGGTCGTGGGTCACGTAGACCGCGGTGAAGCCGAGCCGCTGCTGCAGTTCGCGGATCTCCGTGCGCACCTTGCGGCGCAGCCGCGCGTCGAGGTTGGAGAGCGGCTCATCGAGCAACAGGACCTGCGGTTCGAGCACAAGTGCGCGGGCGACGGCGACGCGCTGCTGCTGTCCGCCAGAAAGCTCGGCCGGCAGCCTTTGACCGAGACCGCCGAGGCCGACGAGCTGAAGCCCCTCCTCGGCGCGCTCACGCGCTTCCTTCTTCCTGATGCCGGAGGATTCAAGCCCGTAGGCGACGTTGTCGAGCGCCGACATGTGCGGGAACAGCGCATAGGACTGGAAGACCATCGACACGTCGCGCTCGTTGGCCGGCAACATGGTGACGTCCTTGCCGCCGATCAGGATCCTGCCGGCGGAGGGATGTTCGAGCCCCGCAAGCATGCGCAGCGTCGTCGTCTTGCCGCAGCCGGAAGGCCCGAGCAGGGTCACCAGTGTGCCGGGCTCGATGGTGAGCGACAGATCGTGGATGGCGGTGAAGGCGCCAAACTGCTTGCGCACGTTCTGGAAAACGACCGATCCGGTGCGCGGGGAATTCGTCTGGGTGCTCATGCGGTCTTCTCCTGGGAAAGGGTGGTGGCGGCCGGGCGGGCGGGAGCGGCACTGAGCACGCGATTTTCCCGCCGCAGGCGACGTTCGCCGACGAGGAGTTGCAGGCCGGTGATGACGGTGATCATCACCAGGATGAGGGCGGAGGAGTAGGCGATCGCCACGCCGAACTCGCCGTTTTCGACGAGGCCGACGATATAGGCGGTCGCCATGTTGTATTCGGCGCTGACAAGGAAGACGACGGCGCTGATGGAAGTGATTGCCCGGACGAAGGAATAGACGAGCGCTGCGACGATAGCCGGCCGGAGCAGCGGCAGGATGACCTTGCGCAGCGTCCGGAAGCTGGTCGCCCGAAGCGTCAGCGATGCCTCGTCGAGGCTCTTGTCGAGCTGGCTCATCGCCGCGACGCCGCCGCGCACGCCGACCGGCATGTTGCGGAAGACGAAGCAGGCAATCAGGATCAGCGCCGTACCGGTCATTTCGAGCGGCGGCAGGTTGAAGGCGAGGATGTAGCTGATGCCGATGACGGTGCCGGGAATGGCAAAGCTCAGCATCAGCGCGAACTCGAAGACGTCGCGGCCGGCAAAACGTTGGCGCACGATGAGATAGGCCGTCAACAGCCCGACGAGGGCCGTCAGGGGAGCGGCGATCAGCGAGATTTCCATCGTCGTCCAGAAGGAGTTCCAGGCAACGCCGGTCCAGGCGATCGCGCCATCGGTGACGGAGATCGAGAAGGCCTTGGCGTAATGGTCGAGGGTCAGCGAGTTGTCGAGACCCCAGGTCTTCACGAAGCCGCCGAAGATGATCATGCCGTAGACGACGACAGTGAAGATCATCCAGGGGATGACGACGGCATGCACGCCGATCGACACGGATCGCGGCAGTGCGCTGTGCGCGCCGGAATCGCCCTTGCCGGTCACAGTCGAATAGTTCTTGCCGGCAAGCCAGTAGCGCTGTGCCAGGAAGGCCGAAAGCGTGAAGCAGAGCAGGATGATGGCGAGAACCGCAGCACGTGACGGATCGTTCTGTGCGCCGACGACGGCAAAGAAGATCTCGGTGGAGAGGACGCCGTGGCTGCCGCCGAGCACCAGCGGGTTGCCGAAATCGGCCATGCTTTCGATGAAGCCGATGAGAAAGGCGTTGGCGAGACCGGGCTTCATCAGCGGCAGCGAGACGGTCCAGAAGGTGCGCCAGCGATTAGCGCGCAGCGTCTGCGAGGCTTCCTCCATCGACGGGCTGACGCCCTCGACGACGCCGATCAGCACAAGGAAGGAGATCGGCGTGAAGGAAAGCACCTGGGCGATCCAGATGCCGGTCAGGCCATAGAGCCAGCGGCCGGGTTCAATCCCGAAGGCGTCGGAGAGGAATTCGGTGACGACGCCGGCGCGGCCAAAGAGCAGCGTCAGCGCCAGGCCGATGACGAAAGGCGGGGTGATGATCGGCAGCACCGTCAGAAGCCGCATGCCTTTCTTGAAGGGAAAGCGCGTACGGGTGGCAACGAGCGCGAACGCAAGGCCGAGAAGCGTCGAGCCTGACGCGGTCATCAGCGCGAGCCAGAGGGTGCGCCAGGCGACGCCGCAGCGGCCCTCGCCGACGACGCAGCTCAGGCTCCAGATCGAACCGTCCTGGATGTTGCGGATGAAACCATCCGGCTTGAAAGAACCGTCGAAATCCTGGACCGAGGCGGCAAACATGCTGCCGACCGGATAGAAGACGAAGACGATGACGAGGCAGACGAGCAGCGAGATCGACGCGACGATGAAGGCGTCGCCCTTGAGCACGCCACGTTCCGCGAGCCCGAAGGCGAACAGGAGAACGAAGGTGAGGGCCGCAAGCACAGCGCCGGCACCCATCGACGGTTGCCCTTGCGAAAGCGGGCCGAACACGGTTTCGCTGATTGTCCAGGTCCAGCCGCCAAAGCCGATCGCCAGGCCTTGAAGCGCCAGGAACACGACACCGGCGGCGCCGGCAATTGCAAGAACAAGCCCGCGACGGTCCGCATCGCGAACGAAACGTGCTGCTGCCGAGATGGCGAGAAGCAGCAGCGCCACGCCAAGCCAGCTGCGGCCATGGGCGAAGATCTGTGCCAGGCCGGGGGCGACGGCGGGGTCGGAGGGAAACTCGGCAAGCCAGCCGAGGCCGAAAAAGCCACCTTCGATGCGATACCAGGGGAAAGCCAAGAATGCGGCCAGTCCAAGCCCGAGTGTCAGGTCGAGCCTGCGATTGCGATGTTCCATGGCGGTCCTCGCGTATTTGAAATGAAAATTGAATGGCGCCGCGTGTCGCACCGGCCTTTGCCGGAGGCGATCAACGGGTGCCGGTCCCGCAGTGGTACCGGCTGGATCGATCATCCAGCCGGTCCATGTCGGTCGCGATCAGTTGGCGGCTGCGCCGACCTCGCGGTCCCAACGCTCAAGCAGCGACTTGCGCTTCTCGGCGTCGCCGAAGGTGGCGAAATCGTAGTCGATCAGCTTGATGTCCTCGAAGCGCGGGGCTTCCTTCGGCACTTCGGCCGACTTGTTGGACGGGAGCTGGAAGGATTTGGCATCCTTCATGCGCGACTGTACTTCCGGCTTCAGGGCCCAGTCGTACCAGGCCTTGGCGCTTTCCAGGTTCTTCGCACCCTGGACGATCGACATGGAGCCGATCTCGTAGCCGGTGCCTTCGCAAGGTGCGATCGCCTTGACCGGGAAGCCTTCGGCGGTCTGCGCTACCGCGTCATGCATGAAGACGATGCCGAGGCCGGTTTCGCCGCGCGCTGCCGCCTTCACCGGTGCGGAGCCCGACTTGGTGTATTGGGAGATGTTGCCGTTGAGCTTCTTCAGATAGTCGAAGGCCTGGTCCTCGCCCATGATCTGCACCAAGGAAGCAAGTGCCGTATAGGCGGTGCCCGACGAATTCGGGTTGGCCATCTGGACTTCGCCCTTCAGCGACGCGTCGAGCAGGTCGGCCCAGCACTTCGGTTCCTTCAGGCCCTTCTTCGAGAAGATTTCGGTGTTGTAGCCCCAGCCGAGCGCACCGGCATAGATGCCGACCGTGCGATAGCCGGAGCCTTCAGCCTGCTTCTTCGCCCAGTCCTGAAGCTGATCGAGCATCGGCGACTTGTATTCGAGCGTCAGGCCGTCGGAGGCGGCCTGCAGATGCGGGTCGCCCGTGCCGCCCCACCAGATGTCGGTCTTCGGGTTGCGGGCCTCGGCGCGGATCTTGGCATAGGTCTCGCCCGAGGACAGGCGGACCATGTTGACCTTGATGCCGGTCTCCTTCTGGAAGTCGCCGGTCATCTGTTCGCAGATCACGACGTCCGCCGAGCAGATGAGATTGAGGCTGCCGGCAGCCTGGGCAGGAAGCGCTGCAAGCGCGGTACCTGCAAAGAGCATGAGGGAAAGGGTCTTCGTTTTCATGGGTGGCATCCTCCTGTTGCCTTGGTTTATGCGGATGTGAGCGAGACACGGCGCGGCCATCGGCCTGCCCGCCGGGCAGCACGTTCACGATTTCGAATTTTCGGCTTTGCCGCGCGGGATGAGGAAAACGATGCGGCCGTCCGCCCCCATCCCGCCCACCTATGCGAGGTGATCAGTTCGTCGCGGCGATCTCCGCATCGAACCTCTCGAGCAACCGACTTCGTTCTTCCGGCGAACCGAAGGTGGCGAAGTCGAAGTCGACCATTTTGATCAGAGATATGTCGGGCGCGCCCAGCGGCAGGTCGGCGCGGGCATTGGACGGTACCTGGTTCTGCCCGGAAGCCGCCCCGGTTGCCTGGCCCTCCGGGCTCAGTGCAAAGTCGACGAAGCGCTTGGCGGCGTCCAGATGGCGCGCACCCTTGACGATGCTCACCGCGCCGATTTCGTAACCTGTGCCCTCGCAGGGCGCGACGATGACGAGCGGCAATCCCGCCTGTTTCTGCGTGACCGCGTCATGCATGAAGGAAATGCCGATGAGCGTTTCCCCGCGTGCTGCCGCCTTGACGGGTGCTGAGCCGGCCGTGGTGTACTGGTCGATATTGCGATTGAGCGCGGCCATGAAGCGGAAGGCCTCGTCTTCCCCGAAGAGCTGGACGAGCGTCGCAAGCGCGGTGAAGGCGGTGCCGGACGAATTCGGATTGCCGCTGCGGATGCGGCCGCGATAGGCGCTGTCGGCGAGGTCCTTCCAGCAGGTCGGCGCCGGAAGCTTGAGCTTCGCCAGAAGTTCGCTGTTGTAGGCGAAGCCTAGCGCTCCGGCATAGATGCCTGCCGAGCGTCCCCCGGATATGGCAAAGAAATTCTGTGCCCATGGCAGCATGTCGCGCTCATGCGCCGGCCGGTAGGCTTCGAGCAGGTTTTCAGACCCTGCCTGCAGATGGGTATCGCCGGTGCCGCCCCACCAGACGTCGACGGTCGGGGCGCTCTTTTCGGCGCGGATCTGGGAGAGGATGTCGCCGTTGCTCTTGCGGGTGACCGAGATCTCGATGCCGGCCTTCGCCTCGAACGCCGTCTTCATCGCGGCGCACCACGCTTCGTCGACGCCACAAAGGACAGTCAGCGTCGATGCTGCCTTGCCGGTCGTGGCGGTGCATAGCCACAGGGCCACGCCCGCACAGATAGCGGTGATGCCTCTCACGATGTCCTCCCATTTGGAGCGCTTCCGCCCCAATCTCCGCAATCAGGATGTCTACATTCCCCGGGGGCCGCAACCCGCAGAATGGTTACCGTTCTTACAGTGTGGCACGGCCTGGCTGTTTCAAAATTACAAAGATTACAAATATGACAAGGCGCATAACGCGAGCCGCTTTGAACATTGTGACAGCGCCGCCTATGATGGGGCGGGAGGAATAGCATGCTGAGTGAGAGGATACGGATTCTGATCGTCGAAGACGATCCGGACATGGCGGAGCTTGTCTCCGACCTGGTGGAGGCGGAAGGCTGGGTCCCGCTGACGGCCCCGTCGGCGGAGGCGGCGGCGGGTGTCCTGGAGCGCGAGACGGTGCATCTCGTGCTCGTCGATCACAATCTGCCGGGCACGTCCGGGCGCACCTTCGCGCAGCGGCTTCGCGCAAGGACCAACATCGGCATCGTCATGGTGACGGCTGCCGGCAGCGCTGCCGACCGGGTGCTTGGCCTGGAAACGGCGGCGGACGACTATGTCGTCAAGCCGTTCGAGCCGATCGAGCTGACAGCCCGGATCAAGGCGGTGCTGCGCCGAACCTACCCGTCGCTCAAGCCGGAGCGGGAGGCTGAGCGCGAGCCCGAACCCGCATCGTTGAAGCTCGGCGATTGGTCGATCGACCTCAAGAGCCGCCGTGCCGTCTGCCTTGCCGATCCGGCAAGGTCGCTCACCAGCGCCGAATTCGCCCTTCTCGAAATCCTCGCCGAGACGCCGAACACGCCTGTTAGCCGTGCCCATATTCTCGACCGCCTTGGGGCGGAGAGCGACCGCTACATCGACCGCAATGTCGACGTGCTCGTGCTGAGACTGAGGCGCAAGATCGAACGAAATCCTGATCTTCCGCGCCATATCAAGACGCGGCGCGGCAAAGGTTATGTGCTCGACACCGATGACGGCGAGTTCAAGCCGTGATCAATCGCCCTTTTCTCTCCTCGATCGCGTTTCGACTGCCCTTCGCGATCGTTTTTATCTGCGTGCTCGTCTTCAGCCTGGCGACGGTTGCCGTTTTCGGACTGCAGCGGGCGCGGGATGAAATGGCGGCTTATGGCCTGCAGGCGTTTTCCAGCCTCGCCAAGGCCTCGCTCGTTTCGCGCCAGGTATCCGACCTCGTGTCCAGTGCGCCCTTTCTGATGAACGCGACATCGCCCTATAGGGTATCGAGCGAGAGCCGTTCCGTCGTCGCGCAGGTCGAAGCTTTGCTGCGTGCCATGGAGCCGGAAAGCGGCAAGGCGGCGGTCAAGGGTTTTGCCAGCGGCCACATCGTCGAACTGCTTGAGACGATCCGCACGCAGACCATGATGCTGGCGAGCGATGCGGAAGCGGCCCAGCAGCACAAGGCCGAAGCGGCAGCAGCGCTCGGCGAAATCGCCACCGGCAGCGGCGTTGCGGATGCCGATGTCCGCCGCAGTCTCAACGCGATCGTGCAGTCGGCCTCCAACTCCGATAGCCTGTTCCAGCTCGGTGAGTTGCGGCGCCGCTATGTTGCCGAAACGACGCCGCGGCTCGAACACGCAGGGCCCGACGTCAGGGTTTCGGTCGCCGAGTTGGCGCCCTACGAGCAGGTGTTTCAGGCGCAGACCCACTACCTGCTCGAAATGTTTGCCATCCGCGCCGCCGTGGCAAAGCTGCACACCGTTTCGCGAGGCCTCTCGCATGCGACGGAAACACAGAGCGAGGCGGTCGCCCGCGGCCTCAACGACGATCTCGCCTTGACCTCGGATGCATTGAGCCGCCTCCTCGTTATCGTCGCGGTCGCCTCGCTGCTGGTGCTGGTCATGGCGATCTTCTCCATCCGTTCGGTCATGCGGGTCTCGCGCGGTATCGTGTCGCTGTCCAACGGCATGAACGCGCTCGCGCAAGGCCGCCGGGAGGTCGAGGCGCCGACGTACCAGGGGACGGAGACCGAGCTTGTCCGGCTGCTGGAGGCTTTCAGCGCCTTTCGCGAAAGCGTCGCGCGTGTCTCTCGACTAAGGCGAACGGCCGAGGCCGCCGCCCGGACCATCCGCTCGACGTTCCGCAACATGAACGAAGGCATCGCGCTCTTTGATCCGAGCGGCAAGCCGATCACCATGAACCGGCGCGTCATGGAGCTCGTCGGTTGGCCGGGCTCGGCGCGCAAACTGCCGTTGCGCGTTTTCGTGAGCCCGATGCCGGAGATCGATCCGGCTCTGTTGCCCGCCGATTCCGATGCCGGAACGCTCGACGACCGGCTCGTGCTGCGCCACCGCTCCGACGCCGGTCGGGTGACGGAAGTTTCGCTGTCGCGGCAGCCGGATCGCGGCATCGTGCTTTTGGCGCGCGATGTCACAGACATCGATCGACAGGAAGCCGAAGCGGTCAAGGCGCAGCGACTGGACGGCATCATGCGCATGACGCATCAGGTCAGCCATGAAGTCGGCAATATGATCGGGATTATTACCGGCAGCCTGGGGCTGTTGGAGCGCGAGACTGGCTTCAACGACCGGCAGAAGCGGCACATCGCCCGGATTCGCAAGGCGGCCGATCGGGGTCGCTCGCTCGCCTCGAGCATGCGGTCCGTCGGAAGCCAGCATCCGATTCAACCGGGCGTGCTGGAGATCGGCGCAGTTTTGCGTGGTATGGCCGATGTGCTGGAAATCGCGGTCGGCGAAAAATGCCGCCTCGATTTCGAGGTCGCCGACGGTCTGCCCAACCTGCACCTCGATGCGGCTCTTTTCGAGCAGGCGATCCTCAATCTCTGCCTCAATGCCGCCGCCGCGATGCCGCGCGGCGGGACGATCCTGATCCGGGCAACCGGCAGCGAGGCTGGCGTGCTCGTCTGCGTGTCCGACGAGGGGGTCGGCATGTCCGCCGAGGCGGTGGACAAGGCGTTCGAACCCTATTTCACCACCCGCGACGAAGAAGGGGGCGCCGGGCTCGGGCTAGCCGTCGTCTACGGCTTCGTTCGCCAGAGCGGCGGCGACGCCCGCATCATCTCGCAGCCGGGCAAGGGGACGACCGTCGAACTGGTCTTTCCGTCCTGAGACGGGCGCGACCGAGTGTCTGGAGCATATTCCAGCTTCCAGTGACGCGACCGTAAGCCAGGATGGATTAGGAGGCGCGCTGGCGACCGAAGCGCATGGCGGCATCGATGCGTTCGCCGTTGGCTGCAAACACCGACCAGAGCCAGGCCATCAGCCACAACATCATCAGCCACGCCAGCACGACATCGGACAGGAAATGCGCGCCGAAGACGATGCGGTTGAGTGAAAAGACCAAGACGAGAGGGACGAATGAAATGACTGCCGCCCGGCGCCACTTCGCCGGCAACAAAAGTGCAAGGGCGATCAGGGCGATGGCGGTCGCCGATTCACCCGAGGCGAAGGAGCAACTGCGCGAGCAGGCGCCCGAGACCTGCCAGGCGGGTGTGAACGGCAGGCTGCCGCCGAAATCGGTGATCTCGTAAGGGCGGGCGCGGCCGATCAACCGTTTCAGCACCTGAATGAGCACTCCCGGCCCGAGGGTAAAAAAGGTTAGGAAAAACAACGCCTTGTGCGGGCGCAGCAATCCTGGTCTCGGTGCGACGGACTGGGCGATCAGCAGTGCCAGTATGCACGGGACGACGATGGCGGGAAGCACGCGGTTGAAATCGCGCACGGCGCGCAGCACTGGCTCCCGGGAAAGGGGGAAGTCGCCATGAACAGACGCCGCCCAGCGCGAGACGGTGACATCGATCCCGGGAAAGGCCATGAACACGAACGCTGCAAAGACGGTCAGCGCGCCGGCGGCCGCGATCGGCTGCTGTTCTGTGTAGGCACGGGCCTGCACCGCCCACAAGCGCGGACTGGCTCGCCACCATGGCATGCCACTTGAAGGAGTTGAGGTGGATTGGATGAAGGTGGACATGCCGGTTGCTCGCAGATCGTAGACGGTTGCGAGCCGGACAGTCCGCCTAATCTGTCAAGGCCAAGTGGAGGAACAGGGGGCGGCTGATGCGCAAACGAGGGCGACAACAAGACGCATCTCAGAATTGGCGGCGAACCCTGTTCTCCGTTCCCGGGCGCGCCGCCCCGGATGCGCGCGGGCGCGAATGGGCGCATTCACGCGAGCGCGGTTCGTGGTGCGGCTCTGCTAGGCTTTCGTTACGTCCGCCACGTCGCCAGGCGCTTTTTCGACTTCCAGGTAAGCGCTGATTTCCGCCTCGGCGACCAGTTCTCCGCCGACCAGCGCCTCGCCGCGATAGCGCCAGATGTTGCGACGATAGGCGAGCTTCGTCATGTGATATTCGAGAGCATCGCCGGGACGGACCGGCTTTCGGAACCGTGCGTCGTCCACCGCCAGCATGTAGATGATTTTCGGTCTCAGTCCCTGGGCAAGCTTGAAGGCGGCGCACGCGACGCCCGCGGTCTGTGCCATCCCCTCGATGATAAGGGCTCCCGGGAAAACCGGATTGCCGGGAAAGTGCCCCTGAAACTGGGGCTCGTTGATCGAAACATTCTTGAGCCCGACGCAATGTTCCTCGCCACGCATCGACTTAATTCGGTCCACGAGCAGAAACGGATACCGGTGCGGGATCGCTTCCATGATTTTCAGGATGTCGGCAGTTTGCAGGTCGTTGGGCTTGACGTTCATGGGTCTGCTTTCAGGTCAGGCTTGCGTTGCCTGGTTTCAATTTTTGCGGATACGGTGCCGCGGCGTCGTGGTCGTGCCGCGCGCCGCACGAATGGAATGATCGAGCATGTCTTTTCACCGCTCCGACCGGGGCCGTGACGATCGACGTTCGCCACCGATCAAATGCGGCCGTCGTGGATAGGTTGCATCGGTGCGTGCTCGAGGCGCCGATCTCGAAGTCAATTGCCAAGATTTGATGGAGATTTGTCTGGGGCTCTATCCGGAAGGCCCTTGAGCTGCTCGGATGAATTGCAAGCCGGTTCTTTTCGTCCCATAAGCTGCCGATCACACCATCGGGCCAGGGAGTTTTCATTATGGTCGACAAGGGCCTCATCCTTTTGGCGGAGGACGAGCCGGAGATTGCGCAGATACTTGACGCCTATCTCGTGCGAGAAGGCTTCAGGACCGTGCGCGCGGCCGATGGCGAAACGGCTTTGACGCACCACGCGGTGCTGTCGCCGGACCTCGTTCTGCTCGATGTGCGCATGCCGAAGCTCGATGGCTTCGAGGTCCTCGCCCGCCTTCGTCGGGAAGGCAACACGCCGGTCATCATGGTGACGGCACTGGCCGAGGATCTCGACCGGTTGGCGGGCCTGAGGCTCGGAGCTGACGATTACGTCATCAAGCCGTTCAACCCGCAGGAGGTCGTGGCGCGTGTCAATGCGGTGCTGCGCCGTACCCGCAACGGCGCCGGCGCGACCGTGCT
Organism: Ensifer sp.; assembly: GCF_035999185.1. Classification (GTDB taxonomy): domain Bacteria; phylum Pseudomonadota; class Alphaproteobacteria; order Rhizobiales; family Rhizobiaceae; genus Ensifer. The sequence continues at coordinate 32,694 of NZ_DASYHB010000132.1, read as the reverse complement.
TCGCTTCGAGAATGTCGAGGTCGATCTCGACGCCCATGTCGCCTTTGTTGAAAAATCCGGCAAACGGCAGTCCGTGCCGCTGACGCTGAGCGAATTTCGCATCCTCGCCCACATGATTCGCCGCCCGACCCATGCGTTTGACCGCGCCGACATCCTTGATGCCTGTCTGCCCGACAGCGATGCGCTGGCGCGTACGGTCGATACCCACATTGCCAATCTCAGGCGCAAGCTCGAAGATCTGGGCGCAAGCGGATTCTTCTCTGCCGTGCGCGGTGTCGGATATCGTTTCGTGGAGCCAAGATGAAGTTCAGTCTGTCGCGCCTTCCGCTGGGCATCCTGACCGCATTGGTGATCGTCGTGCTGCTCGTCTTCAGCGTCGTCATCGTCTACGGCGGTGTGAACTATATGGAGCCGCAGCTGGAAGCCCGCCTGCTGGAGATGCTGCCACCAAAGGCGGCCGAGGGTTACAGGGATCTCAATGCCGGCAAGGCGCCGTCGCCAGAGGCGCTGCAGGCGCTGCTGGCCAGCACGAAGGACCTCGAGGAATGGGGGACCTGGGAAGTCGATAAGTTGATTCTCGGCTTCGGGGGCTTCGCTGTGACGTTCTGCAGCCTTGTCGGCTATTGGTTGGCGCGCAAGATCAGCCGCCCGCTGGAGGTGTTGGCAACGGCGACGCAGAACCTGCGGGCGGGCAACTTCGCAGTGCGCGTCGGATCGATCAGCAAGGGTGCCAAGGAAGTGGCTACTCTCGTGAAAACTTTCGACGAACTGGCGGCCGAGCTCGAAAACATGGAAAGCCGGCTGCGCTTCAACACCATGGCCGTGGCGCATGAGCTGCGCACGCCGCTGACGATCCTTCAGGGCAACTTGCAGGGCATGGCCGACGGCGTCTTCCCTCTCGAGCCGAAGAGGGTGCGCCAACTTCTGCTGCAGGTGGAAGGGTTGTCCGCACTGGTCGAGGACCTGCGCACCCTGTCGCTTGCCGCCGGCCAGAAGCTGGTTACCCATCGGCAGTCGGTCGATCTTTCGGTGGAGGCGGCCCAGGTTCTGGGAGCCTCGTGCACCTTGCTCGGCTCGGCCGGGATGTCCGTGGAGCAGGCGCTTGCCCCGGTCAGGGTCTCCGGCGATTCGCAGCGGCTGCGCCAGGCGCTCCTGGCGCTGATCGAGAACGCGACCCGCTATGCCGCAAGCGGCGGCGTGCTGCGCTGCGAGACTGGGCGGCGTGGTGCCGATGAAGCCTTCATCCGCCTGTTGGACCGCGGTCCGGGACTGCCGGATGACGTCGCGACCCATTCGATCGACCTCTTCTGGCGCGGCGACTCCTCGCGATCACGGGCAACCGGCGGCACCGGCCTTGGGCTTTCCGTCGTCCACGCGATCGCCAATGCCCATAGCGGTCGCCTGGAGTTCGCTGCCCGCGCCGGTGGCGGCGCTGTGATCACGATTGTCCTGCCACGCGAAATCACGATCTGACGCCCGATGCGGCGAGGAGGCGGAACGTCTCCTTGGCGTCGCATGAAAAGTCACCGTCGCAGGATCCGCCTGAATAGCCGCAAGCACCCTTGATCGGCGACGGTTCAAGGGTGCTCGCACAGGGCACATTCCACCGGTCGAGCACTCCGTCGGTGCCGGCGCTCAATTGTCGACCGATTCTCCGCAATTCCTTGACAACAGCCGGGCAAATCCAGGCTGCCGGATATCCCGGCCAGCAGCGTTTGCTCTCAAGGATTGCACCATGCCCCTGGAATTCAGGCAGGACTACAGCGCGGATCTGCGGTTGCCCGCTCAGGACAGCAAACCGTTCGGTGGCGGGCAGCCGTCGCCGCCACGAGGGGCGATGCCCGGGCCGATCGTCGCGGAGCGGTCGCGGGCCAAGACGTCGATCCTGAGGCAGACGCTGATGCTCGGAATGAGGGTCAGTCTGAAGCGCGCCGTCGTTTTTTCGATGCGGTTTGCGCGCCATCCTTTGATCACGGCGCGCTGGATAACGTTTCTTGGAGAATTCGGCGAGCACTACCGATTGGGTCTGCCGCATGACGATCTCGTGCGCAAATCAATTCCGACCTTCTTCCTTCACGGCGCATCCACAGGCGCGCGGCTCGATCTGCTGCTCAATCATTTTGATGTCGCAAGCGAGGTGCTTTCCCGCCGTTCGTTGATGGCGCTCTGGCGTGGAAGCGTCCTGGAGATGGGCACGGTTTCCGGTCGCAGCGAAAACTACCGCATCCAGTTGCAGCTCGCCGACCATTGTGGCGCCCGCCACGAAGGCGCGTTCGCGATCCGACTTCGCCGGCAGAGCGACGGCTACGTGCTGTGCACGGTCGGGTTCATTTTCGTGCGGTGCGACGACGAGACCTATAGTCTCGCGATCGGCGGCATGCAGGGCCCGAAGGGCGAGGACGCCAAGCGATCGCTGATCACGGCGACGCGCGACCTTGGGGGCCTGCGCCCGAAGGACGCGGCGCTGCTCGTCCTGCACGGGCTGGTGTCGGAAGGACACGCTCCCGGCCTTTTTGCGGTCTCGAACGAGAAACACGTGATCAACCGCCGTCGCCTCAAGCGGCGCCGGATGATGGTCGCAGATCTCGACGCCTATTGGCGCGACCGCGGCGGCGAAGTGGCGGGCGCCTTCGGTTTCGTCCTGCCTTCGATCGGCAGCAAGGCCGTTCCGGAGGGCAGTCGGCGCGATCAAAGCAAGCGTGCGTTTCGTGACATCGGCGCCTGGTTCTACTGATCGGCGTTGCCGGGGAGCGCCGAGGACGCGGAAATGCCCTCATGTCGTGTATTTTTCGGATTTACACCTGTCTGCCGTGAGCGTTTATAGTGTCGCCGATTCGGGAAGGCGAGCAGAGGTCGCAAGTGATGCGCGGCATGACCAAGAGTGCAAAACCCCACACGGGCGGATGCCTTTGCGGAGCAATCCGCTTTGAGGCGAAAGGGGCGGCGGGCAAGCCGCATACCTGCTCGTGCAAGATGTGCCAGCGCCATTCGGGCGCGTTGACGGTAGCGTGGGTCGAGTTCCCAAGAGACGCCGTCACCTGGACGGGTCCTGGCGGCGCGCCGGCGGTCTATCGTTCCTCGGATTACTCGAGCCGCGCCTTCTGCCCCGCCTGCGGCAGCAGCCTCGGCGCGATCGATGATGCGCCGGTGGTCGCCCTCCTGCTCGGTGTTTTCGACAAGACGAGTGCTGCCGACCTGATCCCGAAAAGCCACAGCTATCGGACCGGGCGACCGAAATGGTGGCACGTGGAAGCGGTGAAGCCCGCGACCTGAGGAGGCCCAAGGCCGAAAGTGATTGACGCAGCCGTTGGAGGGCTGCGTCAATGGAGCTTAGAACAATCCCTTGGCGGCTGCGCCGATGGCAATGAGGCCGAAGGCAATCAGGACCAGGCCTGAAATGCGCGACACCCAGACGACGAAGCTGTCGGGCAGGCGGGTCCGCGCGATCGCCACCCCGCCACTCAGGAAGAACCACCAGCCGAGCGAGCCGAGAAAGACACCCAGGACGACGATGGCGGCGCTCGCCGCGTCGCCCGCTTCGGCAAGGCCGAGGCCCGCAAAGATCGCGGCAAAGGAGAGGATCGTCGCCGGGCTCGTCATCGTCAGCAGGAAAGTGGCGATGGTCGTCCGGATCAGATCGCGTCCGCCAACATCGGCGGCGGCCGTTACCGGTTTCGGTCGCAGTCCGCTCCAGCCGAGCCAGATCATGAACAGTCCGCCGGCAAGGCCGAGCGGGACCGTGATCATTGAGAGCACTGCCGCAAAGGCGGCAAAACCGATTGCCGCGAGCGCCGCATAGGTGGCATCGGCGGCGGCGGTTCCGAGCCCCCCGGCAACGCCTGCCCAGAAGCCGCGCGCAAGCGTGCGGTTGATGCAGAGCGCCCCGATGGGGCCAAGCGGGGCCGCGACCGCGAGGCCGACGAGGAGGCTTTTTCCAAACAGTAATGTAGACATAGGCGTAGAGCTCCCGGCCGCGACATGCTCATTCCACCCTGTTCAGGGAGGGGGCATGCGCAGCAATTCAACAATGTTGCAGCAGTTTGCGCGTCGCTCAGCCGCGCGGCGCAGTCGTCGCCAGGCTCTCGCGGACACTCGAAAGCGCGATCACCGTTTCGCTGCGCGCCAGGAACCGCCGTTGCTTCAACTCGGCAAGGAACGGCTCAAGGTCGCCGAGCGAGGGCATCCGCACCTTGACGCAATAGGACCAGGCGCCCGTGACATGGTGGCATTCGGCGACTGCCGGGTGGCCTGCCATGAAGGTCCGGAAGGCTGCCTCGTCTGCGTCCGGCGCAAGGCCGACCCAGACAAAGGCGAGCACGTCGAGGCCGAGCGCGCGGTGATCGACCTCGACGGTGAAATTTCGGATCACGCCGTTGGCAACGAGCCGACGGATGCGTTCGTTGACAGCTGAAGGCGACAACTCGACGGCCGCTCCGATATCGGTCAGCGATCGTCTCGCGTCTTCAGCGAGAATTTCGACGATTTTTCTGTCAACAGCGTCCATGTCCAATGAATACGCTGAATCAAATAAAATGTACAGAGGAATTTTCTGTTTCGAATTCGCTTGGCCACGGAAACGTTGGTCTCGCTCGTTTATTCGATATCCCGCAATGCATCGAGCGGGCCTGTGAGCGCCGTTCGTGGCTGCACCAGTTCTGGCTGGATGAGATGGATGCGCGCTTGCGGGCGTGCTTCCTCGATCACCTCGAAGGCCTTGGTGATCATGCCCTCGACATCCTGCCGGATCATGATGACCGGGAAGGGCAGGAAGGACGCGAAGGGGTCGTAGTCGTAGCAGCCGACGACGAGGTCAGCGAAATTCTCATGCGGGTGGCCGGCCATGAAGCGTAGCAGCCCCTCGAAATTGATCGACGAGTTGACGAAGAGGCCGCGCGGCAACCGCCCGTGTTTCTCGTAGAAGGCCTCGAAGGCGAGCCTGGCATTGTTGGGCGCATAGCCCGTCGGCTGGATGCACGCGTCCGGGTCCGCCCCGAGGAGTTCTTGCTTCACCGCGCGGAAGCCGCGGATACGTTCGCGGCTGGCATGGTCGTTGCGGCCGCCGAAAAGATAGAGTTCGTCCGGCGCGAGCGGCAGGGTCGCCTGGAAGTGCCGGATGATCGCCTCCGTCAGCATCCGCCCGCCCTCATAGTTGTCGCTGATGACGGAGGGTACCTTGGAGCCGGGCAGGTCGATGTTGATGTGCTTGAGGCCGGCCGCCTCGCAGACATCGTGCACGCCGTCGGGATCGGTGGCGCCGCAGATGAAGAGCTCGTCGATCGAGTAGGAGATCAGCGTCTCGGCGGTCTTGCGCTCCTCTTCCGGGTCGCGGCTGGCGCTGACCACGATCGGGCATTGGCCCTTGCTTCGAACGTGCGCCTCGAAGGTCTGCGCCATCGACGAGAAATAGCGGTTGTCGTGGATCGGCAAAAGCAGGCCGATCAGGCCCGAGCGCGAGCTGCGCAAGCCGCGCGCCTGGCGGTTGGCCGTGTACTGGTGCGTTTCCGCCAGACTGCGGATCAACTCCGCGGTGCTTTCCTTGATCCGTCGCTTCTGCCAGGTGCCGTTCAGAACGGCACTTACGGTTGAAGGCGAGCTGCCGGATAGCACCGACAAGTCGTAGATCGTCGCTTTCTTTTTGCCGCTGCTGGCCATGGCTGTCTCCCCTGCTCGTTTTAGTGCCGATTTCCCCTTGACGAAAGATTAAGTCTGCACAATAGTTCTTGCACCATCGATTGTGCAAACAAGAAATATCGATTGCGCAAATTTGGTGGTGCCGTCTGAGGAGTCGGCAAACAGGGAGGCGAGGGAACACTTCGCCAGTGATGGTTGGAAACTGGAGGCCGGCGCTGGAATAGCGACCGGACGCGTTCCCTTGGCGGGAACGAGTGGAGGAGAGAAATGTTCAGGAAAATTCTCGTCGCCGCCCTGGCGACATCGCTGGCGCTTGCCAGTTCCGCAGCCGCCTTTGCGCAGGATGCAGGCAAGGTCGGCGTCGTCGTCAAGATTGGCGGCATTCCGTGGTTCAACGCCATGGAGGCAGGCATCAAGGAGCGTGGCCAGAAACTCGGCGTCGACGCCTTCATGGTCGGCCCGACCAGTGCCGACCCGGCGCTGCAGGTGCGCGCCATCGAGGACCTCATCGCGCAAGGCGTGAAGGTCATCGGCGTGGTCCCGAATGATGCCAAGGTGCTTGAGCCGGTCCTGACCAAGGCCAAGGAAAAGGGCATCATCGTCATCACCCATGAATCGCCCAGCCAGAAGGGTGCCGACTGGGACTTCGAGCTCGCATCCTCGACCGGCTTCGGCGAGGCGCATGGCAAGCTGCTCGGCGAAAAGATGGGCGGCAAGGGTGAATACGCCGTCTTCGTCGGTTCGCTCACCGTGCCGCTGCACAACGCCTGGGCCGATGCGGCGATCGCCTACATCAAGAAGAACTATCCCGACATGACGCTGGTTGGCGATCGCTACGGCGTTGCCGAAGATGTCGACAAGAGCCGCTCGACCGCACTCGACCTGATCTCCGCCCATCCGAACCTCAAGGGCTTCCTTGCCTTCGGCAGCCAGGGTCCGATCGGCGCGGGGCGCGCCGTGGAAGAACGCCGCAAGGTCGGCGAAATCTTCGTGCTCGGTCCCTTCTCGCCCGGCCAGGGCCAGAAGCTGGTGAAGTCCGACGCGATCTCTGGCGGCTTCATGTGGAATCCCAAGCAGGCGGGCGAAGTCTTCGTGACGCTCGCCGACAAGCTGATGAAGGGCGAGGAAGTCAAGGACGGCGACGAGATCGAAGGTCTCGGCAAGGTCAAGCCCGACTTCGAGAACCGCAACATCATCGTCGACCAGCTCGTGCCGATCAACAAGGATACGGTCGCGGATCTCGCGGCCATGGGTCTCTGAAGACCCCAAGGGTTCTCCCGGCTGCTGGGCCGGCTTCGGCCGGCCTGGCAAGTCCCTTCAACGGTACTGGAGCGGGATGACGACAAGTGCTTGCGGCCATCCGCCCGCATCCCGCGTTACCTTGACGACTTAGGGCACACGTTCATGCACCAGCTTGCGACCGCGGGAGGAGGCGAAAAGCCGCTTCTGTCCCTGCGCGACATCAACATGACTTTCGGTGGGGTCCGGGCGCTCAAGAATGTGAGCTTCGACGTCCGCCCGGGCGAGGTCCATTGCCTTGCCGGCGAAAACGGCTGTGGCAAGAGCACGCTGATAAAGATCATCACCGGTGTCTATCGCCCCGCCGATGGCGCCTCGATCGAGTTCGATGGCGAAACCTATTCCCACATGTCGCCGGTCACGGCGCAGGACCGCGGCATCCAGGTGATCTGGCAGGACCTGGCGCTGTTTCCCGAAATGAGCGTCGCCGAAAACATCGCCTTCCAGACGGTTCTCGGCCGCTGGCCGAAACTCGTCGACTACGGCCGCATGCGCCAGATCGCCAAGGACGCACTCGCCCGTCTCGGCGTGACGCTCGACGTCGACCTGCCGCTGAAGGAATACGCGATCGCCCAGCGCCAGATCGTGGCGATCGCCCGGGCGCTTGTCGGCGAGGCCAGGCTCGTCTTCATGGACGAGCCGACCGCATCGCTGACCCAGTCGGAAACCGATCATCTGCTCGATATCGTGCGCGGTCTTTCAGCGTCAGGCGTTGCCGTCGTCTTCGTCAGCCACCGCCTCGCCGAGGTGCTGGAGATTTCAAGCCGGATCACCGTGTTGCGCGATGGCGCGCTGGTCGGCGTCTATCCCGCTGCCGGCATGACGCAATCGCGCATCACCGAGCTGATGACCGGCAAAACCTTCGACCAGCAGGTGCGGGCGAAGGCGCGCGACGGACAGCCCGTCGTGCTCGATGTGAAGGGGCTATCGCGGCCCGGTCAGTTCGACGATGTTTCCCTGACGGTGCGCCGCGGCGAGACGCTGGGCATCACCGGCCTGCTCGGCGCCGGGCGCACGGAACTCGCGCTCACCCTTTTCGGCATGCTGAAGCCCGCATCCGGCACCATTGCGCTTGAGGGCAAGCCCGTCCGCTTCTCCTCCAATCGCGATGCTATCGAGGCCGGCGTCGCCTATCTCTCCGAAGACAGACTGTCGCTCGGTCTCATCCAGCCGCAGTCGATCGCCGACAATCTGGTCATCAGCTCGCTCGACAAGATTCTTGCCGGCGGCCTGATCTCGGACGAGCGCAAGCGCAGCCTTGTCGGTCGCTGGATCGCGGATCTCGGCGTGAAGATCGGCCTGCAGCAGGATGCGATCTCCACGCTGTCGGGTGGCAACCAGCAGCGCGTGGCGATCGCCAAGTGGTTGGCGACCGATCCGAAGCTTCTGATCCTCGACGCCCCGACCGTTGGCGTCGACGTCGGCGCGCGCGCCGGGATCTTCGATATCGTCGCGCGGCTTGCCGAAAGCGGGCTTGCGATCATCCTCATCTCCGACGAGGTGCCCGAGGTCTATTTCAACGCCGACCGGGTGCTGCACATGGCGCAGGGCCGCATCGTCGGCAGCTACGATCCGCGCACATCCACGCTCGCCGACATCGAGGGAGCGGTCTATGCATAGCTTCATCCGCACCCATGCGACGGAAGCCTCGCTGCTCGCCGTTATCATTGTGATCAGCGCGGTGCTTTCGGTCACCACGGCCAACTTCTTTTCGATCGGCAACGCCTTCGACCTGCTCAACATCAGCTCGGTCAACATCATCTTCGCCGTCGGGCTGCTCGTGGTGCTGATCGCCGGCGGCATCGACATTTCCTTCGCCGTCGCCGCGTCGGTGGTTCAGTACGGCACGGCGATCGCGCTCGGATGGATCGGTGGCGGTGGCTGGATCTCGGGGCTGTTGATCGCCGGATCCATTGGCATCCTGCTTGGCGCCCTCAACGCCTTCCTCATCCACCGCTTCCGCGTGATCTCGATCGTCGCGACGATCTCGACGTTCAACATTTACTTCGGCCTCCTGATGTTCTTCACCAAGGGCGTCTCTATCTACGACCTGCCGGACTGGCTGACGGACCGCGTCATCCTGTTCGAGCACGAGATGCCGGATGGAACCTGGATCGAAATCACCCTGCCGGTGCTGGTGATGGTCATCTGCGTCGTCGCCACCTGGGTGCTGATCACCCGCACGACCACCGGCCGCCAGCTCTATGCCTTCGGCGACAATCCGGAAGGTGCGCGTCGCTTCGGCATCAACATCGGCGCCATGCAGTTCATCGCCTTCGGCTGGCTTGGACTGATGGCCGGGATCGGCGGCCTGATCCAGGCGCATTACGCGCAGGAAGTCGTGCCGAACGCGCTTTACGGCCGCGAACTCGACGTGCTCGCTGCCGTCGTTCTTGGTGGCGCGCGGCTTGGCGGTGGCAAGGGATCGGTGCTCGGCTGCGTGCTCGGCGTATTGCTGATCTCGATCACGCAGAACGGTCTCAACCTCATGGGTGTGTCACCCTTCGCCTTCAAGATGATCATCGGCGCCATCATTCTCATCGCGATCACGCTCTCCAACACCGGCATCGAAAAGCTGCTGCCCTTCGCCAGCCAGAAAGGGTCCGGACGATGAATGCGATGATCGAACGCGCCAAGTCATTCGTCGGGCCGGAAATGGCCGGGCCTGGATTGGCTTTTCTCGCAGTGGTGCTTGTTTTCGGGATCGCCTCGCCGCAATTCCTGAGCGCTGCCACCTTCGGTTCGGTCGCCTTTCAGCTGCCGGAACTCGGGCTTCTGACGCTCGCGATGCTGCTGCCGATCCTGACCGGAGGGCTTAATCTCGCGATCACCTTTACCGCCAACATCGCCGGGCTGACGCTCGCCTGGGTGCTGCAGGCCAATGGTGGCGTCGAGGCAGGCCCCGGCGCCTTTCTACTCGGCTCCGTTCTTGCTGTTCTCGTCGGGGCGGCGAGCGGCGTCGTCATGGGACTGGTGATCGCCTTTACCCGCGCCCATCCGATCCTCGTCTCCCTGTCGATGATGATCTTCCTGCGCGGCCTCGGCGAATTCCTGACGCGCGGCGGCGATGTCTCCGGCTTCCCGGCCTTCCTCGGCCCGCTCGGCCACGGCTCGCTCCTCGGCGTGCCGATCCCGCTCATCGTCTTCATCGTCTGCGTGGCTGCCTGGCACGTGCTGTTGTCGCGGACGAAGCTCGGCTTCAACACCTACATGATCGGCTCCAACCTCGAGGCGACGCGCTATTCCGGCATCAATACGCGCAAGGTGATCGTGCTCGTCTATGCGCTGTCGGGTGCGATGTGCGCGATTGCCGGCATCATCATGCTGGCCCGCTTCAACTCGGTGCGCATCGGTCACGGCGAAAGCTACCTGCTGATCACGGTGCTCGCCTGCTTCCTCGGCGGCGTCAATCCGTTCGGCGGCTTCGGCCGGGTCATTCCCGTCTTCGTCGCGCTGGTCGTGCTGCAGCTGCTGTCCTCCGGCCTCAACCTCGTCGGTGCCAATCAGCATCTGGCGACGGCCGTCTGGGGGCTGCTGCTTGCCGGCGTCATGGTGCTGCGGTTCGTCGCCACCAAGTTCAAGATTTCATTTGTCAGAAAGGAAACATGACCATGCAGGGTTTTGGCGTCCATACGAGCATGTGGACCATGAATTGGGATCGCCCCGGCGCCGAGCGCGCCGTCGCCGCCGCGGTGAAATACGCCGTGGATTTCATCGAGATCCCGATGCTCAACCCGCCGGCGGTCGACACCGCCCATACCAAGGCGCTCCTCGAAAAGAACAAGCTGCGCGCCGTCTGCTCGCTCGGCTTGCCGGAACGCGCCTGGGCGTCCGTTCGCCCGGACGCGGCGATCGAGCATCTGAAGGTGGCGATCGACAAGACAGCCGATCTCGGCGGTGAGGCGCTCTCCGGCGTCATCTATGGCGGCATCGGCGAGCGCACCGGCGTGCCGCCGACCGAGGCCGAATACGACAACATCGCCCGCGTGCTGCAGGCTGCCGCCAAGCATGCGAAGACCCGCGGTATCGAGCTCGGGGTCGAGGCGGTCAACCGCTATGAGAACCACCTGATCAACACCGGCTGGCAGGCAGTCGATATGATCAAGCGCATCGGCGCCGACAATGTCTTTGTCCATCTCGACACCTACCACATGAACATCGAGGAAAAGGGCATCGGCACCGGCATTCTCGATGCGCGTGATTTCATCAAGTACATCCACCTGTCCGAAAGCGACCGCGGCACCCCCGGCTACGGCAATTGCGCCTGGGACGAGATCTTCGCGACGCTCGCCGCCATCGGCTTCAAGGGCGGGCTTGCCATGGAGAGCTTCATCAACATGCCACCGGAGGTCGCCTATGGCCTCGCCGTCTGGCGGCCCGTGGCAAAGGACGAAGAGGAGGTCATGGGCAACGGCCTGCCATTCCTTCGGAACAAGGCGCGGCAATACGGATTGATCTAGGCAGGCGCGCTTTCAGCGCCTCCAGGATCGGGACGGGAGGGTCGCTTCATGGCAGTTACAGCGGACGAGGGAGCCGGGACGGTTGCCGTGCTCGACGTCGGCAAGACCAACGTGAAACTCAACGCGGTCACGGCCGATGGTGCCGTCCTTGAAACGCTGAGCGTTGCCAATCCGGTGCTGCCGGGGCCTCCCTGGCGGCACCACGATCTCGATCATCTCGGCGATTGGATCTTCTCCAGTCTCGCCGACCTTGGCCACCGCCATCCGCTAAAAACCTTCGTTGCCGCCGGGCATGGATCCGGCGGCGTGCTGGTCGGCGACGACCCGGATGTGGCGGCCGGTGCGGCTCTTCCCATGATCGATTACGAACAGCCGTTGCCGGAGGCGATCCGGCTTGGCTATGCGCCGCTTTCCGGCTCCTTTTTCGACCGCGGCAGCGCGACGATGCACAGCGCTACGCATCAGGCGCGCCAGCTTTACTGGATGCAGGAGCATGCGCCGGAAGCGGTGGCGTTTGCGCGCTGGTATCTTGGCTTGCCGCAATACTGGGCGTGGCGGCTGTCCGGCGTCGCCGTTTCCGAGGCGAGCCTGCTCGGTGCCCAGTCGCATCTCTGGAATGTCGCGGATCGCTGCTTCGCGCCGATCGTCGCCGAACGGGGATGGCGGCGGCTGATGCCCGACTTTGCCGATGCCTGGCAGGCACTGGGTGACATACGGCCGGCGCTTGTTCGTCGCTTCGGGTTGCCCGAGGGCCTCAGTGTGCTGGCAGGCGGCCACGACAGCAGCCTCAACCACTATCGCTACCAGGCGGCGGGTCTAAGCAATTTCATCGTCATCTCCACCGGGACCTGGATCGTCGGTTTTTCCGGCCGCACGGCGCTCGATCGGCTCGACGAGCACCGCGGCATGACGCTTAACAGCGACGTCTTCGGCCAGCCGCTCGGCGGCATCCTCACCATGGGCGGCCGGGAGTTCCAGCATGTGGCGGGGCGGGAGCCGCCGGACGCGCCCGTGCCCGACGATATCGTTCTTGGCCTGATCGCGCGGCGCACCATGGCGCTGCCGTCCTTTGGCGACGACGACGGGCTTTTTCCCGAGAGCGCCGGGCGAGGGCGCATCAGCGGACCACCGCCGGAAACGCCGATCGAGCGCAAGGCGCTAGCACTCCTCTATTGCGCCTTGCTGACGGCGGAATGCGTGGAGGCGCTCGGCCCAGGCCGCCTGGTCGTGCTCGATGGAAGCTTCCTGCGCGACCCGCTCTATGCTCGCCTCGTTGCGGCACTCCTGCCAAACCGTCGGGTCCGCTTCAATCTGGAGGCCTACGGCGTCGCTTCCGGCGCGGCACTGCTGGCGCGCGAAGGGCGGCGCTCGGCGCCGGTGCCGCTTTCGCTCGCCGATCCGGTCGCTGTTTCCCACCTTTCTCCGGCGGTTGCCGTCTATGCGTCGCAATGGCGGGCACGCGCCCGCCCCGGGAAAAATAACAACTCCAGTCGCGACTTCGAAAGGACATATCGATGACCAAGACCGACATTCTGGCGCTCCGCCGGGAAATGGTGAGCATCTGCTGCCGGATGAACTCTAGCGGCATCAACCAGGGCACCGCCGGCAACATTTCGGTGCGCACCGACAACGGCTTCCTGGTCACACCATCGTCTCTCGCCTACGAGACCATGCAGCCCGAAGACCTGGTTGAGATGGACTTCGACGGCACCTATGCCGGGCTTCGTCCGTCATCCGAGTGGCGGTTTCACCGCGATATCCTGAGGGAGCGCCCCGATATCAACGTCGTGCTGCATTGCCATTCGATCTACGCGACAACGCTCGCCTGCCACCACAAGACCATTCCGAGCTTTCACTACATGACAGGAATTGCCGGCGGCACGACGATCCGCTGCGCCGAATATGCCACCTTCGGCACCCAGGCGCTTTCCGACAATGCGCTGGTCGCGCTCAAGGACCGCACCGCCTGCCTGCTTGGACAGCATGGCCAGATCTCGCTTGGCAAGACGCTCGAGGCGGCACTCTGGCTGGCGATCGAGATCGAGACCCTGTCGCGCATGTATGTCCAGGCGTTGACGCTCGGCGAGCCGCCCATCCTGCCCGATGACGAGATGGAGCGGGTGATCGCCCAGATGCGTCGCATGAGCTATGGTCAGGCCCCTGATGGCGAGGGCGTCAACGACATTGCCCGTCCCCGCGCTGCCTTATGACGCGCCGGTTAACGCGCCTTCTTGCGTCGCTCCACAGCGTCCACTGTAACTGCAATGGCCCCGGGCTTGGGTGTTGCATAAGCGTGCCAGTGCGCTTGCGTACCGCTGCCCCTCTTCTTCCCGGGTTTGCGAAACAGGGTGAATCAACTAATGCTCAGCCATGATGCAACGATATCTGAGTCGGAGATCAGCCACGCCCCATGAGAGCCGGCGCGCACCCCTGACGGTGGCGGCGATGCTGGCTGCGGTCGCGGTGATGTCCGGTTGCACGACGCGACAGGATGTCGGCACGCCGACCGGGAGCGCCATGGTTCCGGCGGAAAACGCCCTGGTTCTGCCGCCGCCTGGTGGACCTGCCGTCCTCAATGTCGTCGAACGGCGCAGGACCAACGCCATCGAGCAGGATATCTATCTCTATACGTCATCGGCAACGCCCGGTCAGAACGTTCTGCGCGCCAAGTTCTTTGGGCCGATGGCAACCAATTTCGACCAGCAGAAGAGCAGCAGCTACGCCGGTTTTCACGACAACAGGATGATGCTGGAGGCGCGCCGCGCCCTTCCTGGCGTTGCCCTGTCGCTCAATCCCTATTTTCTGCAGAACAATTACGGCCCGTTCGGCTATGCCTTCGGTCGTGGCCGGGCAGACGATGCCTGCCTTTTTGCATGGCAGCAGATCCGTCAGGCGGAAAACCGCCGGTCTGCGCTCAAAGGCTACGGCACCATTCAAATCAGGCTGCGCTATTGCGCGACCGGGGCAAGCGAGGCTGAGCTTCTGGCGCTGGTCTACGGCTACACGATCACTGGCACTTTCGGCGACCCCGCCTGGAACCCTTATGGCGCGCCGCCGCCGTTGGACGCAGGGTTCGGCCGAACTGGTAGTCCGATTTATGCACGGGAACAGGCGCCCACGGAAAACGTTCCGATCGTGACGACGCGGCGCGTGACGCAATCCGCGCCGCGCCAGGAAGTCCGTCGCGTCACCCCGGTGCAGACCGAACAGCCGGCCGTTGCGCCGACTACAGGAACATTCATCCCGGTGCCTCAGCCGGATGGCACTGTGACCAGGCAGCAGCCCGACGTCAGTGCCAAATCATTACCGACCGTGATCGTCCCGACCCCAGCCTGCAATGGGCAGCAGGCCGGCGGGACGTGCCCTTAATCGACTGCTAACCATCCTTTGTTATGGCCTTGGTATCGGTTGGGGAACTTGGTCGAATATAGATCGAGCGATACCAGTGGCATGACGCCGAACGCTGGAAGGCAAATGTATGAGCAAGGTCGGATCGGTTGCCGCTTGGGCGTTTTTCTCGCTTTGCGTCATGGCCGTCATCACGTTGCCGGTCAACCTCCAGACGCAGCTGATCGTCAGCGTCCTGATCGTCACCTTCATGGCCATCCTGAAGCTCGCCAATGCCGGCGGGCGGTGGCGGTTGATCGCGCTTGCCTTCGGTACTGCGGTGGTCCTGCGGTATGTCTATTGGCGCACGACGAGCACGTTGCCGCCGCTCAACCAGCTTGAAAACTTCATCCCGGGCTTCCTGCTCTACCTTGCCGAAATGTACAGCGTGATGATGCTGTCGCTCAGCCTGTTCGTGGTGGCGATGCCGCTGCCGCCGCGCAAGGCGAGCTCGATTTCCGACGGCAAGTTTCCCAAGGTCGATGTCTTCGTGCCGTCCTACAACGAAGACGCGGGGCTCCTGGCCAATACGCTCGCCGCTGCCAAGGCAATGGACTATCCGGCCGACAAGCTGACGGTGTGGCTGCTCGACGACGGTGGCACGCTGCAGAAACGCAATTCGGCAAATCTCGTCGAGGCGCAGCGTGCGTCGGCGCGGAATGTGGAATTGCAGACGCTCTGCGACGAACTCGGCGTGCGTTACCTCACACGCGAACGCAACGAGCACGCCAAGGCGGGCAACCTCAACAATGGCATGTTGCATTCCGACGGCGAGCTGATCGCGGTGTTTGACGCCGACCACGCTCCGGCGCGCGACTTCCTGTTGGAGACCGTCGGCTATTTCGAGCAGGATCCGAAACTGTTCCTGGTGCAGACGCCGCACTTCTTCCTCAATCCGGACCCGCTCGAGCGCAATCTGCGCACGTTCGAGAAGATGCCGAGCGAGAACGAGATGTTCTACGGCATCATCCAGCGCGGCCTCGACAAGTGGAATGCCGCGTTCTTCTGCGGATCGGCCGCCGTGCTCAGGCGCAAGGCGCTGGAGGAGTCGGATGGCTTCAGCGGCATGAGCATCACCGAGGACTGCGAAACGGCGCTTGCGCTGCACGGCCGCGGCTGGAACAGCATCTATGTCGACCGCCCGCTGATTGCCGGCCTGCAGCCGGCAACCTTTGCAAGCTTCATCGGCCAGCGCAGCCGCTGGGCGCAGGGCATGATGCAGATTCTCATTTTCCGCTTTCCCCTGTTCAAGGGTGGCCTGTCGATCCCGCAGCGGCTTTGCTACATGTCATCGACGCTGTTCTGGCTGTTTCCCATTCCGCGCACGATCTTTCTGTTCGCGCCACTCTTTTATCTGTTTTTCGATCTCGAGATCTTCACCGCGTCCGGCGGCGAGTTCCTCGCCTATACGCTTGCCTACATGCTCGTGAACCTGATGATGCAGAACTACCTCTATGGTTCGTTCCGCTGGCCGTGGATCTCCGAGCTCTATGAGTTTGCGCAGACGGTGCACCTGCTGCCGGCCGTCATATCGGTGTTGCTGAGGCCGAGCCGACCCACTTTCAAGGTGACGGCAAAGGACGAATCGATCCTGGAAAGCCGGCTCTCGGAAATCGGCCGGCCGTTCTTCGTCATCTTCGCGGTGCTGTTCGTCGCCCTGCTGATGACGGTCTATCGGGTCTACACCGAGCCCTACAAGGCCGACGTGACGCTGGTTGTCGGCGGCTGGAACCTGTTGAACCTGATCATGGCCGGATGCGTGCTCGGCGTCGTCTCCGAGCGCGGTGAGCGGGCGGCTTCGCGCCGCGTCAAGGTGAGCCGCCGCTGTGAGTTCGGGGTTGGCGAAAAATGGTACCCGGCAACGATCGAGGACGTTTCGGCCCATGGCGCACGCGTCCAGGTGTTTGGTATCGACGCTTCGACGGTGCCGACCGACACCGAGGGCGGGATCCGCTTCGAGCCCTATAGCGGCAGCGGCACGCCGGAGACCTTGCCGGTCGCGATCCGGAACAAGGAGATCGCCGGCGACATCACCATCATGGGCTGCCGCTACCTGCCGCAAGTCGCGCGTCATCACAGCCTGGTCGCCGACCTGATCTTTGCCAATTCGCGGCAGTGGAGCGCGTTCCAGAGCGCGCGGCGCGGCAACCCGGGTCTGGTGCGCGGCACATTGTGGTTCCTTTGGCTGGCGCTCTATCAGACGAGCCGCGGGCTCATCTATTTCATGCGCAGCCTGCGCTCATCCGAGACGCAGAAGGAGGGCGCATGATGGTCAGGGCCCTCGCTCTCCTGATCGCGCTGTTGACCGTCGCGACGAGCGCGCTCGCGCAGCCATCGCCGTTCGACATGTCTGGCGAGCGCCCGGCGGACGCGCCCGTCCTGCAACAGCCATCTGAAGCCGGCAACAAGGGCGCAGCATCGGCCGACCAGCCGGCCGTCGTCATGAAGCCTGCCGACTTCAAGCGCTTCATCATTCCGTTCAGCGCCTTGTCCTTGACCGGCGAGGTCGACGAGCGCGCCTGGTCCGTCTATCTGACGCCGGCGCAGGCGCAAACCGCGGCGACGCTGAATTTTGCCTACCAGAACGCCATCGTCGTCGCCCCGGAAGCGTCGATGCTCTCGGTCTTCGTCAACGGCGAACTTGCCGGCGAAGGTCAGATCAGTGCGGCGGAGGCAGCCGCGCCGATCAGCTACGATCTGAAACCCGGGCTGCTGCGTGCCGGTACCAATGACATTCGCTTCAAGGTCCGCCAGCGCCATCGTACGGATTGCACGGTTGAATCGACCTACGAGCTGTGGACGGAGATTGCTCCGGACACGGCTTTCATCCGTTTCACCTCCGGCGACAGCGCGACGCTTACGAGCCTTGATGACGTGCGCGCGGTCGGTCTCGATGCGCGCGGCAGGACGCAGTTCAACCTGGTCGTTCCCGGTCTGCAGCAGCCGAGCCGCACGGCCGCATTGATGCGGCTTGCGCAGGGGCTGGCGTTGCGCGGTCAGATGCCCGCCCAGGAATTTGCCCTCAGCGAAACCATGCCCGAACTCGATAAACCGGGCCAGATCACCGCACTCATAGGCACCGCCGAGGAAGTGGCGCCGCTGATCGAGCGGCTGCCGGACGGCGCCTCGAGCGGGCCGGTCGCCATGTTCGTGACGGACAGCAAGACCAAGGCTTCCGTGCTGGTCATCAGCGGGCCGGATTGGTCTGCGGTCCAGGAAGCGATCGAGGGCGTCACCCAGCCGATGGACCGCCCGAGCAACGTACCGCGCGACGTGATTGCCACCGGGCGCTGGCTTTTGCCGGAGACACCATTGGTCGTTTCGCGCGCGCGGCTTCGCTTCTCCGAACTCGGTGTCGAGACAAGCGAGTTTACCGGCCGGCGCTTTCGCACGCGCTTCTCCGTCGCGGTTCCCTCGGATTTCTATGCGGACGCCTATGGCGATGCGACGCTGCTGCTTGACGCCGCCTACACGGAGACCGTTCTGCCCGGCAGTCACATCGATGTTTACGTCAACGGCAATATCGCATCGACAATTGCGCTGAACTCGGTGACGGGCGATATCCTGCGGCATCTGCCGATCAAGGTGACGATGCGTCACTTCAAGCCCGGCCCCAATGTGATCGAGATCGAGGCGGTCCTTGCCACCGAGCCGGACAAGGCCTGTGCACCCGGGACGCCAGCCTCCAGCGACCCGCGTTTCGCCCTTTTCGACACTTCGGAGTTGCGGATGCCGGATTTCGCGCGGATCGGCCGGCGGCCGAACCTTGCGGCAATTTCCGGGGCTGGGGCGCCCTATCGCAACGACGCCGCTGCCGTTCCATTGTTGCTCGACCGTGCAGACGAAGACACGCTGTCGGCCGCCGCGACGTTTCTTGCTCGGCTGGCCGTTGCCGGTGGCAGGCCAATTGCCGTTGAGGTCATCACGTCGCCGCTTGCGGCTGGCAACCGCAACACGCTCTTCGTGGGAGCCATGCCGCAACTGTCGAAGACCGTGCTGACGCAAGTCGGCATCGATCCCGCCCGACAGATGTCGTGGGGCAATGCCGAAGACTCCGGCCAAAGAGACGAAACGCAAAAGGCAATCGACGAATGGCGCACACGTCTGAGCGGCGGTGCATGGCGAAACCAGGTCACCGCCTTTCAGACCTGGGTGAAGCAGGAATTCGACATCTCGCTGAACTCGCTGCGCATCCTGCCGGAAGCGCAGGCTGAGTACGCGCCGCCTGAAAGTGCAGGCCTCGTCCTCGCCCAGGGCGCCAACCCGACCGATGACGCGACATGGACGCTGCTGACGGCACCGACGTCAAAGCGCCTGCGCGAGGGCACTGCGGCAATCGCCGACGTCACGCGTTGGCAGCACCTCGCCGGCCGGGTCTCGGCCTATGAACCGGCGACCGACAACATCGAGATCACGCCGGTCACGGGGTTCGATTTCGTTCAGACGCAACCGCCGTCTCTCACCAACTATCGCCTGATCCTTGCGAACTGGCTGTCCAGCAACATCATGTTCTACGCGCTGCTGTTAATCGTGCTGTCGGTGCTGCTCGGGCTGGCGACGTCCTCCATGCTCACCCGCCTGGGGCGCCGACAATGAGCTGGCGAACCGCTCTCCTTGCCGTATTGTTTGCGCTGATCGCGCCGCTTGCGGCCGGCGCAGCCGAAGGGAGCGGCTCGGTGAACGCAAACGACTGGGAACAGTACAAGGCGCGCTTTCTCGATCCGGGCGGGCGTATCATCGACGACGGCAACGGCAATGTCAGCCACAGTGAAGGGCAGGGCTATGGCCTGCTTTTGGCGGTGCTGGCCGAAAACCCAGCCGACTTTGCGCTGATCTGGTCGTTCACGCGCCGCGAGCTCTTGCTCAGGGATGACGGACTGGCTGCCTGGAAATGGAGCCCGTCCGAAACGCCCCACGTGATCGACATCAACAATGCCACCGACGGCGACATCCTGATCGCCTATGCGCTGGTGTTGGCAGCCGAACGCTGGCAGAGGGACGACTATCTGCAAGCAGCAGCGCGGATTGCAAAAGCCATTCTCGACCATGCCGTGCTCGATCATGGCGGCCACGTGCTGCTCATGCCGGGGGTCTCGGGTTTCGGCACGACCGACCGTCCCGATGGTCCCGTCGTCAATCCGTCCTATTGGATCTTCGAAGCGTTCCCGGTTCTCGACCGGGTGGCGCCGTCGCAGCGCTGGAAGGAGATGTCCGACGCTGGCCTCTGGCTTCTCGCCGCCGCGCAGACCGGGGCGAGAAAACTGCCGACCGATTGGGTGAGCCTCAGGGCGGCGCCGAAACCCGCGCAAGGCTTTCCTGCCGAATTCGGCTATAACGCGCTGCGGATACCACTGTACCTTGCGCGGGCTGACATGGGCGATCGGGAGCTGATGATGCGGTTGCGAAGCGGTATCGCCGGAAACGGTGATTCGCTGGTTCTGACCGACGCCTCCGGAGCCGTGCAAAAGAGCCTGTCAGACCCCGGTTATCGTTTTGTTAACCATATTCTGGCCTGTGTCTTGGACCGGGTCCCGATACCCGACAGCGTCAAGGTGTTCAGCCCGACGCAATATTATCCTTCCACGCTGCACCTCTTGGGGCTGTCATATGTGAAGGAGAAGCGTCCGGAGTGTCTATGAAGTCCTCAATCGTTGCCATTGCCGCTGTTATGACCACGGCGATCGGGGTTGCCGGACTGGCCGATGGCGGATTCCTGCGCCAAGACAGCAACAAATTCAAAGGACTACAGCAACAGGACACGGCCGGGATCGTCACCGCCTCAACGGACCAGGGTATCCATAGCCCGGCTCCGCAGTTTACCGAGGTGGCCCAGGCGGAGAGACCCTCTGAAGAAGCAAAGAGCGAAAAGGGCCAGCCCGTCGTCGACGAATCGGCGCTTCGCTATTTCGCAGCCAAGGGTGATACGGCCCGCTTGCAGGCGGAAATCTCGCGGCTGCGCTCACTTTATCCCGATTGGGTTCCGCCTGCTGATCCTCTCGCGGTACCGCGCAACAATGACGTCGCGCTCGAAACCATGTGGCGGCTCTACTCGGAAGGGCGTTACGCCGAAGTCCGCAAGGCGATCGCCGAGCGCCAGTCGAAAGAAGCCGCCTGGCAGCCACCATCGGACCTCCTGGAGCGTCTCAACGTTGCTGAGGCGCGGGCCCGGCTGGTCAACGCCTCCGAGCTCAAGCAGTACGAGACCGTCATATCGGTCGCTGCGAGCACGCCAAGCCTGTTGACCTGCTCCGAGGTGGACGTGCTGTGGCACGTCGCCAATGCCTTTGCCGAAACCAAGCGACCGGAGCGTGCCCGCGACGCCTATCTGTATGTGTTGAAAAACTGCGACAACGCACCGGAGCGGCTCGCAACCGTGCAGAAGGCTTCGGCCGTTCTGCCCTATGCCACGCTGCAGGATCTGCTCGCCTATGAACGCACGACGCAGGAAGGCGCACCGGAATTCGAGAGCATTCGCGACGATCTCGCCCGGCGCTTCGTCGCCGAGGGCGACGAAGACAAGGCGCTCGCGGTCGATCCCAAATATGTCCAGCGGGTCGAGAAGCTTGCGGAGGCGGGAGGGGCGGCGAGCGACGCGCTTCTGCTCGGCTGGTATCAGCTGCGCCGCGACAACATGAGCGCCGCCGAGCAATGGTTCCGCCGTGCCCACGACAAGGAAGACAGCGCATCTGCGTCGCAGGGTCTGGCTTTGACGCTGATCGCCCGCAAGGCGCCGGCCGAGGCAGAGGCGGTCCTTTATTCGTGGCGCGACAGCTCTCCCGACGCGACTGCGACCTATTTTGCCGCCACAGCCAACCTTCTGGCGATCGACCCGCCCGTGGCGCTGGATGCAGCCGTCCTTGCCCGGATCGCTGAAGAGACGACCAAGGGTCGCGATCCGGCGACGGCCCAGCAGTTTGGCTGGTATGCCCGCGCGCTCAACCAGCCGGCAACGGCGGCGCAGTGGTTTTCGACGGCGTTGCGGTGGAAACCGGACGATGAACCCTCCGCTTACGGTCTTGCGCTCAGCCGCGATCAATTGGGCGACAAGGACGGCGTGGTCGAGATCCAGCGTTTGTGGTCGGGGCGCTCAGAGCGAATCGCCCGCCTGGGAGAAGTCCAGGAGAAGCTCGACGAGGTCAACCGGGTTCAGGTGCCGACGACCGTAACGCAGCAGACCCAGCAGACCCAGCAGACCGCCCAGCCACAAGCAACCGCACGCACGACCATTGTCACGGAAACGGTCGAGCAGCCCGTCGCCCAGAGGCCGCGTACGGGCGGTGTCGCTCAAAAGGCCGTCCGCAATGGGGGCGGTTGCAGGACCTCGATCAATCCAGCCGCGCTTGCGCCGCAGGCGGCGCTCACGCGCGGCTGGTGCCTGATGGATCTTAACCGCCCGCTTGAGGCAGCCGAGGCCTTCGAGGTCGCGTTGCAGGCACCGGCATCGCAGGTCCGCGAGGACGCCGCGTACGGCCAGAGCCTTGCCTATCTGCGCGCCGGGCTCACCAACAAGGCTGCGGTTTCGGCCACCCGGTCGAAGCAGAACCGGGGCAGGACGGAAGAGCTGCAGACTGCGATCCTGGCAGACAGGGCCATCGCCGCTTTCGATGCCAAACGCTATCGGGAGACCATCTTGTTCCTCGACCAGCTCGGACAGATTTCGAGCCGTCGTCAGGATCTGATGGTTCTGCGCGGTTACGCCTACATGAACCTCAAATACTACGACGAAGCACGCCGGATTTTCGAGGCGCTTGCCGCAACGGGCAACCGTGACGCCATGAAAGGGCTAAATGCCGTGACCAAATCGCAGGAAATTTGGCCCAACAAGTGAGCCGCAACCGACGCTGAGAAACGCGTCTGCTGCCGATGCTCGGAACTGCCGGTGGAGCCACCTGCAAACGTGAACCGACCGCTTCGCGCAAAAGATGCAATCACGGGACGCCCCCCTTTTTTCATATCGTGCTTGGCTTCACACCTCTTTGGAAGGAAATTAGCGAAACGCGGTGCTATCGTCCTGACCGACCGCGGGCGTTGATATCATTGCAATCACGACGATCCGCGTAGAGGATGGGATGTATCGTCCGGCCGCTGTGGGAGGAGACCGCGCGGCCCGGAACGACGGGAGGACAGGACATGTTTCAGGGCGGGTTGACCTTCGCGCTCGGTGAAGACATCGAGGCATTGCGTGAGACGGTGCGCCGGTTTGCGGCCGAACGCATCGCGCCGCTGGCGGACGAGACCGATCGCAGCAATGCGTTTCCGATGCAGCTTTGGCGGGAAATGGGCGAACTTGGCCTGCTCGGCATTACCGCCGACGAGGCCTATGGCGGCGCCGGGATGGGCTATCTGGCCCACTGCGTGGCGATGGAAGAAATCAGCCGCGCCTCCGCCTCGATCGCCCTCAGCTATGGCGCACATTCCAATCTCTGCGTCAACCAGATCAACCGCAACGGCACGGATGCGCAGAAGGCGCGATATCTGCCGAAGCTGATTTCCGGCGAGCACGTCGGGGCGCTGGCGATGTCCGAGCCCGGCGCCGGCTCCGACGTCGTGTCGATGACGCTCAAGGCCGACAAGCGCGGCGACCGCTATGTGCTGAACGGCAGCAAGATGTGGATCACCAACGGCCCGGACGCCGACGTGCTCGTTGTCTACGCCAAGACCGACCCGACGGCCGGTCCGCGCGGGATCACGGCCTTTCTCGTCGAAAAGGGCTGCGCCGGGTTTTCGACCGGCCAGAAGCTCGACAAACTTGGCATGCGTGGCTCCAATACCTGCGAACTGATTTTCCGGGATTGCGAGGTGCCGGAGGAAAACGTGCTCGGCACGATCGGCGGCGGCGTGCGCGTGCTGATGTCGGGCCTCGACTACGAGCGCGTGGTGCTGTCTGCCGGTCCGCTCGGCATCATGGCCGCCTGCCTCGATGTCGTCGTCCCCTATCTGCATGAGCGCAAGCAGTTTGGCCAGGCGATCGGCGAATTCCAGCTGATGCAGGGCAAGCTCGCGGACATGTACGTGACGGCAAATGCGGCACGCGCCTATGTCTATGCGGTGGCGGCCGCCTGTGACCGCGGCGAGACGGCGCGCAAGGATGCGGCCGGCTGCATCCTCTATGCGGCCGAGAAGGCGACGGCGCTGGCGCTTGAAGCGATCCAGGCGCTTGGCGGCAACGGCTACACCAACGACTATCCGGCAGGGCGGTTGCTGCGCGATGCAAAGCTCTACGAGATCGGCGCCGGCACCAGCGAAATCCGCCGCATGCTGATCGGCCGTGAGCTGTTCAGCGAGACGCGCTAGGCCGGCGGGAGCCGCCGACGCACTGTGTTGCTCCGGAAGACCGTGATGAAAGCTGCGGCCGAACTCGATCGAATGAGGACTTGATGACCGTTCTGAAATCCCACGTCCAGCCGTCCTCCGATACATTCAAAGCGAACCAGGCAGCCATGGCCGAGGCAATCGCGACGGTCGAGGATGCCGTGAAACTGGCCGCCGGCGGCGGAGGCGACGCGGCGCGCGAGCGCCATGTCAGCCGTGGCAAGTTGCTGCCGCGCGACCGGGTGGCGGGCCTCATCGACCCGGGGACGCCGTTCCTCGAAGTCGGCACGACGGCGGCGCACGGCATGTACAATGGCGATGCGCCGGCCGCTGGGCTGATTACCGGCATTGGCCGCGTGTCTGGACGCGAATGCATGATCGTCTGCAACGACCCGACGGTCAAAGGCGGCACCTATTATCCGCTGACCGTGAAGAAGCATCTGAGGGCGCAGGAGATTGCTGCCGACAATCATCTGCCCTGCATCTACCTGGTCGATTCCGGCGGTGCGAACCTGCCGAACCAGGACGAGGTCTTCCCGGACCGCGACCATTTCGGCCGGATCTTCTATAACCAGGCGAACATGTCGGCGGCAGGCATTCCCCAGATCGCCGTGGTGATGGGGTCGTGCACGGCCGGCGGCGCCTACGTGCCTGCCATGTCGGACGAGACGATCATCGTCGAAGGTCAGGGCACGATTTTTCTCGCCGGGCCGCCGCTTGTGCGCGCAGCGACCGGCGAGGTCGTTTCGGCCGAAGATCTCGGCGGCGCCGATGTGCACACGCGGCTGTCGGGCGTCGCCGATCATCTGGCGCGCGACGACGCCCATGCGCTGGCGCTCGCCCGCCGGGCTGTCGGCGCGCTCAACCGCCACAAGCCCCGCACGGTGGAACTCGCCACGCCGGAGCCGCCGCTCTACGATCCGCAGGAAATCGCCGGCATCGTGCCTTCCGACCTGCGCACCCCCTACGATATTCGCGAGGTCATCGCCCGTGTCGTCGACGGCTCCCGCTTCGACGAATTCAAGGCGCGCTATGGCACCACGCTCGTCTGCGGTTTTGCCCATGTGCACGGCATCCCCGTCGGCATCATCGCCAACAACGGCGTGCTGTTTTCGGAATCGGCGCTGAAGGGCGCGCATTTCGTCGAGTTGTGCGCTCAGCGCAAGATCCCGCTCGTCTTCCTGCAAAACATCACCGGCTTCATGGTCGGGCGAAAGTACGAGACCGAGGGCATCGCCAAGCATGGCGCCAAGCTGGTGACGGCGGTGGCGACGGCGCGGGTGCCGAAGGTGACGATGCTGGTCGGCGGTTCGTTCGGCGCCGGCAACTACGGTATGTGCGGGCGCGCGTTTTCGCCGCGCTTCCTGTGGACCTGGCCGAACAGCCGCATCTCCGTCATGGGCGGCGAGCAGGCGGCCGGCGTATTGACGACTGTGCGTAGCGAGGCGCTCAAGCGCGCCGGCACGCCCTGGAACGATGAGGACGAAGCGCGGTTCCGCCAGCCGATCCTCGATTTGTTCGAGCGCCAGAGCCACCCGCTCTATGCTTCGGCCAGGCTCTGGGATGACGGTGTCGTCGACCCGCGCAAGAGCCGCGACGTGCTCGGCCTGTCGCTCTCGGCGGCGCTGAACGCGCCGATCGAGGATACGCGCTTCGGCCTTTTCAGAATGTAGGGATGAGCGGATGAAGCGAGACAACATCAACGCCACGAATGCACCCCAACCCCGCGGCGGCTATTCGCAGGCGGTGCGCCTTGAAGGTTTCGACCGCCTGCTCTTCGTCAGCGGCCAGGTGCCGCTGACGGCGGAAGACAAGGTGCCGGAGGGGTTCGAGGCGCAGGCACGTCAGGTCTGGGCGAACATCGATGCGCAGCTGACCGCCGCCGGCATGACGAAGGCCGATATCGTCAAGGCGACAGTGCTGCTTGCCGACCGAGAATACGCCATGGCCAACCGCGCGGCGCGTCAGGAATATCTGGGCGCACTTGCACCCGCCATGACGGTTGCGATCGCCGGGATTTTCGATGCCGCCTGGTTGCTCGAAATTGATGTGATCGCGGCGCAATAGCCCCGGAGATGCCGATGTTTTCCAAGCTTCTGATTGCCAATCGCGGCGAGATCGCCTGCCGGGTGATGCGCACCGCCCGCCGCCTCGGCATCCACACGGTTGCCGTCTACTCCGACGCCGATGTCGGGGCGCTGCATGTCAGGCTCGCCGACGAGGCGGTCCGCATCGGTGCTGCCCCGGCACTCGAAAGCTACCTTTCCGTTGAGCGCATTCTTGCGGCGGCGCGGGCTGTCGGCGCCGATGCGATCCACCCGGGTTACGGCTTCCTGTCGGAGAACGCCGATTTCGCTGAAGCCGTCGAGGCAGCCGGCATCACCTTTGTCGGCCCGTCGGCCCGCGCCATCCGTGCCATGGGCCTGAAGGATGCCGCCAAGGCGCTGATGGAGCAATCGGGCGTCCCCGTCGTTCCCGGTTACCATGGCGAAAGGCAGGAGGCGGATTTCCTCGCTGAAAGAGCGGAAGATGTTGGCTATCCGGTGCTGATCAAGGCGCGCGCCGGCGGCGGCGGCAAGGGCATGCGGCGCGTCGATGGCGCTGCAGATTTTCCGGCCGCGCTCGAAGCGGCGCGCCGCGAGGCCGAAGCCGCCTTCGGCGACGGCTCGGTGCTGATCGAAAAATACCTGACGAAGCCGCGGCATATCGAAGTACAGGTGTTCGGCGATCGGCACGGCAACATTCTGCATCTCTTCGAACGTGACTGCTCGCTGCAGCGCCGCCACCAGAAGGTGATCGAGGAGGCGCCCGCTCCAGGCATGACCGCGGAAGTGCGCCGCGCCATGGGCGACGCGGCGGTAAGGGCAGCGCAGGCGATCGGCTATGTTGGCGCGGGCACCGTCGAGTTCATCGCTGACGTGACCAACGGACTGTGGCCGGACCAGTTCTATTTCATGGAAATGAACACGCGGCTGCAGGTCGAGCATCCGGTCACGGAAGCGATCACCGGGATCGATCTTGTCGAATGGCAATTGCGTGCCGCGGCCGGCGAGGCGCTGCCGAAGCGCCAGAGCGAGATCAGCATTGATGGGTGGGCGTTCGAGGCCCGTATCTATGCGGAAGACCCGGCACGCGGGTTCCTGCCGGCGACCGGCCAACTGACGACGATGAGCTTTCCTGAGGACGGCGTGCGCGTCGATGCCGGCGTCAGGCAAGGCGACCGGATCACGACGTTCTACGATCCGCTGATCGCCAAGCTGATTGTGCACGGACCGAACCGCTCGACCGCGCTCGCCAAGCTGGAAAGTGCGCTGAGGGCGTGCCGCATCGGCGGTACCGTCACCAATCTTGAGTTTCTCGCACGTCTTGCGGCGGAGCCCGATTTTCGCGCCGGCCGGCCGGATACCGGCCTGATCGACCGCTCTATCGAACAACTTTCGGCGCCGCTCGCCCCGAGCGACGCGGCGCTTGCACTGGCGGCGATCGTCTCGACAGGCGCGCTCCAGCCGGGCGGCTCCGCCGATCCGTGGTCGTCGCTTGGCTATTGGCAAATCTGGGGCGATGCCAGCAGAAACGTGGCGATCGAGCACACCGGTGGACGGGCGAGCGTAACACTTGCAGCGCGTGGGCGCGATCAGTTCGCGGTGCATACGGGAACGGCGGCGCTGCCGGTGGTGATCCTTGACCGCTTCGCCGACGGCGCGCGCGCCGAGGTTTCAGGCGCACAGCTAGAGTTCCGTTTCTTGCGCGAAGGAGAGCAGATCACCCTTTTCCTCAACGGCGACACCTATGTCATGCGGCTGCCCGACGCCCTTGGTGCGGGCCATTCCAGCGAGGTCGCCGACGACGCGATTTCGGCGCCGATGCCGGGCATCGTCAAGTTGATCCAGGTTCGCCCGGGCGACACGGTCGTGAAAGGCCAGCCGCTGGCCGTGATGGAAGCGATGAAGATGGAACTGACGCTGTCGGCCTCGCGCGCCGGCGTGGTCGAAAGCGTGCAGGTCAGCGAAGGCGAACAGGTCAGCGCCGGGGCGGTTCTGGTGATGCTTGAACCGGAGCGCACCGAATGAACGGACCAGCGCGGGAGCATGTGACGATCGTCGAAATGGCGCCGCGCGACGGGCTCCAGAACGAAAGCCACCTGGTCGATACCGCCGACAAGATCCGCCTTGTCGATCTTCTCTCGGACTGCGGCTACGAGCGCATCGAAGTGACGAGCTTCGTCAGCCCGAAATGGGTGCCGCAGATGGCCGACGCGGCTGAGGTGATGGCCGGCATCAGCCGGCGCTCCGGGACGCGTTACGCGGTGCTGACGCCCAACATGCGTGGGCTTGAGGCCGCGATCGATGCCCAAGCCGACGAGGTGGCGATCTTTGCCTCGGCATCCGAGACCTTCTCGCAGAAGAACATCAATTGTTCGATCGCAGAAAGCATCGAACGGTTCAGGCTCGTTGCCGAAATTTGCCAGCAAAGGGGGCTGATGCTGCGCGGCTACGTCAGTTGCGTCGTCGAGTGTCCCTATGAGGGCGCGATCGCGCCGGCCAGTGCGGCATACGTCGCCGGCCTGCTTGACGACCTCGGCTGTTACGAAGTCAGTCTCGGCGACACGATCGGACGCGGCACGCCGGAAGCGGTGGACCGGATGCTCGCAAAGGTGCTGGAAGGCATCCCGTCAGAGCGGCTTGCCGGACATTTCCACGACACGTCGGGCCGCGCGCTCGACAACATTGCCGTTGCGCTTGATCGCGGATTGCGGGTGTTCGACGCATCCGCTGGCGGCCTTGGCGGATGTCCCTATGCGCCGGGGGCGGCCGGCAATGTCGATACGCTTACGGTCAACGCATTCGTGGCGGCCAAGGGGTTTTCAACCGGTCTGGATGCGGCGAAGCTCGAGCAAGCGGCTGCTTTCGCGCGGACCTTGAGGAGTGGCCAATGACGTTCGAGACGATCCGCATTGTGACCGATGCCCGCGGTGTGGCTCGGTTGACGCTGGCTCTGCCGCAGAAGCACAACGCTCTCTCGGCCACAATGATCGGCGAATTGACCGAAGCGGCCGAAACCCTGTCGACCGACCGCGCTGTTCGCCTCGTTGTCCTGGATGCGGAGGGCCGCAGCTTCTGCGCCGGCGGCGATCTCGGCTGGATGCGCGAGCAGTTCGACGCGGATCGAGCGACCCGCATTGCCGAGGCGACCCGTCTGGCGATGATGTTCAAGGCGCTGAACGAGATTGCCAAGCCCGTGATCGGGCGCGTGCACGGCAATGCCTTCGGCGGCGGCGTTGGCCTGGTGAGCATCTGCGATGCGGCCGTTGCCTCGGCCGATGCCAGGTTCGGTCTGACCGAAACCCGCCTCGGCCTGATCCCGGCGACGATCAGCCCCTATGTCGTCGCCCGCATCGGTGAAGGCAAGGCCCGCCCGCTGTTCATGTCCGCCCGCCTGTTTAGCGCCGAGGAAGCGCGTGCCATCGGGCTGGTGACCACAGTCGTTGCGGCGGATGACCTGGATGCGGCAATCGAAGCGGAGATCGAGCCGTATCTGACTGCCGCACCCGAGGCCACGGGCCGGGCCAAACGGTTGGCCCGTTCGCTCGGCGTTCCGATCACCGAAGACACCATCGCGGCGACCATTGAACAATTGGCGGACTGCTGGGAATCGAACGAGGCCCGCGAGGGCGTCGGCGCCTTCTTCGAAAAACGGGAGCCTTCTTGGCGGCAATAGGCCTTCCTTGATTTGAGCAAGTTTTGATCCTATTTTGATTGCATGGTGATCAAAATAAGATCGGATCGTGCCATGGCCGCCGTCAGTTTCAACATGTCCGCCGCCGATTACGGCGATAGTCAATCGTCCTTCCTGTCCGCCCGGCTGGTTGCCGATCGCCTCGGCGTGACACTGGCCGAACTGGCGAAACTCATTGGCGTCGCGCGCAACACGCTGACGGCGAAGTCGAGTGCGCGCAAGGTCGATGCGGCGCTGAGCGGCGTCGTGCGTATTCTCGCCATGGCCGGCGAAATGGCGGGCGACGACAGCCGCGCCGTCATCTGGTTCAAGCACCAGCCGATCCCGGGATGGGCGGGCAAGACCGCCTATGACCTCGTCGGCGAGGGCAAGACCGACAAGGTGCTTGTCTATCTCGAAGCCGTACGCTCCGGTGTTTACGCCTGATGTCGGCAAGCGCGCCGGTGCGCCTCTGGCGCGCCTATGTGCCGCGCTGGGCGCATGCACCGCTTTCCGGTGAAGGAGCCGCGCGTTTCGGCGGGCGGTGGAATCCCGTGGGGATGCCGACGATCTATGCGGCGCGCGAACTGTCGACCGCCTGGGCCGAATACAATCAAGGCTTCGTCCAGCATCCGGCACTGATTGCACAGCTCGAATTGAGCGGCGCACGGCTCGCTGACCTGACGACATCAGAAGGGCTCGAGGCTGTCGGTCAAACCAGCGAGATCCATCGCTGCGAATGGCGCGATGCGCTCGATCGCGGTCTCGTGCCCGAGACGCACCGTTTGCAGGCAGAGCTCGACGCGCGCGGCTTCGACGGTCTGATCTATCCGTCCTTCATGTCACCCGGCGGCACCTGTGTAGCACTTTGGCGCTGGAACGTCGGCGGAGCGGAGCTGAAGGTTGTCGATCCCGAAGGTCGTCTGCCGAAGACGCCCGCCTCCTGGCTATGAGCTTTCGGAAGTCCCACGCATCACGCATCCGGGCGGACCTCCGCCCTGGTTGTCCGCAAACTGCTTAGAGGACCTTGCCGGGATTGAGGATGCCGTTGGGGTCGATCGCGCTCTTAATCCGCCGCATCAGTTCGAGTTCTGCGGGGCTTCGCGAATGGTCGAGGAAGTCCCGCTTCAGCGCGCCGATGCCGTGTTCGGCCGAGATCGAACCGCGGTAGCGCCGCACGATCTCATAGACGATGCCGTCGACGACATGCGGTGTATCCGCATCGTTGCCGGGATCCGAGAAGGCGATGTGCAGATTGCTGTCGGCAACATGTCCGAAGAAGGAGACGTGGGCAGCCGGAAAACGTGCAGCCAGCGCCTGCCCGCATTCGTCGGCGAAGCGGCCGATATCGCCGATCGGCAGGCTGACGTCGAGGTTGACCAGCGCCGGCAGTTGGCTGTCCATCGCGTGGCCTTCGCGAACGCTCCAGAATGCCCGGCTCTCTTTTTCGGACTGGGCGATGAGGGCGTCGCTAATGATTTCGTCTTCGAGCGCCGCGCCGAGAAAGGCTTCGAACGTGTCGCGCACACCGCTCTCGCCCTCCAGGAAGTCCTGCTCGACAATGACCGCGAAGGGCGGGATTTCGCCGAACAACCGTTGTTTCTCCGCCTCGGCGTTGAAGCGGAAATAGGTTTCCCACATGGCCTCGAAGGCCGAGAGACCCGGTAGACCGCGTTGGCAGCGCGCGAGGAAGGAAACGACGTTTTCGTAGCTGTCGAGCGCGCAGAGCGCCGTCAGCCGGCCAGCCGGCAGCGGCCGCAGCCGGAGCACGGCGCGGGTGATCACGCCGAGCGTGCCTTCAGAGCCGATGAAATACTGCCGTAGATCGTAGCCGGTGTTGTTCTTGATCATCTTGTTGAGCGACGAGACGATCGTGCCGTCGGCAAGCACGACTTCAAGGCCAAGCACATTGTCGCGGGTCACGCCGTAGCGAAGCACGCGGATGCCGCCGGCATTGGTGGCGAGATTGCCGCCGATCTGGCAGGTACCGCGCGCGCCGAGATCGATCGGCAAAAGGAAGCCCGCGTCCTCCGCGGCGCGCTGCGCCACTTCAAGTGGCGTGCCGGCGCGCACGGTCATGGTTCCCGCCTGCGTGTCGATCTCCTCTATTCCGGTGAAGCGCTCGAGCGAGATCACGATCGCCTCGCTGTTTGCATTGGCGCCGCCGGCAAGCCCGGTCAGTCCGCCCTGAACGACAACGGCCTGGCCGCGCTCGTTGCAGAGGCGCAGCGCTTCGGCGATCTCTTCGCTGCTTGTCGGGCGCAGAACGGCTTTCGGCAGGTCATGGCCCGTAAGGCTGGCGTCGCTGCGATGGCGCTCGCCGATGTCGGTACCGGTCAGCACGATGTCGCCGAGGCTTTGCTTGAGGTCGTCGACGATGGTCATGCAGCGCTTCTCCCGTTGCCGCGCCTCAATCGCCGGCGCGGTGGGTTCTGCTTAGCGCATATCGGAAGACACGGATATCCGCACGGCGACGCGCAGACTGTGCTTTGCCGCCGCGTGATCGCTCCGCGAGAGGGTTCAATTGGTGTGGAACGGTGGGCTCCGCTTGGGAGCCCACGTTGCGAGATCGGCTCAGGTGCCCGTGCGGGCCAGTTCGAAGCTCTCGGCTTCCGCGGACGCGACATCGGCACGGTCTTCCGTCACCTCCGCCTTTGCGCTCACAGCAGCCTGCGCTTCCCTGAACAGTTTCCACTTAGTCGGGCGGAAGGCGATGCGGCTGTGTTCTCCGGCATTGGCGCGTTCGGGCGGCAGTTCGATCTCGACATGCGGGTGGTTGCGGCCAAGGTCGAGTTCGAGATGGCGGGTGCCGGCGACCCGGCGGCTGGCGGTGACGAGGCCGGCGAGACAGCCGCCGCAGCCGTCGATCAGCTCGATGTCGTGCGGGCGG
>NZ_DASYHB010000118.1:0-36169 GCF_035999185.1 Ensifer sp. | reverse complement strand
CAACTTCCAAGACACGCTTTGAAGTCGCCCGGTGGACAAATTGCCCCCGGGGGTTTTCGTTTATTGAAGGGAATTGGCCATGGCGCGCATCATCGAAACGGCAACCGGTCTGGAGGCTCTGACCTTCGACGACGTCCTGCTTCTGCCCGGACATTCCGAAGTCATGCCGGGTCAGACCAATATCGCCACCACCATTGCGAAGGATATCGACCTCAACCTGCCGATCCTGTCTTCGGCAATGGACACGGTCACCGAAGGGCGTCTTGCTATCGCCATGGCGCAGGCCGGCGGCATCGGCGTCATCCACCGCAACCTGACGCCGGCCGAACAGGCCGAAGAGGTTCGCCAGGTCAAGAAGTTCGAAAGCGGCATGGTCGTCAATCCGGTGACCATCGGCCCCGACGCCAAGCTCGCCGATGCGCTGGGCCTCATGAAGCAGCACGGCATCTCTGGCATTCCGGTCGTTGAAAACGGCGGTGCCGGCGGCCAGAAGCAGGGCCGTCTCGTCGGTATTCTCACCAACCGCGACGTTCGTTTCGCCTCGGATCCGAACCAGAAGATCCACGAACTGATGACGCACGAGAACCTCGTGACCGTTAAGGAAAGCGTCGACCAGCAGGAAGCCAAGCGCCTGCTGCACGCCCACCGTATCGAAAAGCTGCTGGTTGTCGACGGCGACGGTCGCTGCGTCGGTCTCATCACCGTCAAGGACATCGAAAAGGCGCAGCTCAACCCGAACGCCTCCAAGGACGCGCAGGGCCGCCTTCGCGCCGCTGCCGCCATCTCGGTTGGCGACGACGGCTTCGAGCGCGCCGAACGGCTGATCGACGCCGGCATCGACCTGATCGTCGTCGACACGGCCCACGGCCATTCGCAGCGCGTGCTCGATGCCGTCGGCCGCGTCAAGAAGCTGTCCAACTCCGTTCGCATCATGGCCGGCAACGTCGCCACCGCTTCCGGTACCAAGGCGCTGATCGACGCCGGCGCGGATGCGGTCAAGGTCGGTATCGGCCCGGGCTCGATCTGCACCACGCGCATCGTCGCCGGCGTCGGCGTGCCGCAGCTGGCTGCGATCATGGGTGCTGTCGAAGCCGCCCAGGCTGCCGGCATCCCGGTCATTGCCGATGGCGGCATCAAGTTCTCCGGCGACCTTGCCAAGGCGATTGCCGCCGGTGCCTCGGCCGTCATGATCGGCTCGCTGCTTGCCGGCACTGATGAAAGCCCGGGCGAAGTCTTCCTCTACCAGGGCCGCTCCTTCAAGGCCTATCGCGGCATGGGTTCCGTCGGCGCCATGGCGCGCGGCTCGGCAGACCGATACTTCCAGGCGGAAGTGCGCGACACGCTGAAGCTCGTTCCGGAAGGCATCGAAGGCCAGGTTCCCTACAAGGGCCCGGTCGCAGGCGTGCTGCACCAGCTCGCAGGCGGCCTCAAGGCCTCCATGGGCTATGTCGGCGGTCCGACGATCAAGGAATACCAGGAGCGCGCCCAGTTCGTGCGCATCTCCGGCGCGGGCCTTCGCGAAAGCCATGCCCATGACGTGACGATCACCCGCGAGAGCCCGAACTATCCGGGCGCGCACTGATCACCAAAAATGCGAGGGCGCCGCATGATCTCGCGGCGCCCTCCGTCTTTTCAGAGTAAGTGTTTTCAGGGAGTAGCGTGATGACGGGTTTCGAGATTTTCTGGCCGATCATCGCCCATGTCTTTCTCGTCTTCTGCCTCTACGCGCTGCTCTCCTTCCGGCGGATGAGCCTGGTCCGTGCCGGCAAGGCCAACGCCGCCCAGTTTCGCGAGAACCGCGACGAGCCGGGCGAAAGCCTGGTGGTCAAGAACAGCATCGCCAACCAGTTCGAGCTGCCTGTCCTGTTCTACGTCTGCTGCGTGTTGCTCTACATCACCGAGGCCGACAACATCGTCTCCGTCGTCCTCGCCTGGCTCTTCGTCGCACTGCGCTATGTGCATGCCCTCGTGCATGTGACCAGCAACCGCATCCGTTATCGCCGGCCGCTGTTCATGGCGGGTTTCGCGGCTGTTTTCGCCATGTGGGTGTGGCTCGCCGTCTGGATGGCGATGAGCTAATCCGGGGTCTACCGCCCGTCATCTGACGCAAATCTGAGACAATTTTCGTATCGATCGCCGCGTCTTGATACGTGTCAAATACCGTTCGCCGCTTTTGGGAGTAGTCTTGCCGCCGTTAGCGTGACCGTGGGCCTTGCAACGAGGCTGCGGTCTTGCGCCGACGTTGGTCGACAACGCATCGGAGGACGAGATGACCGCAACGATGAAAGCCGCCGTGGTGCGCGAATTCGGCAAGCCGCTGGTAATCGAGGATATGCCGATCCCGAAGCCGGGCCCCGGCCAGGTGCTGATCAAGTACGAGGCGACCGGCGTCTGCCATACGGATCTGCACGCCGCCAACGGCGACTGGCCGGTCAAGCCGAAGCCGCCTTTCATTCCCGGCCATGAGGGCGTCGGCTATGTCGCCGGCCTTGGGGCGGGTGTTGGCCGTCTGAAGGAAGGCGACCGCGTCGGCGTGCCCTGGCTGCATACCGCCTGCGGCGGCTGCACGCCGTGCCGCACCGGCTGGGAAACGCTCTGCGGCAGCCAGCAAAACACCGGCTATTCCGTCAATGGCACCTTTGCCCAGTATGGTCTGGCCGATCCGGATTTCGTCGGTCGCCTGCCGGACAAGCTCGAGTTCGGGCCGGCCGCTCCAGTTCTTTGCGCCGGCGTCACCGTCTACAAGGGGCTGAAGGAAACCGAGGTGCGCCCGGGCGAGTGGGCGCTGATCTCCGGCATCGGTGGCCTTGGCCACATGGCGGTACAGTACGCCAAGGCCATGGGCATGCATGTCGCGGCCGTCGACATCTTCCCGGACAAGCTGGCACTGGCGACAAAGCTCGGTGCCGACCTCGTCGTCGATGCGCGCGACAAGGACGCGGTCGAACAGGTGCAGAAGGCAACCGGCGGCGTGCACGGGGCGCTGGTGACGGCCGTGGCACCCAAGGCGATGGAGCAGGCGTTCAACATGCTGCGCTCCAAGGGCACGATGGCGCTGGTCGGCCTACCGCCCGGCCAGATGTGCGTGCCGATTTTCGACACGGTGCTGAAACGCATCACCATTCGCGGCTCGATCGTCGGTACCCGCCAGGACCTGGAGGAGTCTCTGGAGTTTGCCGGCGAGGGCAAGGTCGCCTCGCACTTCACCTGGGACAAGATCGAAAACATCAACGCCATCTTCAAGCGCATGGAGGAGGGCAAGATCGACGGCCGCATCGTGCTCGACCTCAACGGCTGACGCCGATCACGGCCGGTAACGCAAGTTTGTCTGTTCGATGCCGCCCGCCGACCTATTCTGTCGCGGGCGGTTTCTGTCTGCCGCCGCGGGAGAACGAAACCGAAGGAGGCTGACATGCGGGAACCGACAATCACCCAGGCGATGATCGAAGCCTATGATGAATATACGCACCTGACGCTTGATCGCCGCCGGTTCATGGAAAAACTCACCGGATTGGCCGGCTCCGCGGCCGCGGCAGCCGCGATCGTGCCGCTGCTTGCCGCCAACGGCGCCAAGGCCGAAATCGTTGCCGCGACCGACGCGCGGATCACCGGCGAAGACATCTCCTATCCCGGAACTGCCGGCGATATGAAAGGTTATCTCGTCCGCCCGAAGGATGTGAGCGGCAAGCTGCCGGCGGTCATCGTCATCCACGAGAACCGTGGGCTCAATCCGCATATCCGCGACGTGGCGCGCCGCATGGCGCTCGAAGGCTTCCTCGCGCTCGCCCCGGATTTCCTCTCGCCTTCGGGCGGCACACCGCCGGACGAGGACAAGGCGCGCGAAATGATCGGTGCGCTCGATGCCGCGGCAACGACGGCGAATGCGGCAGCGACTGTTGCGTTCCTCGAGCAACACCAGCAATCGACCGGCAAGGTCGGCGCCATCGGCTTCTGCTGGGGTGGCGGTCTCGTCAACCGGCTCGCGGTGGGTTCGCCAGACCTCAAGGCCGGTGTTGCCTATTACGGCGCGCAGCCCAAGGCCGAGGATGTGCCGAAGATCAAGGCGGCCTTGCTCTTGCACTATGCCGGCCTCGACGATCGCATCAATGCCGGCATCGAGGCCTATCAGAAGGCGCTGAAGGACGACGGAAAGGACGCGACGATCTATGTCTATGACGGCGTCAACCATGCGTTCAACAACGACACGTCGGCCGCCCGCTACGACAAGGCCGCCGCCGATCTCGCCTGGGGCCGGACGGTTGAGTTCCTGAAGGCCAAGCTCGCCTGAACGTGGTTAGCCTGAGCGCGACGAGCCTCAGGCGGCCGCCACCCGGATATGGTCGGCGCAGTCGCTGATGGCGGTCGCGAGCGCGTCCATGTCGCGCTCGCGCGGGCTGCTGCGGCGCCAGACGAGGCCGATCTCGCGGGCCGGCTCTGGGGCCGCGAAGGGCACGATGCGGATCGCGTTGCGCGAGGCTTCCGTCGCGATCGCGATCTCGGGAATGAGCGTCATGCCCATGCCGTTCGCGACCATCTGCAACAGCGTCGTCATCGAGGTGGCGCCGAACGAGACAAGGCGGCGCTTGCCAGCCGTGCTGCAGACGGCCAGTGCCTGATCACGCAGGCAATGCCCTTCTTCCAGCAGCAGCAGCTGTTCGACGTCCACCTGGTCCTCTGTCAGCGGTGACATCAGAATGTTCCGCTCGTTGTCGGCCATGGCCATGTAGAACCGGTCGGAGAAGAGCGGCTTCGTCGCAAGCCCATCCGTGTCGATCGGCAAGGCCGCGATCACCGCATCGAGCAGGCCGTCCCCGAGATCGCCGACCAGTCGCGACGTCACCGATTCCTTCAGCTCGATTTCGATTGCCGGATAGATGCTGCGCAAATGCGGTACCAGTCGCGGCACGAGATAGGGGGCAAGCGTCGGAATGACGCCGATACGGATACGCCCTTCCAGGGTGCCGGAACTTGTCCGTGCGCTCTGCTCCAGCAGATCCACCTCGACAAGGATGGCGCGGGCACGGGCCAACACCTCTTCGCCCTTGCGGGTCAAGAGAACGCCGCTGCGGCTGCGCTCCACCAGCTTCACGCCGAGGTGGCTTTCCATTTCCATGATCTGCGCCGAAAGCGCCGGCTGGCTGACATGGACGAGTTCGGCAGCCTTGCCGAAGTGTCGGGCGGAGGCCAGCGCCTCGAAGTAACGCATCTGTCTGAGTGTAAGCATGATAGGAAAATCCTATCGATTTTTAATTTATATGCAATTGGAGATTATCGAAGCCCTGTGGGAAAAACGCCTTGCCGAAGCGTCCGGGCTTTGAGCGCCGCGATTTGCGGCTGGCAGCTTCCTCAGTTGCCGTCGGGCAATCCTGCCCGACCTCCCGGGCGCGAAACCCTAAAAGGAGGACGCGATGTCGGATCGACCCATATTGACGACGACGGCCGGAGCCCCGGTGCCGGACAACCAGAATGCGCTGACCGCAGGTCCGCGTGGCGGCGTGATGATGCAGGACTACCAGCTTATCGAGAAGCTGTCGCATCAAAACCGCGAGCGTATCCCTGAGCGCGCCGTACACGCCAAGGGCTGGGGCGCCTACGGCACGCTGAAGATCACTGGAGACATTTCCAGCTACACCAAGGCCAAGGTGCTGCAGCCGGGCACTGAGACGCCGATGCTGGCGCGCTTCTCGACGGTTGCGGGCGAGCAGGGCGCGGCCGATGCCGAGCGCGACGTGCGCGGATTCGCACTGAAATTCTATACGCCTGAAGGCAACTGGGACCTCGTCGGCAACAACACGCCGATCTTCTTCGTGCGCGATCCCTACAAGTTCCCGGACTTCATCCACACCCAGAAGCGTCACCCGAAGACCAACCTGCGCTCGGCGACCGCCATGTGGGACTTCTGGTCATTGTCACCGGAAAGCCTGCATCAGGTGACGATCCTGATGTCCGACAGAGGATGTCCGGTCTCGCCGCTGCACATGAACGGCTACGGCTCCCACACCTTCTCGTTCTGGAACGATGCCGGCGAGCGCTATTGGGTAAAATTCCACTTCAAGACCCAGCACGGCCACAAGCACTACACCAACGCCGAGGCGGCTGACGTCATCGGCCGCACCCGCGAGAGCTACCAGGAAGCGCTCTACGGCGCGATCGAGGAGGGCAACTATCCGCGCTGGACGCTGCAGGTGCAGATCATGCCGGAACTCGACGCAGACAAGACACCGTACAACCCCTTCGACCTCACCAAGGTGTGGCCGCATGCGGACTACCCGCCGATCGAGATCGGCGTGCTGGAGCTCAACCGCAATCCGGAGAACTATTTTGCCGAGGTCGAGAACGCAGCCTTCTCGCCGTCGAACATCGTGCCGGGCATCGGCTTTTCGCCGGACAAGATGCTGCAGGCGCGGCTCTTCTCCTATGCGGATGCGCACCGCTACCGCCTCGGCACGCACTACGAGCACATCCCGGTCAATCAGCCGAAATGCCCGGTGCATCACTATCACCGCGACGGCCAGATGAATACGTTCGGCGGCATCAAGACCGGCAATCCCAACGCCTACTACGAGCCGAATTCGTTCAATGGTCCGGCGCAGCTGCCATCCGCGATGGAGCCACCGCTGCGCATCAGCGGCGACATGGGTCGCTACGACCACCGGGAGGGCAACGATGACTACAGCCAGCCGAGGGCGCTGTTCAACCTGTTCGACGCGGGCCAGAAGACGCGCCTGTTCTCCAACATCGCGGCCGCGATGGGCGGGGTGCCGGGGATGATCGTCGAGCGACAGCTCGCCCATTTCAAGCGCGTCCATCCCGACTATGAGGCTGGCGTGCGCGCGGCTCTCCGGGCGGCCCACAACTATGAAGTGGAGGCAGTCAACAGCGCTGCCGAATAGGCGGGGCGGGCGCTCGCTCATCGCTCAAAGAAAAAGGCCACTTACCTGCCGGTGCGTGGCCTTTTTGACGTTTCTATCCGTTCTTACCAGCCCGGCAGCATATGGCTCTGACGCAGCCGCGGATAACGGGGGAAGCCCTTGATATCGGCTTCAAGGTCGTCGTTGGCGCTGATCGGCGTGATGTTGTCGAGGCAGGCGGTGATGTGGTTGCTGATCGCATTGGAAAGCGAAGGCGAAAGGCCCGGCCGCTTCATGATGCCGATCTGCACCGGCGCCAGCGCCGGGAAGCCGTCGGCAAGCGTCAGCACCTTCATGCCGGGACGAAGGGCCGATTCCGGCAGGACCGAAACGGCCATGCCGGCAAGAACGGCCGCGGCGACGACGGTCGACGACCAGCTGGTGAACAGGATCTGGTACTCTCGGCCGGTCGCATCGAGCGCTGCACAGGCCGCCTGCCGCCACAGACAGTCGCGACGACCGACGGCAAGCGGGATCGGCGCGTTCTCCGGCAGCGGGTGGTTGATCGAGCCGACCCAGCAGAGCGGCTCGGTCCGGACGACGTCGGAGGCCCGGGCGCGCGGATTGTGCGTGACGAGCGCGATGTCGAGGTCGCCCTTGGCCATCTTCTCGGCGAGATCGACCGAAGGTTCGCAAACGATGTAGAGCTCGACATTCGGATGCGTCTTGGCAAAACGCATGATGATCTCGGGCATGTAGCGGTCGGCATAGTCGTCGGGTGTGCCGATCCGGAGCGTGCCCTCCAGCCGATTGTCGTCAAACGAAGCGATCGCTTCGTTGTTGAGGCGGATCATCCGGCGGGCGAAATTCAGCAGCCGGTCGCCTTCGACCGTCAGCCGGTTGCCGCGGCCATCCTTCATGAACAGCGCCTTGCCGATGCGCTCTTCCAGTCGCCGCATCTGCATGGAAACGGCTGATTGCGTCTTGAAAACCCGGTCGGCCGCCTTGGTAAAACTGCCCGTATCAGCGATCGCGACGAAGGTCTGAAGTTGATCGATATCAAGGGGTGCGGACATGGCTATGATGCATCCATAAGATTGTTTGATGAATATCATTAAAAACATTCGTTGGACTGATCAATAAGGATTTGCGATCTATCGGGGGCAAATTCATCGATCCCTTGCCGGCAATGATGCCGGTCGTTCCCAAATTTCTTGGCCCGCCCCTGCGTCTGATCTCCCCGCAGGGGATGGGTCTCTTCGTGCCTGGAAGAAGGAGTACCGTCATGCGCACGACACAGCACGTCCTCGATCTCGACCTCGTTGCCGGAAAGCAGTCCCATGCCGCCCGCGCCGTCGGCGTGACGGGTATGCTGACGTCCACATGGCGCCAACTGCGCAACCGATATGCGATCGGCCGTCTGAATGACCTGGATGACCGCCAGCTCCTCGATATGGGGCTTAAGCGCGAAGACGTGAAGGAGGCCATCACCTCGCCCTTCTTCGACAGTCCGGCGAGTTACCTGACGCGTGCGTCGCGAAACCGTGCGAGCCTCTTTTACAAGGGGACCCGCCACGATTGATTTTCCCTATGGCGCATCCCGCCGCTTGAGATGTGCCAGTCGAGCATGATCCGCGAAAGCCTGCCGCCGCCGCGGATCATGCTGCGAATTCTGAAGTTTCGGTGCTGCTGGTCTCAACGGTCGCGCGCCCAAACGTTCCCCGCAGGGTAGAGCCAATAGACCCTGCCGCTTGGCCCGGTACATGACCAAGACATGTACCGGGCCTTTTTCTTTTTGCGCGGGGCAGGGTGAGGGCGTTTGGGGCCGTTTAGCTCTTGGCGCTAGGGCCGGTCTTGTAGATGTCGAAAAGCGCTTCGACGTTCTTCTGGTATTCCTTCTGCATCTCGAGCCCGGTGTCGAACATGCTGTTCATCACCTGCGAGAATTGCGCGACCGCCGGGTTATCGGCTGCCGGCTTCTGCGCACCGGCCGCACCCGCCTGCATCATGTCCTGAAACGCCTTGACGAACGGGTTGTCAGCGAAGACGTCGGCTGCCTTGGGCTTTTCCTCTTCCTTCTTGCCCATGCCGAAGAAGCCTTGCATGGCCTGGGTGAAGGGGTTGTCGAACGGATTCGGTTGCGGTTCCGGCTTCTTGGCAAAGCCGGTGGCCTCCATCCATTGCCGCATCGCCGTTGCCATCGGATTGTTGGCGAAGGCGTCGCTTGCGGCTGCAAACTGTCCGGTCGTCTGCTTGAACAGCCCGCCCATCAGCGTGTCGGCCATGACCGGCAGCATCTGCTTGTAGATTTCCTGGCTGATGCCGGTGAGCTGGGCGGCTTGCGCGGCAATGGCGCGCGACATGTCCTTAGAGCCGAACAATTGCCCGAGAACGCCGTTGCCGTCAGCCATGCCCTGTGGCGTGAACGCCTGGCTGACGTCTTCGAAGTATTTGGCATAGTTGCCGCTGCCAAGGGCCGTCAGCAGCGCGCCGAAATCATAAGGATTGGTGGTGTTGCGCTTGAAGGCTGCGGAAAACGCCGGCAGCAACGCCGCAGTCGCCTTGGTCATCTGTTCCTGGGCGATGCCGAATTGCTGCGCCATCAGCTCGATAGCCTTGCCATTCTGCGCCTGCGCGAACATGTCAAAAAGCGGTGCCATGCCAGTTCCCCTTCGGCTTGACGCGCGACGCTGAAAGCGACGCATATCCTTGCACTATAACGGGAAATCGGAGGCTGGGAACCGCTTTTTGAAGGTGCCTTGCGGCCCTCAGTACTGGTACTCGGCAAAGACCGGATCGACCGAACCGTTCCAGCGGCCATTGTAGAGCGCCAGCAGATC
Organism: Ensifer sp.; assembly: GCF_035999185.1. GTDB lineage: Bacteria > Pseudomonadota > Alphaproteobacteria > Rhizobiales > Rhizobiaceae > Ensifer. The sequence goes on along the minus strand of NZ_DASYHB010000118.1, from coordinate 26,478 downwards.
CTCGGCGAGCGTTGCCTTCTTCGCGAGCACTTCGTCGAGCGGCGCCAGGAACTGGCTTTCGTCGACGCCATCGCCGTTCAACCGGTTGCGGCGCTTCAGGCCGCCGCGCGAAATCGCAAGCACCTCACGCGCGATGTCGTAGAGGGTGCCGGTGCGGAACTTGGTCGAAAGCGCCTGAACCGGAACCGCATTGCGCATCGCGCTCACTTCCTCGAAGGTCCAGTCGCGCGTCAGCGCCTCGGCGGCGTCGAGCGCTTCGCGGTCGTAGAGCAGGCCAACCCAGAAGGCCGGCAGCGCGCAGATCCGCCGCCACGGACCGCCATCGGCGCCGCGCATTTCGAGGAAGCGCTTCAGGCGCACATCGGGGAACAGTGTCGAGAGGTGGTTGGTCCAGTCGCCCATGTTCGGCTGCCAGTCGGCAATCTCGCCCTTGAGCGCGCCGTTCATGAACTGGCGGAAGGTGACGTGGGTACAATCGTGGTAGTGGCCGTCGCGCACGACGAAGTACATCGGCACGTCGAGCGCCCACTCGACATAGTCGGCAAAGCCGAAATCCGGACGGAAGGCGGAGGGCAGAAGACCGGCGCGCTGGTTGTCGGTGTCGCGCCAGATGTCGCCGCGCCAGGAAAGCAGTCCGTTCGGCTTGCCGTCGGTAAACGGCGAGCTGGCAAACAGCGCGGTCGAAAGCGGCTGCAGCTTCAGCGACACCTGCATCTTGCGGCGCATGTCCTCTTCCGAGGAAAAGTCGAGGTTCACCTGGATCGTACAGGTGCGGTACATCATGTCGAGGCCCTTGGTGCCGACCTTGGGCATATAGCGGCTCATGATCCCGTAGCGCGATTTCGGCATGCGCGGGGTTTCGTCGAAGGTCCATTTCGGGCTGCCGCCGATGCCGAGGAAACGGATGCCGAGTGGCTCGGCGACTTCGCGCAGCACCGCCAGGTGCTGGTTCGATTCCTTGCAGGTCTGGTGCAGGTTCTCGAGCGGAGCGCCGGAAAGCTCGAACTGGCCGCCCGGTTCCAGCGAAATCGCACCGTTACCCGACTGTTCGGCAAGGCCGATGATGTTGCCCTCGTCGACGATCGGCTCCCAGCCGTTCTTGGCGGCCATGCCGTTCAGAAGCGCCTGGATGCTGGCGTCGCCGAAATAGGGGACGGGGCTGTTGTCCGCCTTAAAGAAGGCGAACTTTTCGTGCTCCGTGCCGATCCGGAACCGCTCCTCCGGTTTCGAACCTTCGGCCAGGTAGGCGGTCAGGTCAGCGACAGAGGTTACCGGCGTCTGGTCGGTGGTATCTCGGGCCATGAGCGTCTTCTTTTGTTTGGGCGACTGCCGCTGGATAGCGGGAGTTGATGAAGGCTGCTTGAACCGTAATCAGGTGCGGTGCAAGTCAATTTCTTTCAAGGTCTCATCAAAAAAAGTAGGACGATTGCTTGCGCTGGGGCAAGTGCCCGAGCAGCAGGCCGGGCTTTCCAACCGTTCGTTGTTCCGGAATTTTCCCCTTCTCTTAGGAGAGGAGCCGACGGCCTGTCTGTTCCGGAACCGACCGGCTACCGCCAGTCGCCGACGGTCGCCTGGATGACCGCCATCGCGGCAACGGCTGCGGTATCGGCGCGCAGGATGCGCGGCCCGAGCGGGATGGCGCTGACGAATTCGAGGCTGCGCAGCAGGGTGCGTTCGGCTTCGGAAAATCCGCCTTCGGGCCCGATCAGCAGAGCGAGCTTCTTTTCCTTGATGGCAGAAAGAACGGGCAGCGGGTTCTGGCTGTCGCTGCCTTCGTCGCAGAATATGATGCGCCGATCGGTTGGCCAGGTGGCAAGAACATCCTCGAGCCGCCGCGGTTCTTCGACATCGGGAATTCCGAGAACGCCGCACTGTTCGGCCGCTTCGATGACATTGGCGCGCACGCGCTCGATATTGCCGAGTTTGCCCTGCACATGCTGCGTCGTGACCGGCTGCAACACACCGGCGCCCATTTCGACGGCCTTCTGGACGAGATAATCGAGCCGCCCGACCTTGAGCGGCGCGAAGAGGTAGACAAGATCGCACGGTTCAGGCTGCGGCCGTGTCTGTTCGACCGACGTCAGCACCAGCTTTTTCTTGGCTGCGAAGGAAAGCTCCGCGCGCCACTCGCCGTCACGCCCGTTGAAGACGAGGATCGAAGAGCCTTCCTCGTAGCGCAGCACGTTGACGAGATAGTTGAATTGTTCCTTCGTCGCCTCGTGGGCGGACCCCGCCTGGAGGGAGTGCTCGACGAACAGGCGCTGCATGCGGAAATTGGCGCGCATATCGGGACCTTCACATGAAAATGCTGGATAGAATGAAATAGAGGACGGCCGAGAGCAGGGCCGATGCCGGCACCGTGATGACCCACGCGCCGACAATTGTCAGGAAATGCGAGCGGCGCACGAGGCGCCGGCGACGCACCTCGGCGAAGTTCGTTTCCGCAGCCTCCATGAAATCGGCCTGGCCTGTCTTTTGCCGGACATATTCCAGGCGCCGCTTGGAATTGCGGATGTACCATTCACGAAAGAAACCGACGCCGAAGACAGCGCCGACCGCCGTGTGGGTCGAACTGATCGGCAGACCGAGCGCCGATGCGAGCAGAACCGTCACCGCGGTGGCGAGCGCCACGCAGAAGGCGCGCATCGGATTGAGCTTGGTGATTTCCTGGCCGACGACCCGGATAAGCTTCGGGCCGTAGAGCAGCAGGCCGATCGAAATGCCGAGCGCGCCGATCGCCAACTCCCAGAGGGGCGTCGGCGAAGTCTGCGTCGTGACGACCCCGTCGAGCGCTGAAACGATGGCCGACAAGGGGCCGATCGCGTTCGAGACGTCGTTGGCACCGTGGGCGAACGAAAGGAGGGCGGCGGCCACGATCAGCGGCAGTCGGAACAGCTTGCGCAGCGACTGGTTGCGGTTGTCGAGGCCTTCAGATTGGCGATAGATCCAGGGTTTTGCCTGCAGATAGACGGCGACCCCGGCAATGAGCCCAGCGGCAAGCCCCGTCGACAGGGAGATTGCGGCGACCTGTACCAATGCAATAAGGGCAAGATAGGCGGTGAAGCAGCCGGTGGTGATGCCGAGGATGACCGGCATCCAACGCCGGGCCGCCGCAATCTTGTCCTCGCGGTAGATGATGAATTCCTTGAGGAAAGCGAGGAAGGCGGCCGCGATCGCGCCGCCAAGCAGCGGCGAGATGGTCCAGCTCAAGGTGATGCCGGCGAGCGACCACCATTGCACGCTGGAAAATCCGGCAGCGGCGATACCCGCGCCGACGATGCCGCCGATGATCGAGTGCGTGGTCGAAACCGGAGCTCCGGAGTAGGTGGCGATGTTGATCCAGGCGGCCGACGACGCCAGCGCCGCCATCATGATCCACACGATTGCCTGCGGTCCGAGCACATCTTCGCCATAGACGATTCCCGCCTCGATCGTCAGCGAGACCTGCCGACCGGCTAGGAGCGCGCCGGCAATCTCGAAAATGGCAGCGATGGTCAGCGCCGTCGCCATAGACATCGCCTTGGCGCCGACCGCGGCACCGACGTTGTTGGTCACGTCGTTGGCGCCGATGTTCATCGCCATGTAGCCGGCAATCGCGGCCGCCGCGATGATGATCGGCGCCGTGGCGGAACTCGTGACGAAGCTTGAGGCAACAGCCATGCTCAGGAGCAGGAACAGACAGGCGAGCGCCGGCGCGGCGAGGCTGCGCCTGACATGCTGCGAGGCTTCCTCGGCAAGACTGAGCTTGTCGAGGTCCTTGTCGATCGTCTGCTTTGCGAGGTGTGTGCGCGGCTTAGCCACTGCGGCGAACTCCGTTGTCACCACGGCCACTAAGACCACAGCAACATGCATTCAAGTGGATTTGATGGACCTCCGCCCACAAGGCGCCGGGAACGCGCTCAACGGACAGCGGATGGCTAGGAAAACAGCCTGTAAGGCTAACCGTTAGCCGTCTTGGGCACCAGCTCAGCGGACGTGGCCATGCGTGCGCCGAATGCAAGGATGAGGTCTTTCAGGGTCGGTTCGGCCACACGCGACGCGGCCTCCTTGTAGTCGACCCATTCGAGCTGCCGCCGCCCTTCTTCGGGAAAGTGCTTGCAGAGATCGTCGACTTCGAGCGCGTGAACCTGCACTTTGACGGAAATCTTCAGGCCGTGGTCCATGCGCTTCTGGTAGAGGTAGTAGCCGGTGGCGGCCTTCTGCACGTGTCCCTTGACGCCAGCCTCTTCATAGGCTTCGCGTTCGGCCACTTCATGCGCGCGCTTTCCCTGCATCGGCCATCCCTTGGGGATGACCCAGCGGCCGGTGTCGCGACTGGTGATCATGAGGATTTCGAGGGCCTTGGTCTTCTTGCGAATGCGATAGCACAGAGCGGCGTATTGCATGCGCGCCGGGCGACGCAGCATCAATTGGACATCGGATGCGAGCCTGTTCAGGAAGTTCAAGGTCGTCTGCGCTCCTCTCGGCGAATCAGTGATCACAATTAATATTCACGGCAGTATGGCAGCGTCCTGTTGCGTGTAAATGTTGCGGCCATTCGGCAGCTGGATATGCAGCCAGCTTTCGACCGACTGTGGTCCAGATACGACAGGATATGGTGTTTTCACGGCGGTTTTCCAAACCAGAAGACAACCGCGCGTTGGCCCTGAAGCGGGGCTGGTTGGAAATCTCAGCCGGTGCGGTCACGCTGCTGCAGGCGCAGCCGGGCGATGCGGTTCCATTCGCCGGTGCGTTCCGCCTCGCGGGTCGCTGCGGCGACGAAGTCGATATGGCTTTGCGCCGCCATCTTGGCGGCCGCCGGGTCCTTGGCCATGATCGCGTCAAAGATGGCTTCGTGCTGGGCAAGCAGCCGGTCGTGGGCGCCCGGCGCGTTGAAGACCGAATTGCGGTGGAAGAAGATGCCCTGTTGCAACAGGCGATAACAGGCGCGCAGCGTATGCAGCAGGATGATGTTGTGGGCGCTCTCGCCGATCGCCTGATGCAGTTCGATATCGGCTTCGAGCTCGGCGTCGAAGTCGCCGGCGGCATGGGCCGCCCGCATGCGCTCGATGATCCGCGTCAGGATGTCTCTGTCGAAATCGGTGGCGCGGGTCGCTGCCAGTTCCGCCGTCAGGCCCTCGAGTTCGCGCCGGTATTCGAGGTAGTCCTGCGTTGCCTTGTGGTGGCGGGCGATGAGGTCGATCAGCGGCTTGGAGAAGATCTGGCCGACGACATCGGCGACGAAGGTGCCGCCGCCATGACGGCTGTCGACGAGACCGCGTGTCTCGAGTTCCTTCAGCGCCTCGCGCAGGATCGGCCTGGACACGTCGAAGCGCTTGGACAGATCACGTTCGCCCGGCAACCGATCGCCGTCGCGCAGCACGCCCTCGAGGATCAGGAGCTCGATCTGCTGCACGACTTCGTCCGCCGTGCGGCTATGGCTGATGCGGGCGAAGAGTTCGATCTGGTCGTCGGTCACGGCAGGGTCTCCGGGATCACGGGCCTTGGGGAACGACCCAGTCACAGCGTGATCGATAGGCATGATTGCGAGGGTGAAGCGGGAAAACGCGCCCGTCTGATCTTCCCGCTTTGGGCCGCAATCTAGGCATCCGGCGCAAAGTGGTCAATTTGATTGTCCAGTTTGCGCGGCTGACAAAAATCAAACTGCGTCAATGCGTCCTTTGTTCTTTTGCTCGTCTGGTTGATAAGGAAGTTGTGATGAACGCGTGAGGGGGACAAAGCGCTTCATGGCAAAGGGTAGTTTTGCATTTCCGGTGGCGCCAATGCGAGCGCTTGCCTTGGGTGAGGTTCACTCCCGCCCGTACGCGCTGGTGACGACGCCGCGCGTGATCTTTCAGCTCGCCTTCCTGACGGACGGCGGCTCGATTGTCGACCATGCCGTGCTGTCGGAGTTGACGCGCGCCCGAGGCATCGCGCCGCCCGGTCGCGACGCCAATCATCATGCCATGCCCTGGGGGCAGGGCACGCTGCGCTGGGAGCGGCATACCGAGTTTTCGACCTATTTCTGGGACGCGCCGCCACCGGAGCAGTTCGGTGGTGACGTGCCGATCCATCCCTTCGGCGACGGCTTCTCGCCGCCGGGCTCGCTGATCTCAGGCATCCGTCTGGAGATCCGGGCCGATACGCCCGAAACCCGCGAGGCGATCAAGCTCTTCGACCCGACCAGTCTCTGTTACAGCGAAACCAAGAACGGCCAGGCGGTGATCGTCACCGACTTCCGCCAGAACGGTGATGGCCTGACGCAGATCCTGGTGATCGACCGCGGCATGACGGAAGCCGGCACCGGCGCGCTCGTCCAGCGTCTCCTTGACATCGAAACCTACCGGACGCTGGCGATGATGGGGCTGCCGCTTGCCCAATCGCTGTCGCCGGAGATCCGCCGGACCGAGGACGGTCTGACGGCGATCACCCAACGCATGAAGGAAAATGTCCGCGAGGAGGCCGATGACATGCTGGCCGAGATCACCCGGCTTGCCGCCGATCTCGAAGCGGGCGCAGCACTTAGCCTTTATCGGTTTGGCGCCAGCCGCGCCTATTACGGCATCGTCCAGGAGCGCATTCGCTCGCTCGCGGAAACCCCGGTGCCCGGCTACGAGACGGTCGGTACCTTCCTTGAACGCCGCCTCGCACCGGCCATGCGCACTTGCCAGTCGGTGGAGGAGCGCCAGGCGAACCTGTCACGCAAGCTTGCCCGCGCCACAGCACTCCTCAGAAGCTGGGTCGATGTCGAGCTCGAACGGCAGAACAGCGCGCTTCTGAATTCGATGGACCGGCGCGCAAAGTTGCAGTTGCGCCTGCAGCAGACGGTCGAAGGCCTCTCGGTCGCGGCGATCTCCTATTATGTCGTCGGGTTGTTCGGCTATCTTGCCAAGGCGGTCAGCCATGAGCTGCCGATCGATCCGGGCCTGTTGACGGGTCTTGCCGTACCCGTGGCCGTCGCCGGCGTCTGGCTGATCGTGCGACGCATAAGGCGCCATCACGAAGAGGCCGATCACAAGTAGCGCCGAAGACTGGTGCGCGGGGCTTGCCCCGCCTACTGCTCCCAGTAGGGGATCGGGCCGTAGAGTTCGGCCAGGTAGTCGATGAACAGCCGCACCTTGGCCGGCAGGAACTGGCGGCTTGGATAAACCGCCGACAGCGTCAGGTGTTTTGACCCTTCCCATTGCGGCAGCACCTGGACCAGCTGGCCGCTGCGCAGTTCCGGGCCGATATCCCAGGTGGACCTGAGCGCAATGCCGGCGCCGGCGATGACGGCGGCGCGCACGATCTCCGAGGAGTTGGTGACGAGCGGCCCCTCCGGGTGCCAGACGAGCGCGCCTTCCGGTCCTTCAAGCTTCCAGTTGTCGTTGTTGTGGGCGGGCAGGCAAAGGTGGTTGGCAAGATCGCCGATTTCTTTCGGCGCGCCGTTGCGCGCGATGTAGTCCGGTGCGGCGCACAGCAGCCGGCGGACCGGAGCGAGCTTGCGTGCAACCAGCGACGAATCCGTGAGTTCGCCGATGCGGACCGCCATGTCGAAGCCGTCGGCGACGATGTCGGTGAAATCGTCGGTCAAGACGATGTGCAGCTTCAGGTCCGGATGGTCCTTCATGAACGTCGTCAGGTGCGGTGCGATGTGCATCCGGCCGAAAGAGGTGGGCGCCGATATTCGGAGCACGCCGAGCGCATGGGATGATCGCCCGGATGCGTAGGCCTCCGCTTCTTCGATGCCGGTGAGGATGCCGAGGACGCGGTCGTAGAAGCCTTGGCCGGCTTCCGTCAGCGAGATTTGGCGCGTCGTGCGCTGCAAAAGCCGCGTGCCGAGGCGATCTTCGAGCCTTTTGATGCGCTTGGAGATGACAGCTGGGGAAAACCCCAGCACCCGCCCCGCTGCCGACATGCTTCCGGTGGAAACGACCCGTGCAAAAATCTCAAGATCGCCTAAATTCGTCATCAATCGTTGCCATTGTTTCCAAAACGGAAAAGCTCAATAGCATTTGCCGGGGTTCTCTCCTAGTGGTAAAGAAAATGAACCAATTGATGCGCGGCGGGAGGGCCTGATGGCGGAGACGATCGGTTTTCTGCAGCCGAAACAGTCGGTTATCGCCCGGCGTCGCGAGATCGTGGCCGACCTCGCCGACCTGTTGCCAGAGGCCTGCCTGATCAGCGACGAGCGCGGGCTGAAGCCGTTTGAGACCGACGCCTTCATCGCCTATCGCCGCATGCCGCTCGCCGTCGCCTTGCCGGAAACGACTGAGCAGGTCGCAGCCGTCCTCAAATATTGCAGCCGTTATGGCGTTCCCGTCGTGCCGCGCGGTGCCGGAACCTCTTTGTCGGGCGGTGCCATTCCGCAGGAGGATGCCGTCGTCATCGGCCTTTCGAAGATGTCGCGCATTCTCGACATCGACCTCTTCAATCGCACGGCGACGGTCCAGGCCGGCGTCACCAATCTCAACATTTCCGAGGCGGTTTCCCCTGACGGGTTCTTCTATGCGCCCGATCCGAGTTCGCAGCTTGCTTGCACGATCGGCGGCAACATCGGCATGAATTCCGGCGGTGCCCACTGCCTGAAATACGGCGTTACCACCAACAATCTGCTTGGCGTGAAGATGGTGCTTCACGACGGCACCGTTGTCGAACTCGGTGGCAAGGCTCTGGATGCGGCCGGATACGATCTGCTCGGGCTCGTGTGCGGGTCCGAAGGCCAGCTCGGCATCGTCACCGAGGCGACGGTCCGGCTGATCGCCAAGCCCGAGGGCGCACGGCCCGTGCTCTTCGGCTTTGCCTCGTCTGAGGCCGCCGGTGCCTGCGTCGCCGACGTCATCGGCTCCGGCATCATCCCGGTCGCGATGGAATTCATGGACAAGCCGGCGATCGAGATCTGCGAGGCGTTTGCCCATGCCGGTTACCCGCTTGATGTCGAGGCCCTGCTGATCGTCGAGGTCGAAGGATCCGAACAGGAGATGGATGCGATGCTCGCCAGCATCGTTGCGGTCGCACGCCGCCACGGGGTCGCGACGATCAAGGAATGCCAGAGCGCGATGGAAGCGGCAGCGATCTGGAAGGGGCGCAAGTCCGCCTTCGGCGCGACCGGCCGCATCGCCGACTACATCTGCATGGACGGCACCGTGCCGCTCGGCCAGCTCTCGCATGTGCTGCGCCGCACCGGCGAAATCGTCGCGAGCTACGGCCTGCGCGTCGCCAATGTCTTTCATGCCGGCGACGGCAACATGCATCCGCTGATCCTCTACAACATCAACGATCCCGAGGACGCCGCGCGCGCCGAGGCCGCAGGCAACGATATTCTCAAGCTCTGCGTCGACGCCGGCGGGTGCCTGACCGGCGAACACGGCGTTGGCATCGAAAAGCGGGACCTCATGCTGCATCAGTATACACAGGCAGACCTCGACCAGCAGATGGCGGCGCGCGCCGCCTTCGATCCGCAATGGATCCTGAACCCGTCCAAGGTCTTTCCGCTCGAAGGACGTCCGGCCGCATGATCGTGCATTTCGAACCGGCGAGTGAAGAGGGGATTGCGACCGTCGTTCGTGCCATGGCCGCCGACCGGGCTTCGCTCGCGGTGATTGGCGGCAACACGCGTGCCGGCCTTGGCAATCCGGTGCGTGCCGACCGGGTCCTCTCCACCCGTCGCCTGTCCGGCATCGTCAGCTACAATCCGGCCGAGATGACAATGACGGCCCTTTCGGGCACGCCCATGCGGGAGATTGATGAGGCGCTGGCCGAAAATCGGCAGATGCTCGCCTTCGAACCGATGGATCATCGGCCGATCTTTGCGTCGTCGGGCGAGCCGACAATTGGCGGGGTATTTGCCGGCAATATCTCCGGCCCGAGGCGCTATGTGGCGGGTGCCGCCCGCGACAGCCTGCTCGGTGTGCGTTTCGTCAACGGTCGCGGCGAGGCGATCAAGGCCGGCGGCCGGGTGATGAAGAACGTCACCGGCCTGGACCTGGTCAAGCTGATTGCGGGCTCGCACGGCACGCTCGGCATCCTGACGGAGGTCACCTTCCGGGTGCTGCCGGTGCCACCGACGGCGCTCACCGTCGTCGTCTCCGGGCTGAACGATGCCGAAGCCGCCGCGGTGATGGCCGAGGCAATGGCGCAAACGACCGAAGTGTCCGGCGCCGCGCATCTGCCGGAAAGCGTGCGCGGACAGTTCATCGACAGGCAACTTCCCGACGGCGCCGCCACCGTTCTGAGGCTCGAGGGCCTGGAGGCGTCCGTGGCCCTCCGGGCAGACAAGCTCGAAAAAGCGCTCGCGCGTTTCGGCGCCGTGGCGCGCCTCGATGCCACAAGGTCTTCGAGACTCTGGGCTGAAATCCGCGATGTCAAACCCTATGCCGATGGCACGAAACGGCCGCTTTGGCGCGTCTCCGTCGCCCCGTCGCTCGGTCACCAGCTTGTGGCCGCGCTCCGGCTACAGACGGGCGTCGATGCCTTCTACGACTGGCAGGGCGGTCTCGTCTGGCTGCGCATGGAGGCGGATCCCGAAGTCGAACTCGTGCGCCGCTACATCAAGGTTCTCGGTGGCGGGCATGCCACGTTGGTCCGGGCGGACGACAGCTACCGCACCGCCATTCCAGCGTTTGAACCACAACCCTTGGCCGTGGCACAATTGAGCGAGCGCGTCCGCGCGATGTTCGATCCGCACCGGATCTTCAATCCGGGCCGCATGGCCGCGATCTCCTGAGACGCGCGGAACAAGGGAGGTACTGATGAGTGACAATGGTCCGCAGACACCGTTTTCCCGAGAAACCGACCGTTGGCTGGAGCCGGGCAAGATCAATATTCAGGTGATCTATGTGCTTTACCTGGTGGGCTTCGCGGTCGGCATCACCGCCATCATCGGCGTGGTGATTGCCTATCTCAACCGCGGCAAGGGTGCGCCCTGGGTGCAGACCCATTATATCTGGGCGATCCGGACGTTCTGGATCGCCCTGCTGTTCGGCGTTATCTCCACGCTGCTCACGGTTCTGCTGATCGGCATTCTCGGCTTCGTCGCCACCGCCGTGTGGATCGTCGTGCGCTGCGTCGTCGGTTTGCAACGGGCGGCACGCCAGGAACCGATCACCAACCCTGAGAGCTGGATGGTCTAGCTATTTGATTGCTGCTGCGGCGTCCTTGCGGCCCGCACAGATCCGGAAAGTGGAGTTCGCATTTGCAGACCAATTTTACGCCAGAACAGCTCGCCGATCCGCATGTGGCCGAATCCGAGGCTATTCTGCGCAAATGCGTGCATTGCGGATTCTGCACCGCGACCTGTCCCACCTATGTCACGCTCGGCGACGAACTCGACAGCCCGCGCGGGCGCATCTATCTCATCAAGGACATGCTGGAAAACGGCCGGGCGGCCGACAAGGAAACGGTCACTCACATCGACCGGTGCCTGTCCTGCCTTGCCTGCACCACCACCTGTCCCTCCGGCGTCGACTACATGCACCTCGTCGACCATGCGCGTGTCCATATCGAGAAAACCTACAGGCGCCCCTTCAGCGAACGCCTTGTGCGTTCGGTGCTGGCCGCGGTTCTGCCCTATCCCCAGCGTTTCCGGCTGTCGCTGAAGGCGGCTGGCATCGCTCGGCCCTTGGCCGGACTTTTCAAGAGCGTTGCGCTTCTGAAGACCTTTGGCGTCATGCTCGATCTTGCTCCAAGGGTCGTGCCGGAACCTTCGGCGTCGGCTGAACCCGGTGTCCATGCACCCAAGGACAAGCGCGTCGGTCGCGTGGCGCTCCTGAGCGGCTGCGCCCAGCCGGTGCTGAAGCCGGAGATCAACGAGGCGACGATCAGGCTTCTGACACGGTTCGGCATCGAGGTGGTCGTTTCGCCAGGCGAAGGCTGTTGCGGAGCCCTGGTGCACCATATGGGACGCGAGAACCAGGCGCTCGATGCCGCGAGGCGCAACGTCGATGCCTGGCTGAGGGTTGCCGACGAGGGTGGTCTCGACGCCATCGTCATCACCGCGTCGGGCTGTGGAACGACGATCAAGGACTATGGCCACATGCTGCGGCTTGATCCTGCCTATTCCGAGAAGGCGGCGCGGGTCTCCGCACTGGCAAAGGATATCACCGAGTATCTGGCGACGCTCGACCTGCCGGAGCAGGCGGCGAGGGGCATGACGCTCGCCTATCACTCCGCCTGCTCGATGCAGCACGGCCAGAAGATCACAATGGCGCCGAAACAGTTGCTCAAACGCGCCGGCTTCGTCGTCCGTGATCCGGCAGAAGGGCATCTCTGTTGCGGTTCGGCCGGGACTTACAACATCCTGCAGCCGGAAATCTCGGCGAAGCTGAAGGCGCGCAAGGTCAGGAATATCGAAGCGACCAAAGCGGATGCGATCGCGACCGGCAACATCGGCTGCATCACGCAGATCGCAAGCGGCACCGCCGTTCCGATCCTGCATACGGTCGAGCTTTTGGATTGGGCCTATGGCGGCGCAAAGCCTCAGGGCCTCTGACCCCATGAGAAAGGCCGGCCTCGCGCTTCGCGAAGCCGGCCTCGTCAATTCAAGTCGCCTTGTCGGCGACCGTCAGCCGCCGAAAATCTGACGGAAGATGTCGACGCCGCGGTCGTCGTAATAGGTGTCGCCCGCCTTGCTGCCAGGGCCGATGACGATCACCTTGGTGCCGACGTCGGCCCGATCGTAGAGATGCTCGACATCATCGTTCATCATGCGGATGCAGCCAGACGACATGTTCTGGCCGATCGTCCAGGGCTGGTTGGTGCCGTGGATGCGGAAGATCGTGTCGCGGCCGCCCTTATAGAGATACATGGCGCGGGCGCCGAGCGGGTTGTCGATGCCGCCTTCCTGCGTCACCGGCAGGATGCGGCCCTTGGCGGCCTCGCGGCGGCGCATTTCCGCCGGCGGCGTCCATGTCGGCCATTCGGCCTTGCGGCCAACCTTGACGACGCCCGACCAGCCGAAGCCGTCGCGGCCGACGCCGATGCCGTAGCGTGTCGCGCGGTTCGGGCCGTCGATGTAGTAGAGAAACTTGTTGTTGGTATCGACGATGATCGTGCCGGGGGCCTCGTCGGTGCGGAAGCGAACCTTGGTGCGCCAGAATTGTTTTGCCGGCTTTTTCTGCGTGGCCACGAGGACGACGTCGGACGACTTGACCTTCGGGGCCGCGCTCTGCGCTGGCGTAAACGCCGAGGCACTGGCGGCGGCAAGAATAGCGCTGGTCGCAATGGCGATCGCGACCAATTTGCTGGCATGACGCTTCATATATGATTCCCTCTCAACCCTCGTTACCGGCAGGCTATGCAAAAAGCTTTCAAGTTCAAGCCCGCGATACATCCGGTAGATCAAACGTGATCGCCGAATTTGTATCTCTTCCAGCCGCTGTTGCCTGAAGATCACGCTTCGGCAACAGCAACACGTTCGTGGATCGGGGAATATTCTGTGCTCTGCTCCAATTATATGACGATAACCTTGGTTCCCACCTTCACGCGCTCGTAGAGGTCGACAACGTCTTCGTTGCGCATGCGGATGCAACCGGAAGAAACCGCATAGCCGATCGTCCAGGGCGCATTGGTGCCGTGGATGCGGTAGAGCGTCGAGCCGAGATACATGGCGCGCGCGCCCAGCGGATTTTCCGGGCCGCCGTCCATGCGCGCCGGCAGATAGTGACCCTTGGCGGCCTCGCGGCTGATCATTTCCTGCGGCGGCGTCCAGGTCGGCCACTCGGCCTTGCGCGTCACCTTGTGGGCGCCGGCCCATTCGAAGCCCGGCTTGCCGACGCCGACGCCATAGCGCCGTGCCTCGCCATTGCCGGTCACCAGGTAGAGAAAGCGGTTGTTGGTGTCGATGACGATCGTGCCCGCCTTTTCCTTGCTCTCATAGGCCACCGTCTGCGGCAGGAATTGCGGGTCGAACCTTGATTTGACCGGCCGCTGGGCGGCACGTGTGGCGTTGGCCGGCTGGAACAGCGGGTTGACCGCGCGACGCTTGACCTGTGGTTTGCCGACCTGAGCCTGCGGCTTGGCGACCTGAGCCTGCGGGTAGAACTGTTTTCGGGTGGCCTGCGGAATCTGCTGCCGGTAGATCACCTGCCGCGTTCCGGGCTGCTGGCCGCCAAGCTGCATCACCCAGGGGGCGGTGAGGTCGGGGCTGACGACGACGGGCGGCCGGTTCTGGTACCGATCCTGTGCCGCGGCCGGACCGGCGACAAGGGTCAGAAGGGATGCGGCTAGAAGAAGAGATTTATTCAACATCGGACGGACTCGCTACCTTTCGCCGAAATGCATCAAGGGGGCGCAGACGGCCGAAGAACGGGACGCTCGAACGGGACATGCGCCTTGGCAATGGCGCGATCGTGTCATCTTCGGGGCGACCGAATGGTAAACGCCGCTTCATTAAAAGGCGACGGCGCCGATAAAGCTTTGGGTAGGGTTATCCGCCGCTTTAGGAATCTGGTTTGCAAATGGTAAAGGCAATGAAATGAGCAGCATGGGGCGAGGGAAACGATGACGGCCAAGGGCATAGTGACGGGCGATGACGGACTTTTGCGCTGCGCCTGGCAGGGCAATCTCGACGATTATCGCCGCTACCACGACGAGGAATGGGGACGTCCGGTTACCGACGATCGCCGGCTCTTTGAAAAGATCTGCCTTGAAGGTTTTCAGTCAGGCCTGTCCTGGTTGACGATCCTGCGCAAGCGCGAGGCGTTCCGCGCCGCTTTCGCCGGCTTTGATTTCGACAAAGTCGCGACGTTCGAGGATGCGGATATCGAGCGCTGCCTTGCCGACACGGGCATCGTGCGCCACCGCGGCAAGATCGTCTCGACCATCAACAATGCGCACCGCGCGCAGGAACTGCGCCGCGAGTTCGGTTCGCTGGCCAGCTACTTCTGGTCATATGAGCCGGGGGTGGCGGAGCGCCCGCCCGTTGTGACCTATGAGGCGATCGTCGCCAACCCGACGACGCCGACCTCGACGCGGATTTCCAAGGACCTGAAAAAGCGCGGCTGGACCTTCGTCGGCCCGACGACGATCTACGCCTTCATGCAGGCCATGGGTCTCGTCAACGATCACATTGAGGGCTGCCACTGCCGTGCGGTGGTGGAGGAGATGCGCGCCAAGGTCCCAAGGCCCAAGCCGCGGACGGCCTGATCGTAGCGATTGCCTGTCCGGCTCCCGACGTGCGGCCTGCAACCTCGGTCGTTCGTCATTGTCGTCGTTTGGTTCCTCGCCCGACGGCTGGTGAAACAGTTTTGATCAGGCGCAGAGTTTCGCGCGCTCGCGCTGAAAGGCAAAGACGCCCTGCAGCCGGCTTTCTCCGGTTGACGCATCAAGGACCGATCGGCCAACGCAAAAGTGCTGGGCCGATCGCGAAGCGGGCGCGCAGGCGATGGCGGTGAAGCAGAACGCTGCCGAAGAGGCGGTCGCCTGCTCGAGGATGTCGAGGAGGGTGGTGCGATCCTTGCGTTCGTAGGCGTGCATGAGATCGATGACGCCGCAGGAATGGGCGGGCACGCCGAGCAGCATGGCGGTCGTTCGACCAAGGTGAAAGACGCCGCTGGCGAGGTCGCAGTGCCAGGGGTCGACGATGTAGTCCGTCTCCTCAAGGTGTCGCATCCATTTGGCGTGTGCCCCCGGGTGCCCGAGTTGGATGGCGCCTGAGCCAGGTGTCATGAACGTCAGCATGATGCCCTTTCCCTCGTTGTGCGCTGGCGAGCTAGCGCCGCGGAAGCCGGCAGCGCCGCCGGGACGATCGTTGATCGTCGGTTGGATCGAAACGGTACCGATGATGCGATCGATAAACTTTTGGTGATTATGTGTGGGGTAATGCGCCTTGTGGTTGAGGTCAAGTCCTTTGGTCGATCACATGCGTTGCGGACCGGCGTCGCCCGGTGCCAGTTCCCTTGGTATCGAACGGTGCCGCAATGCCGCTGTGCATTGGCCGAGAGCGCGCTTTGCGCGGTGCAAACCCTTGCCGCACCTTAACTGATCCGATAGGGAAAGCAGCCAACACGCTGACAGCCGGAATGCTCAAATGACCGAGAAACAAAAGAAACCGCAGAAGCTCAAGGCCCGCCTGCCGCGCGGCTTTGTCGATCGCTCCGCCGCCGATATCCGTGCGACCGACGAAATGATCGGCAAGATCCGGGCGGTCTACGAGCATTATGGTTTCGATCCGGTCGAAACACCGCTGTTCGAATATACCGACGCGCTCGGCAAGTTCCTGCCCGACAGCGACCGTCCGAACGAGGGCGTGTTCTCGCTGACGGATGACGACGACCAGTGGATGTCGCTGCGCTACGACCTGACGGCGCCGCTTGCCCGTCACGTTGCCGAGAACTTCAACGAGATCCAGCTGCCGTTCCGCACCTATCGTGCCGGCTACGTCTTCCGCAACGAGAAGCCGGGCCCCGGCCGCTTCCGTCAGTTCATGCAGTTCGACGCCGACACCGTTGGCGCCGCCGGCGTCCAGGCGGATGCCGAAATGTGCATGATGATGGCCGACACGATGGAAGCGCTCGGCATCGCGCGCGGCGACTACGTCATCCGCGTCAATAACCGCAAGGTGCTCGACGGCGTCATGGAAGCGATCGGTCTTGGCGGCGAGGACAAGGCCAACGCCCGCCTGACGGTGCTGCGCGCCATCGACAAGCTCGACAAGTTCGGCACGGAAGGCGTGCGGCTGCTTCTCGGCGAAGGCCGCAAGGACGAAAGCGGCGACTTCACCAAGGGTGCAGGCCTCAATGGCGAGCAGATCGACAAGGTCCTGTTCTTCGTCGGTATCCAGAACTATGCCGAAAGTGCCGACGAACTGGCAGCGCTCGTTTCGGGCACTGCCAGGGGCGGCGAGGGCGTCCAGGAACTCAACACCATCCGAAGCCTGGTGTTAAGCGCCGGCTATGAAGCCGACCGCATCAAGATCGACCCTTCGGTCGTGCGCGGTCTTGAATACTATACCGGCCCGGTGTTCGAGGCCGAGCTGCAGTTTGCCGTCACCAACGAGAAGGGCGAAAAGGTCGTCTTCGGTTCGGTCGGCGGCGGTGGTCGTTATGACGGCCTCGTCTCGCGCTTCATGGGCCAGCCGGTGCCGGCTACCGGCTTCTCGATCGGCGTCTCCCGTCTGATGACGGCGCTGAAGAACCTCGGCAAGCTCGGCGCTTCGGACGTCATTGCCCCTGTCGTCGTCTGCGTCATGGACCGCGACATCGAGAGCATGGGCCACTACCAGCGTTTCGTGCAGCAGCTGCGCCATGCCGGCATCCGCGCCGAAATGTACCAGGGCAACAAGAAGAATTTTGGCGACCAGCTGAAATATGCCGACCGCCGCGGCTCGCCGCTGGCGATCATCCAGGGCGGCGATGAGCGCGCTGGCGGTCTCGTGCAGATCAAGGATCTGATCGAGGGCAAGCGCCTGTCGGGCGAGATCGAGGACAATGCGGCCTGGCGCGAGGCGCGCGTGGCCCAGGTTTCCGTGCCGACGGCCGAGTTGGTGGAGAAGGTACGCGAGATGCTGGCGGCGCAGGCCGAGGACCGGGCAAGGGGCTGACGACCATGGCCCTCATCAACCTGCCTGCCTTCTCCGATGCGCTGCTGGCCGACTTCGAAAGCCTTGGCGCGCTGCGCGTCGATACGCCGGTGATCCAGCCGGCCGAGCCTTTCCTTGCCATGGCTGGTGAGGATCTGCGGCGCCGTATCTTCATGACCGAGAGCGAGACTGGCGAGAGCCTGTGCCTGCGCCCGGAATTCACCATTCCCGTCTGTCTGCGCCACATCGAGGCGGTGACCGGCACGCCGAAGCGCTATGCCTATCTCGGCGAAGTCTTCCGCCAGCGCCGCGAAGGCGGCAACGAGTTCTATCAGGCCGGCATCGAGGATCTCGGGGACACCGATATCGCCACCGCCGATGCGCGTATCGTTGGCGATGCCATGCGCGTCGTCGCCAACCGCTTGCCCGGCCGCGCGCTCAGCGTGACGCTGGGCGATCAGGCGGTGTTTGAGGCGGTTGTCGGCGCCTGTGGCTTGCCGGCCGGCTGGCAGAAGCGGTTGATCCACGCCTTCGGCGACCAGAAGCACCTGCAGAAACTTTTGACCGAGCTCGCGCATCCGCGCACGGTCGGTGTCTTCGGCCCCGAAGTGGTCCGCCTGTCGATGGATGGCCTGCTTGAGGACGAGGCTGCTCTCGTTGCTCATGTCGCCGAAACGATGGAAGCGACCGGCTACTCCACCAATGCCAGCCGCTCGCCGCAGGACATCGCCCGGCGGCTGAAGGAGAAGATGGAGCTCGCAAACACGCGGCTCGATCGGCGGACGCTCGATCTCGTCGGCGAGTTTCTGGCGCTCGACGTTTCGCTTGCCGACGCTCCGGCGGCGCTCTTTGCCTTCGCGCAAAAATCCGGCCTGAAGCTCGACGAGGCGCTGGCGCGCTTCGATGCCCGCGTTGCAGCCCTTTCCAAGGCGGGCGCAGACATCGGCGCCATCCGCTATCGCGCCGCATTCGGTCGTCCGCTCGACTATTACACCGGCCTCGTCTTCGAGGTCCAAATCGCCGGCACGCATGCCGTTCTGGCAGGCGGAGGGCGTTTCGACCGCCTTCTGACGCTGCTCGGCGCCCGCGAGCACATCCCCGCCGTCGGCTTCTCGCTCTGGCTCGACCGCATCGAAAAGGCGATTGCCTCTGAAGGAGGCGTCCAATGACCATCACCATCGCGCTGCCGTCCAAGGGGCGGATGAAGGACGACGCCTCGGCGATCTTTGAACGCGCCGGCATGAAGATCGTCGCCGTCGGCAACGACCGTTCCTACCGTGGCCGGGTCGACGGCATGGACGACGTCGAGATCGCGTTCCTCTCGGCCTCTGAGATTTCGCGGGAACTTGGCAATGGTTCGATTGATTTCGGCGTTACCGGCGAAGATCTGGTGCGCGAGGGGCTTGCGAACGCGGATGCCCGCGTCGAATTCTGCGCCCGTCTCGGCTTCGGCCATGCCGACGTCGTGGTTGCCGTGCCGGAGATCTGGTACGACGTCGACACCATGGCGGACCTCGGTGACGTCGCAGCCGACTTTCGCGCCCGCCACGGCCGGCGCCTCGCGATCGCCACCAAATACTGGCGGCTGACCCAGAACCACTTCTCGGGCAGCCATGGCATCCAGCTCTACCGCATCGTCGAGAGCCTCGGCGCAACCGAGGGTGCCCCGGCATCGGGCTCGGCTGACATCATCGTCGACATCACCTCGACCGGTTCGACGCTCAAGGCCAACCACCTGAAGATCCTGACCGACGGTGTGATCCTGCGCTCCGAAGCCTGTCTGGTGCGGGCGCGCAAGGCAAGCCACGACGGCGACCCGATCGTGGCCCGGATCATTTCTTCGGTTCGCGGCGCACTCTGACGCATGACATTGGGCGGGTGCTGCAACGAGGCATCCTCTCATTGGCACCGAGCGCCATAAAATTACGGTAGGGCCCTCACAAAGCGCGGCCTCCGCTCCTATGTAAGTCGCGCAGACGGCCTCCCAACCGTCCCGCCGTTTCATTCCGAGGAGACCTGCATGGCCGATCTTTCCACCTTCCCGATCACCAGGCGCTGGCCGGCGAAAAACCCGGACATCATCCAGCTGTATTCGCTGCCGACGCCGAACGGCGTGAAGGTTTCGATCGCGCTCGAGGAATTGGGCCTGCCATACGAGGCGCACCGCATCGCCTTCGATACCAACGATCAGAAATCGCCGGAATTCGTCTCGCTCAATCCGAACGGCCGCATCCCCGCGATCATCGATCCGAACGGTCCGGACGGAAAGCCGATCGGCCTGTTCGAATCCGGCGCGATCCTCATCTATCTGGCGGAAAAGACCGGCAAGCTTCTGCCCGCCGATCCGATCCGCCGTTACGAGACCATCAGCTGGGTCATGTTCCAGATGGGCGGTGTCGGGCCGATGCTTGGCCAGTTCGGCCACTTCTTCAAGTTCGCCGCCGACAAGGTCGCCAACAATTCCTATCCGGTCGAGCGCTACCGCGACGAAGCAAAGCGCCTGCTCGGGGTGCTCGAAGCCCGTCTTGAGGGGCGGCAATGGTTGATGGGCGACGAGTACACGATCGCCGACATCGCAACTTACCCCTGGGTCGAGGGCGCCCGCCGGTTCTATGGCGGCGCCGATGTTCTTGAGTACAAGAGCTTTCCGAACGTGATGGCCTGGGTCGAGCGCGGTCTCGCCCGCCCTGCGGCTCTAAAGGGCATGGAAGTGCCGCGCAAGGAATAGCAGTGGCTGTTGTCCTGTGCCTGAGTTGACGAAGCTCGGGCGCAAGGCTAGGCCTTGCTGTACAGACGAATAAAAGCAGGTGAGAAGCGTGTCGGGAAAGCTCGTTGTTGTCGGTGGCGGTCAGGCCGCCTTTGCTCTGGTTGCGAAGCTCCGTGCGCTGAAGGATGAGCGATCGATCACCATCGTCGCCTCCGAAGCGAGCCTGCCGTATCAACGACCGCCACTTTCGAAAAAATATCTCCTGCGGGAGATGAGCCTTGACCGGCTGCTCTATCGCCCCGAGGCCTGGTACGGCGAGCACAATGTCGACATGCGCCTCGGCACGGCCGTGACAGGTCTTGACCGGGCGTCCAAGCGCGTGACGCTCAGCGATGGGGCGTCACTCGAATACGACGTGCTTGCCTTTGCGACCGGCGCCACACCGCGTCGACTGCCCGCCTCCGTCGGCGGCGATCTCGATGGCGTCTACGTCGTGCGCGATTTCAGGGATGCCGATCGCCTCGCCGACGAGATGAAAGCCGGACGTCGTGCTCTGGTCGTCGGCGGCGGCTACATCGGCCTTGAGGCGGCGGCCGTGGCCCGCACGTGCGGCCTCGACGTCACGGTCATCGAAATGGCCGACCGTATCCTCCAGCGTGTCGCCTCCTCGGCAACGTCGGGCATCGTCCGCGGCATTCACAGCGCCCGCGGCGTCGATATCCGCGAGGGTACCGGCCTCAAACGCCTCGTCGGCGAAAATGGTCGCGTCACCGCAGCGGAGCTCTCCGACGGCTCTACCCTGCCGGTCGATGTCGTGATCGTCGGCATCGGCGTCACCGCCAATGATCGCCTGGCGCACGACGCCGGCCTTGAGACGGCGGGCGGCATCGTTGTCGACGCCTACGGGCGAACCGCCGATCCGGTGGTTTTCGCCATGGGCGATTGCGCCGTTCTTCCCTTCGAGGATCTGCGCATCCGGCTGGAATCGGTGCAGAACGCCGTCGACCAGGCCGAGGCGGTTGCAGCGATCCTTGCCGGCAGCGACGCCCCTTACGATCCGAAACCCTGGTTCTGGTCGGACCAGTACGACGTCAAGCTTCAGATCGCCGGCTTCGGTCTCGGTCACGACGAAACGATCGTCAGGCCGGGACAACGCGAAGGCAGCGTGTCCGTCTGGTACTTCAGGCAGGGACGCTTCGTCGCCGTGGATGCGGTCAACGATGCCAAGGCCTATGTTACCGGCAAGAAGATGCTCGAAACCGGGGTCAATCCCGATCGCTCGGCCATTGCCGATCCCCAGTCCGACCTCAAGGCGCTGCTGTCACAGTCCTAAGCGCAGGACCACGCCTGGCAGCGCTTTGACGCGCGCTGCAACTTGAAGGCGGCGGGACTTCAAAATTCATTAACGACGAAACTACTGTCTTGCCGAGCAATTGCCCGGCAGGGCCTCGATTTATCATTTCCTTAAATCACCTGGCGCCAACACAGGCAGCTTAAGTGGAGGCGAGAGGTCTCGTTTCCTGGCGGTTTTGATTTAGGCGATTGGCGATGTTCAAGGTTCTTACATGCCTGGTGGTCGAGCATAATCCCAAGCTGGTCGTTTTGGCCGCGCTCGTCTGCTTCCTTTCAAGCTATGGCGCCGTAACGCTTTTGCAGCGGGCCCGCGGTTCCTCGGGCAAGGCAAAGGCGATCTGGGCGACAGCTGCCGGCATCGCCAGCGGCTTCGGCATCTGGGCCACCCACTTCATCGCCATGCTTGCTTATGATCCCGGCGTTGTTCTCGGCTATCAGATGGACCTGACCGGGCTGTCGCTTGCCGTCGCGATCATCCTGACCACGACGGCGCTGCTGATTGCTACGCATGTGCAGGGGCGCCTCGGCTGGATTGCCGGCGGCTTCGTTCTCGGTGGAGGCGTCGCCTGCATGCACTTTCTCGGCATGGCGGCGCTCGATGTCCCGGGCAGCATTCGCTGGGACGCGACGCTGGTCGTGACCTCGATTGTCGCCGGCTCGCTGTTCGATATCGCCGCACTTCGCACGATCGGCCGCGTCGCTGGCCCGTTGAAAGCGAAGATGATCGCAACGCTGCTGATGACGCTCGGCATCGTCGCGCTGCATTTCACCGCGATGGGGGCCGTAACCATCGAAGCCGATCTGCTCGCACCGGCGCACGAAGGCATGATCCAGCCACACCTGCTCGCCTTCGTCATTGCCGGGACCGCGTTCTTCCTTCTATCGATGGTGCTGATCGCCGCCGGCTTTGCCCATCATGCAGAGCTTTCCGCCGCCGCCGCCGAGCGGGAGTTCGCTCGCTTTGTGCGCAGCGTCAAGGACTACGCAATTTACATGCTGGACGCGGACGGCCGTGTCGCCAGCTGGAACGCCGGCGCCGAAGCCAACAAGGGCTATCGGGGCGAGGAGATCATCGGTGAGAACTTCGCCTGCTTCTATTCCGAGGAGGATCAGAGGGACGGCGTGCCGCAAAAGGCGCTCGAAGTGGCGCTTGGCAATGGCAAGTTCGAGACCGAAGGTTGGCGCTACCGCAAGGACGGCTCCCGCTTCTGGGCGCACGTGGTCATCGATCCGTTCCTCGACGAGCAAGGCCAGCACGCGGGTTTCATCAAGATCGTCAAGGACATCACCAAGGCGAAGATGGATGCCGAGCGCATCGCCGAAGTCAGCAACAACCTCGACGTCGCGTTGGAAAACATGTCGCAGGGCATTTGCCTGTTCGACGCCGACGACCGGCTGCTGCTTTCGAACCGGCGTTGCCGCGAAATCTTCGGGTTTTCCGAGACGCTTGCCGGCCAGGGCCTGACCTTCCGCGAGATCCTGGATATCGTCTTTGCCCGCATTTACACCGATCAGGAGGTTGCGCGCGCCAAGTCCGCGGAACTCTATCAGAAGCACCGGATCGAAATGGTTGGCAAGGGCGGTGGCGATATCGTCGAGAAGCTTGCCAACGGCCGCTCGATCCTGACCAAGCATCGCACGCTTCCGGACGGCGGCTGGGTCAGCACCTACGAGGACATCACCGAGCGGCTCGACACCGAGGAGCAGATCACCTTCCTCGCACGCCATGACAGCCTCACCGGCCTGCCGAACCGCTTGCAGTTCAGCAGTTACCTGGAAGAAGAGCTGGATGCGGCCGCATGGTTCAACCGCAAGGTCGCCGTCATCGGCATCGACCTCAACAAGTTCAAGGAAGTCAACGACCTGCATGGCCACGCCGCCGGCGATTTCGTGCTGGTGACGATTGCCCAGCGCATGAAGGGCCTGCTGCAGGAAGGCGAGTTCGTGGCCCGTTTCGGCGGCGACGAGTTCGCTGCTGTCAAGCGTTTCGAGGAGCTTTCCGAGCTCAACGACTTCCTGCGCCGCATCGAAAAGAGCCTGCACGAGGAAATGCGCTTCGGCGACTTCGAGCTCAAGTCCGGCGGCAGTATGGGCGTTGCCATCTATCCGCAGGACGCCGAAACGGCAGACACGCTGATCAACAACGCCGACCTTGCCATGTACCGGGCGAAAGCGGCGCTCAACCAGACGGTCTGCTTCTACGAAGTGTCGATGGACGAGGCGGCACGCCAGCGCCGCGCGCTTGCCAACGACCTCTGGGACGCCATCGATAAGAAGCAGCTGGCGCTGCATTATCAGGTGCAGAAATCGGTGATGTCCGGCGACGTCATCGGCTACGAAGTGTTGTTGCGCTGGAGCCATCCCGAGCGCGGCATGGTGCCGCCCAGCGAGTTCATTCCGCTTGCCGAGGAATGCGGCGCCATTCTTCCGATCGGCGAATGGGTTCTGCGCGAAGCCTGCCGCGAGGCGGCGGGCTGGGAAAGCAGCCACAAGATCGCCGTCAACCTCTCGCCGGTCCAGCTTGCCAACGGCGATATCGTCAGCCTCGTCCAGGACGTGCTCGCCCAGACGGGCCTTGATCCGAAGCGCCTGGAACTGGAAATCACGGAATCGACGATCATCGACGACAAGGAACGCGCGTTGCTGACGCTGCGACAGATCAAGGAACTCGGCGTCACGATCGCGATCGACGATTTCGGCACCGGATACTCGTCGCTCGAAACGCTCCGTTCCTTCCCCTTCGACAAGATCAAACTCGACAAGAGCTTCATGTGGGAAGTGGAGGGCAGCCCGCAGGCCAAGGCGATCGTTCGCGCCATTCTGGCGCTCGGTCAGAGCCTGTCCGTGCCGGTCCTGGCCGAAGGCGTGGAGACGCAGAAGCAGCTCGATATCCTGCAGGCCGAGGGCTGCGACGAGGCACAAGGCTATCTGCTCGGCCGCCCGACCCCGGTTACGCTGCTGTTCAACGGCGGTGACGAAGCAGCGGCCGCCTGATCGCGGCTGCAGTTCGCCGGGTTACGGGACCGCCGCATAAACTCGATGTACGCTCGAAGGATTGCTGTGTCGCGATGTCTGTCGCGGCGCGCTCGACGGAGCCCTGCGCTATTGGCGCAGCGGCGTGCGGCCGGCAACATCCACCAGGAAACGCGGGAAGAAGAAGACGCCGAGGATCGTGCCGGAGTAGCGCTGCTCGAGGCCCGAGGATTCTCCAATGCAGAACAGGGGCTGTTTCTGGCCGGATTCTTCGAGCGCGATCGTTGTCGAAAAACAGAAGGACGAGCAGCTCGTTGCCGCCTGCTCGAAGAGCTCGAGCACGTGGTTGCGATCGGCCGGGTCGTAGCAGCGCACGAAGTTGAGAAGGCCGCATTCGCCGTCGCGCAGGCCATGGATGGCGGCTGCCTTTTCGCCAAGGCGAAACAGGCCGGTCGACAGGTCTCCCGACCAACCTTCCGAGACGCAAAACTGCTCCAGGAGTTCAGGATGCGGAAGCCCGGGATGTAACTGTCCCGGAGCGCCGGGGGCAACGGAATTTGCTCTCGTGATCTTGAACACGCTCTACCCCAGCAGAGTTCCCGGAACCCGTCTTTGACGGTCCAGGAAACACATCCCCATGTGCAAATCGCCCAACATGACCAATACGAAAGAGCGCGCCACGCAGCGTGGGCGTTTCTCAAGTAGAACGGTCGGAAGATAGTAATGATTCTCGCCAGCGAAATTATTTCGGAGGAGAGTGTCGGCTTAATTTGCGATTAAATACTTTTGTTCTTTTCGTCTGTTCGCGGAGAGATTCCGGACGGGCGGCCAATACAAACAGGCTCCGGCGTTTGGCCGCTTGCCTTTGGTCTGCCACCAGTCTCCCGTGAATCTCCGCTCACTTGGGGCGCTGTTATAGTTCGTTTTTTTTCGACTTCAACGTTTTTTTGAAGCCGCACTACAACCGTCGGGATTTTTCTGCGGAGAGATTGTCGAGATGCTCCGCTGGGCGCAAACGACGTTGATAAAAAACAAGAAAGGGCGACCCGAGGGCCGCCCTTCCGATCCGGATAGATCGTTAATGTGAAAGGCAATCGCCTTTATCACATCATGTCCATGCCGCCCGTTCAGCGCGCTTGACGCGCTGAACTGCTTTAAGTGCATGGGCGAAGCTTTATGAACGATGATGCGACTAAGGCTGGCGCCTTATCACATCATGTCCATGCCGCCCATGCCGCCCATGCCGCCCGGCATTGCCGGAGCGTCCTTCTTCGGCAGTTCGGCGATCATGGCTTCCGTCGTGACGAGGAGGCCAGCAACCGAAGCTGCGTCCTGAAGGGCGGTGCGAACGACCTTGACCGGGTCGACGATGCCCATGGCGATCATGTCGCCATATTCGCCGGTCTGGGCGTTGTAGCCGTAGTTGTCTTCGTTCTTGTCGAGGATCTTGCCGACAACGATCGAAGCTTCATCACCAGCGTTTTCAGCGATCTGGCGGGCCGGAGCCTGCAGAGCGCGACGAACGATGTTGATGCCGGCTTCCTGGTCTTCGTTGACGCCCTTGACCGAGATCTTGGAGGCCGAACGGAGCAGGGCAGTGCCGCCGCCCGGTACGATGCCTTCCTGAACGGCAGCGCGCGTCGCGTTGAGGGCGTCGTCGATGCGGTCCTTCTTTTCCTTCACTTCGACTTCCGTCGAGCCGCCGACGCGGATCACGGCAACGCCGCCAGCGAGCTTGGCAAGGCGTTCCTGCAGCTTTTCGCGGTCGTAGTCGGAGGTGGTGTCTTCGATCTGGGCCTTGATCTGGGCAACGCGGCCTTCGATGTCAGCCTTCTGGCCGGCGCCGTCGACGATCGTCGTGTTTTCCTTGGAGATCGAAACCTTCTTCGCACGGCCGAGCATGTCGAGCGTGACGTTTTCGAGCTTGATGCCGAGGTCTTCGGAGATCACGGTGCCGCCCGTCAGGATG
>NZ_DASYHB010000111.1:0-20962 GCF_035999185.1 Ensifer sp. | reverse complement strand
GCGTCTCGACCATGTTCACCTGGCAGTTCGCCAAGATCCTGAAGGTCTGCGAAAAGAACGGCTGGGCCCGCCCGATCAACATGCAGCTCCAGCTCAATTGCGCCTATCGCGAGGAAGAGCGCGAGATGATCCCGTTCTGCGTGGATCAGGGCGTCGGCGTTTCGGTCTTCAGCCCGCTGGCGCGCGGTATCCTGACCAACGACACGAACTCGATCCGCAACCAGACCGATTTCTTCACCGCCGAAATGTACAACGACCGCGCCTCGCGCGACATCGCCTTGTCGGTCGCCCGCGTGGCCGAGGCGCGCGGCATCAGCCCGGCGCAGGTCGCCCAGGCCTGGGTTCTCCGGAAACCGGAAATTTCGTCGATGCTGGTCGGCGCCGACACCAAGGCGCAGTTCGACAGCGCACTGGCCGCGCTCTCGACCGAACTCGACGCCGACGAAGTCTTCGAGATCGAACGCAACTATACGCCCTGCGACCTGATCAACGACTACACCGCCGGCAAGCGTCTGCCGCGCGAGCCGCGGCCGGCCGCGGGGCGCTTTGCCGCGCCCATGGCTGCTGTCGCCTGAGGGGACAAGGGCCGGACCGGATCGCGGTCCGGCCACCAAAAGATTTCTAGAGAGGGAGAGAGAAAATGACTGAATACAAGACGCTCAGCGGCGCGCCGCTTCATCCGGAGGCCGAGGCACTGACAACGCGCCTCGCGCGCGGCGAGATCGACCGGCGCGGGTTCCTGCGCGCGATGGCCTGGCTCGGCGTTGCCGTCGGTAGCGCAAGCGCCTTCGGCGGCAAGGCTTTCGCCGAGGAAACGCCGAAGGACGGCGGCACCCTGCGCTTTGCCTGCCAGATCCAGGAAATCACCGATCCGATGATGACGAACTGGATCGAGGCGTCGAACCTGTTCCGCAACAGCCTCGAATTCCTGACATACGTCGACGAGAACAACATCACCCACCCCTATCTGGCAAAGAGCTGGACGCCCTCGGCGGACCTGACCGTCTGGGATTTCGAACTGGACGAGCGCGCCAAGTGGTCGAACGGCGACGCCTTCCAGCCGGAGGACGTGATCTTCAACATCGAGCGCTGGATCGCACCGGATTCGCAAAGCTCGAACAAGACCGCCTTCGGCGCGATCTCGCGCGTGGAAAAGACCGGCGATCACAGCGTGCGCATCACGCTGTCGCGGCCCATGGCCTCGCTGCCGGAGCAGCTCTACTCCTATACCTGCCCCATCGTGCACCGCGGCTTCAAGGGCAACTGGCCGGCCGAACCGGTGGGAACCGGACCGTTCGCGCTGGTCAGCCACGAGGTCGGCCGCCAGTCCGTGTTCCAGAAGCGGCCGGACTACTGGGGCACGCACGCTCGTCTCGACGAAATCCAGTACATCGACTTAGGCCCCGACGTGACGACGCATCTGGCGGCGCTTTCCAGCGGTCAGGTGGACGTCATCTATCGCGCTACCATTGCCGAGTACGACCTGATGAAGTCGCTGCCGAACATCCAGATCCTCTCGGCCAAGGGCGCCAACACCATCGTCCTGCGCATGCAGGTCGACCAGAAGCCGTTCGACGACATCCGCGTTCGCCAGGCAGTCGTGCTCGCGGCCAACAACCAGCAGATGCTGGACGTGGCCTATCGCGGGCGGGGTGACCTCGGCGCGAACTACCACGTCTCGCCGACCCAGGCCGACTACTTCTCGCTGCCGGCGACGCCGCGCGACGTGGAAAAGGCCAAGGCCCTGCTTGCAGAAGCGGGCCATGCCGACGGCGTGGACATCGAACTGACGCTCGGCAACACCCAGGGCAAGTGGGAGCAGGACACCGCACAGGTGCTGCAGCAGAACCTCGCCGAGGCGGGAATCCGCCTGAAGCTCAACGTGCTGCCCGCCTCGCAGTACTGGCCGATCTGGAACAAGGTGCCCTTCGGCCTGACCTTCTGGGCGCACCGCCCGCTCGGCACGATGACGCTGGACCTCGCCTATCGCTCAGGCGGCTCGTGGAACGAAAGCCGCTTTGCCAGCCCCGAATTCGATGCGGCATTGGACAAGGCAATGGCCGTGGTCGATCCCGAGGCGCGCAAGATTGCGATGCAGGAGGTCGAGCGCATCCTTCAGGACAATGCCGTGATGGTTCAGCCGTTCTGGCCCGAGCGCCTGAGTGCTGCGGCTGAGAAGGTGCGCGGCTTCGTGCTGCATCCGTCGGACTACTTCCGGATGGACAGCGTCTGGATCGCCTGAACAAAAACGCCGGGCGTCTGACGCCCGGCTGTCCGGTGATGAGGAGAACGGGGTTTCGGCCCCGTTTCAGGGAGAAGGGGGAGAAACCTTGTATTTGGGCATGTTCCTGTTGAGAAAGCTCGCGATTGCGCTCGCCACGATGCTGGTGGTCTCGTTCCTGATCTTTCTGGCGCTGGAGGTGAATGTCGAGGATGTCGCGGTCAAGGTGCTGGGGCAGTATTCGACCGTCGAACAGCGCGCGGCGTGGCTGGCGCAGAACGGTTACAACGATCCTTTCGCGCTGCGTTACATTCGCTGGCTCGGCCATTTCGTGGCTGGAGACTGGGGCATGTCCACCTTCTTCCGCGCGCCCGTCGTGGAGATAGTGATGCCACGCCTTGCGGCTTCGGCCATCCTTGCCGGCGGCGCGCTGCTGGTGATCGTGGTCTTCGGCCTCGGTCTCGGGGTGCTTGCCGGCATGCGGCCGGGCTCGCTTCTCGACCGGGTGATTTCGGTCTTTTCGGTTGTCACCACCTCGATCCCGGATTTCGCGTCGGCGGTGTTCCTGTCTGGCATCTTCGTCTTCTGGCTCGGCCTGTTGCCGGGGGCAAGCACGATGATTTCAGGCCTTTCGCTCGCCGAACTCATCCTGCCGGTTTCCGTGCTCGGGCTCTATTCGATGGGCTACCTTGCACGGGTGACGCGTGCCTCGATGGTCGACGTGATGAACACGCACTATATCCGCACCGCGCGGCTGAAGGGGGCGGGCATGGGCCGCATCGTGCTGCGCCACGCGCTGCGCAATGCCCTGATAACGCCCGTCACGGTCATCATGCTGCAATTGCCCTGGCTTCTGTCGGGCGTCATCGTTGTCGAAGTCTTTTATGCCTACAAGGGCTTCGGCACGCTTCTTTACGACGCGGCGCTCAACCAGGACATCTACCTGATCGAGGCCTGCGCCATGATCTCCGTTCTCGTCGTGGTGCTGAGCCAGATCCTGTCCGACCTCATCTACGGCTGGCTGAACCCGCGCATCGCACTGGTGGGAGCCAAGGCATGAAATTGATCGTCCCGTACCTGACAAAACCTCTCGTCCTTACGGGCGGCGCGCTGGCTTTCGGCTGGCTGCTGGTTGCCGTTCTCGCGCCGCTGATCGCGCCCTACGATCCCTTGCAGACGCTGCAGCCACTTGCCAAGCCGATGGCGCACGGCGCCAAGGGTGAATTCTTTCTGCTCGGCACCGACATGCTGGGACGCGACATCTTCTCGCGCCTCGTCTGGGGCGCACGCACAGTCGTGATTTACGCCACGCTCGCGACGCTCACCGCCTATGCCTTCGGGCTCCTGTTCGGCCTCATCGCCGGCTATGCCGGCGGGCGGACGGATGCTGTCCTGTCGTTCCTCGCCAACGTGGTGCTCAGTTTTCCGGTGCTGGTGCTCTACATCGTCATCATTGTCGTCATCGGCGCCTCGCCGGTGAACATCGTCATTGCCGTGACCTTCAGCAGCGCGCCCGCCATCTTCCGCATCGTGCGCGGCATCACCATCGATGTCGCCAGCCGCGATTTCGTCAAGGCCGCCATCACCCAAGGCGAAAGCACCCTGCGCATCCTCTTCGTCGACATCCTGCCCAACACGACCGGGCCGCTCGCCGTCGATTTCTGCCTCAGGCTCGGCTATACGGCGATCACGATCGGCACGCTCGGCTTTCTCGGTCTTGGCCTGCCGCCGCCGACGCCTGATTGGGGCGGCATGGTCAACGAGGGCCGGGCCATGGCCATCGCCTTTCCGCATCTCGTCATCTTCCCCTGTATCGCCATTTCGTCCCTGACGCTCGGCCTCAGCCTTCTCGCCGACGGCCTGCGCGAAGTGAACGACGCGAAGGAGCGTCAGGCATGACCCAGCCCCTGTTGCAGATCCGCAATCTATCCGTCGCGCTGCCGAAGGGTGCCGACCGGCCCTTCGCGGTGCATGATGTCTCGCTCGAGGTGAACCCGACCGAAATCCTCTGCATCGTCGGCGAATCCGGCTCCGGAAAGTCCGTGCTGACGGCGGCGTTGATGGGGGCCGCGCCGAAGGGGCTGCGCGTAGCCAGCGGCGAAGTTGCCATGGGCGGGCGTGACCTGCTGACGCTCGGCGAGCGCCAGTGGCGCGATATCCGCGGCAAGGACATCGGCATGATCTTCCAGGAGCCGATGGCTTCGCTCAATCCGGCGCTGACTGTCGCCCAGCAGATCGAGGAGGTCTTCGAACTGCACTCCGACTTTTCGCGCGCGGAACGGGCCGCGCGGGCACGAAAACTGGTCGAGGAAATGCACCTGCCGGAGCCGGATCGCATTCTCAGGAGCTATCCGCACCAGCTTTCCGGCGGCCAGTGCCAGCGTGTCGTCATCGCCATGGCTCTGGCGATGAGCCCCAAGCTGCTGATTGCCGACGAACCGACCACTGCGCTTGACGTGACGACGCAGGCCCAGGTGCTGAAGCTGATCCGGGAGCTGCGCGACAATCACGGCCACGGCATCATCTTCATCACCCACGATCTCGGCGTGGTGGCCGACATCGCCGACCGTATCGCCGTGATGCGCCGCGGCGAGGTGGTGGAGGTGGGCAGCGCCAAACAGGTGCTGACGGCGCCGCAGCACGATTACACCCGTGCGCTGATCGCCGCCGTGCCCAGCCTCGTGCCGCGCGACCGGGCGGCGGCTGACGCAGGGGCGGAGCCGGAACCTGCGCTGACCGTGAGTGCGCTGAACCACAGTTATGGCGCCAAGCAGGTGCTGCACGACATCACCCTTTCGGTTGCGCCGGGGCGGGTGCTGTCCATCGTTGGCGAATCCGGCTCGGGCAAGTCCACTGTCGCCAGAAACCTGATCCGCCTCACCGATCCGACCTCGGGCACGATCGCGGTCGGCGGACACGCGATCCTCGACCTCAAGGGCGGCGCGTTGCGCCGTGTGCGACGCCGGATCCAGATGATCTTCCAGGATCCTTTCGGCTCGCTCAATCCGCGCCGCAAGGTCGGGCCGATGATCGCGCGGGCCGCGATGCTCTCGGGTGCCGGCCGCCAGGAGGCGGTGGAACGGGCGAAGGAGTTGCTGGAACTCGTTGGCCTGCAGCGCAACGCCTATGATCGCCGCCCGGCCGCCTTTTCCGGCGGTCAGCGCCAGCGGATCGGCATTGCCCGGGCGCTGGCGATGCGGCCCGATGTGCTGATCGCCGATGAGAGCGTCTCGGCGCTCGATGTTTCGGTTCAGGCCCAGGTGCTCGATCTCTTGGCCGATCTGCAAAAGCGCCTGTCGCTCGCCGTGGTGTTCATCACCCACGATCTGCGGGTGGCCGCGCAGATCAGCGACGAAATCGTGGTGATGAGCAAGGGGCACGTGGTCGAACGTGGTCCGGCCAGCGAGGTCTTGACCCGGCCGCAGCATCCCTATACCCGCGATCTCATCGAGGCGGCGCCGGGACGCGGCGCCTTCTGACGCTGCCGGCAAGCGCGGAATGCCGGGCCCAGATCTCAATGCCGATCCGGGCGGCGGAACCGGTCGCCCGGGCTGCCGCTCCGGGCGCCAAGCCAGGTGTAGTTCCGATGTCGGTTTCTCCGTCCCTGACGTCTCTTCGGGCCTTCACGGTCGTCGGGCAGTGCCTCAGCTTCACCCAGGCGGCGCATCGGCTTGGCGTGACGCAAAGCGCGGTCAGCCGGCAGATCCGCCAGCTCGAAAGCACGCTCGACGTCGCCCTCTTCCGCCGCATCGGTAACAGTGTCGCGCTGACTGAAGCGGGCGCCGTTCTGCATGAGCGGCTGCTGGTATCGTTCGACCTGATGGACGAGGCGGTGCGCGAGGTGCGCGCGACGGTGCCGCGGCAGACCCTGAAGGTGCTGGCGCCGCCGACCTTCGCCGCACGCTGGCTGTCGCGGCGGCTAACGTCCTTCCGGCAGCGTTTTCCCGATCTCGATCTGTCGCTGCATATGCGCGGCGACGACAATGTGCGCTTCGATTGCGTGATCCGTTTCGGCGCCGGCCCGCGGGAGCGGCATACCAGCACGCGGCTGATGACCGAGCAGCATATCGCTGTGTGCGCGCCCGAGCTTCAGGCAGATCCCGAGCGCCTGCGCCGCAGCTGCCTGCTCTACGTACTGGACGAAGCGCGGCGCCTGCCCACCTGGGACAATTGGTTTGCCGCGGCGCAGCGCGATCGCCGAAGCTTGCCCGAGAATGCCATGGAGTTCGCCACGCTCGACATGGTGATCCAGGCAGCCCTGACCGGTGCGGGGCTTGCCGTGGTGGATCGCAACATGATCGAATCCGAATTGCAGGCCGGCAGCCTGATCCAGCTCGACCCGGTGGTGGTGACGGGGCCGATCGGCTATTGGCTGGACATTTCCGGCGAACGCCTCGCGCGCTCGCGCGTCGTGCATTTTGCCCGTTGGCTGCAGCAAATGGCCGGTACCGGCCGCGAGCACATCCTGCCTTAGGCGCAAGCCACCGAGGGGGAGGGAGCTTCTTCAGCAACGTCCCCGTGGTCGGCGCTTGCCGTACTGCGCCCCAACGATGCGCATGGGGCCAGCGCGGATAGTCAACTCCGGCTCCTGGCAAGGATACCGGCAAGGATCGTGATTTCACGCTCAAGTGCTTCGCTCGTTATTCCGATGAACCGACCCTCAAGGCTGAGTGCGATCACGCCATGAATAGCCGCAAAGAACGTCCGGGCGCGAATTGCCACCTCGTCGCCAGAAGCGCCCGGCATCTGGAGCGACAGTGGGGCTGCGATGAGACCGATCAGGAACGTGTGTTCGGCAAGGTGCCACTCCGGAACGGAAACACCCTCCGGCATCCTGTGTTCGAAAAGGGCTGACCACAGATTGCGCTCTCCCAGCGCGAAGCGCAGATACGCCAGAGACAGGCTAAGGAACGTCTCTTCATTGGTGGTTGACGGCGAAATCGCCACGTTTAGCGCTTCCTCCAGCTGTTTCAGAGTTGCGGAGTTGACGTGCAGTATCAGCCCGTCGAGATCGTCGAAGACGGTGTAGAGTCCGCCGAGTGCTGCGCCGGCGCGTTCCGCGATATCGCGAGCGCGCAGGTTCTTCAGCCCTTGTTCCCGGATGAGTTCTGTGCAGGCGGCAACCAGCCTTGCTTTCAGGTCTTCCTTCTTCGTCTGACGCTTTCCAGTCACCGTTAACCTCATTTTTGAACGTCGTTCAATTTTAGCTTGAACAATGTTCATCTTTGTGCGAAAACATTGTTGAACATTGTTCATACATGGAGGTGAGGAAATGTTCAAACAAATCGTGACGCTTCTAAGGGGGCGTGCGCATACGGCGGAGGAGGCCTTCGGCGATCGCCATGCGATTCCCATTCTTGCTCAGCAGATCCGTGATGCCGCGCGCGGAGTGGAGGCTGCCCGCAGGTCGGTTGCCTTGGCGATCGCCCAAAATCGCCTGGAAAGGGAAAATGCCGAGAGGCTTTCCGCCCGCATCGGCGATCTCGAAACACGCGCCATCGCGGCACTTCAAAAGGGCCGGGAGGATCTCGCTGCAGAGGCGGCTGCTTCGATCGCCCGGCTTGAAACGGAGCTGCAGAATGCGCGTCAGGTACAGGCGGAGTTTGCACAAGGGATAGATCGGTTGAGGCAAGCGGTCCGACAGAGCGAGACGCGCCTTGCTGCCCTGCGCCGCGGCGAACGCCTGGCCGAAGCACGCGACCGGACACAGCGCCTTTCCAAAGACGTGCCCGGCAACGATCTTGCAACACTCAGCGACGCCGAGACGACACTTGCACGGCTGGAGACGCGCCAGCGTGAGGCCGAATTGACGGCCGAGGCACTGATGGAGCTGGAGGAGAGGCCAGATCCGACCGCGCTTGCGGAGAAACTGGCTGCGGCCGGTTGCGGGCGTCCTCTCGTGACGAGCGCCGACGACGTGCTCGAGCGTCTGCGCGCCAAGGCAAACCCTGCTGCTTGAACCCTCTGCTTTCAAAAGGAAAACGACGATGAACGACAGCCTGATGAAACACTCTTCCGCCTGGACCTCCTTCTCCTATGTAAGTTTTGGCGTGGCCGCCTTCATGGTGGTGATCGGCCTCTACATGATGCCGATCGATCTCTGGGGAAAAGGCTATCTCGCCATGGGCATCCTGATGCTCCTGCAGACCGCGGTGAACGTCACCAAGACGTTGCGCGACAATCTGGAAGCCGACAAGCTCATCCGCAGGATCGATGATGCGAAGACCGAGAAACTCTTGCTCGGCATGAAGGGCGACGAAGTTTAATCGTTCGTTAGCCCTGCTATCGCAATGCACAACCTGTGAACGAGCGCGAAACGATTTTCATCTATAGCGCTCAGGAAAAGGGGAGACGTTACGTGAAAAACAATCTCATGACTTCGAGGCGCTTTGCGCCGCTGTTCTGGACGCAGTTCCTGTCGGCGTTCAACGACAACTTCCTCAAGAACACGCTCGTCTTCCTCATCCTCGCCACTGTGGTGGCCGAAGAAGCAGGATCGCTCGTCACGCTGGCCGGCGCCGTCTTCATGGCGCCATTCCTGCTCTTTTCCGCACTCGGCGGCCAGCTTGCCGACAAGTTCGACAAGGCGATCGTCGCCGAACGGCTGAAGCGCTGGGAGCTCGCCGCCGCGGCCGTTGCGGTTGTGGGTATTGCATTCTCCTCCATCGCCGTTCTGCTGGTTGCGCTCTTCCTGTTCGGGGCAATCTCCGCGCTCTTCGGGCCGGTCAAATACGGTATCCTGCCCGACCACCTGGAGCGCAGGGAACTGCCGCGCGCCAATGCCTGGATCGAGGGGGCCACGTTTATCGCTATCCTCGGCGGCACGGTGGTTGCCGGGCTTGCCGCGGCCGATGGCGTCAATCCCTGGCTGTTCGGCCCGATGATGCTCGGTCTTGCGCTCGCCTGCTGGATGTCGAGCCGCTATATCCCGCGGCTAGGCGCCAAGGCGCCGGACCTTGTCGTCGATCGCAACGTCCTGCGTTCAACCGGACGGCTCCTCGCTTCGCTACGTGATGACCGGCGGCTCTGGCGCACCGCGCTGATGGCGGCTTGGTTCTGGCTGGTGGGCGCGATCGTGCTCTCCTTGCTGCCGCCTATGGTGAAAAATCACCTCGGCGGTGACGAGACTGCGATCACTGCCTATCTCGCCGTCTTTGCGGTGGCGGTCGGCGTCGGTTCGGCAATTGCGGCATGGATGTCGGCGGGGCGCATCGTGCTCTTGCCGGCGCCAGTCGGCACGCTGATCATGGGGCTGTTCGGCATCGACCTCGCCTGGTGCGTCGCGCATGCCGGCGCGACCGCCCCGGCCGAGACGCTCTCCGCCTTCTTTGCCGGTCCCTATACGCTGCGCATCGCTATCGATCTGGCCGGCATGGCCATTGCCGGCGCCTTCCTGGCCGTACCGACGCTGGCGGCCCTTCAGGCCTGGGCGCAGGAGGACCAGCGCTCGCGCGTCATCGGCGCGTCGAACGTGCTGTCTGCGGCCTTCATCACCGCCGGCGGCGGCCTCGTGGCCGCCCTGCAGGCGACCGGCATGTCGACGTCCGTGCTTTTTGCCGGCCTGGCGCTCGCCAATGGCGTGGCGGCCTTTGTCATGCTGCGCACGCTGCCGACCAACGGCTTCCGCGATTTCGTCTCCATCCTCTTCCGCGCCTTCCTGCGGCTCGAAGTGGAAGGCCTCGACAATCTGAAAAAGGCCGGCCGGGCGCCGATCATCGCGCTCAACCACGTTTCCTTTCTCGATGGCGCCCTGGCGCTTGCGCTCACCGACGAGGAGCCGACCTTCGCCATCGACTACACGATCGCCAAGGCCTGGTGGGTCAAGCCGTTCCTGAAGATGTGCAACTTCCTGCCGCTCGATCCTTCAAAGCCGATGGCAACGCGCACGCTCATCAAGACGGTGAACAACGGCGAGCCGTTGGTGATCTTCCCCGAGGGCCGCATCACCGTCACCGGCGCGCTGATGAAGGTCTATGACGGCGCGGCGATGGTGGCCGACAAGACCGGCTCCATGGTCGTGCCGGTGCGGATCGATGGACTGGAGAAGAGCTACTTTTCCCGTCTCAGCTCGCTCCATGTTCGCCGCCGCCTGTTTCCGAAGGTGAAGGTCACTATCCTCGAGCCGGTCCGCCTCTCGGTGCCGGAAGAGCTGAAGGGCCGCAAGCGGCGGATGGCCGCGGGTGCCGCTCTCTATCAGGTCATGTCGATGCTGATGTTCCGCACCACCGACATCGACACCACCGTGCTTGAAAAGGTCATCAAGACGGCCAAGGAGCGGGGGTTCAACCGCCTCGCCGTGCAGGACCCGGTGACCGGTTCGCTGTCCTATGGGAAGCTGCTGACGGGGGCAGCCGTGCTTGGTGCCAAGTTCGACGCGCTCTTCTCGACCGAAAAGACGCTCGGCGTTCTCCTGCCCAACGCCAATGGAGCGGTCGCGACCATCCTCGGCGTGATGTCGGCGGGCAAGGTGCCGGCAATGCTGAACTTCACGGCTGGTGCAGCCAACATCACCGCGGCATGCAAGGCCGCGGAGGTCCGTCACGTCCTGACGTCACGTGCCTTCGTCACCCAGGCGAAACTCGGTGCCGTCGTCGAGGAACTGCAAAAGACGGTGGAGATCGTCTGGCTCGATGACCTGCGCCAGACGATTGGCCTTGCCGACAAGCTGCGTGGTCTCATGCAAAAAGGCAGGCCGCTGGTTCGGCGGACGGCCGACGATCCGGCGGTCATTCTCTACACCTCCGGCTCGGAGGGAACGCCCAAGGGCGTGGTCCTGACCCATCGCAACATCCTTGCCAATGCGGCGCAGGCAGCCTCGCGCATCGATTTCCACTCGGGCGACAAGGTGTTCAACATCTTGCCCGTGTTCCATTCCTTCGGGCTCACCGCAGGAACGGTTCTGCCACTCATCTCGGGCGTTCCGATCTATTTCTATCCCTCGCCGCTGCACTATCGGATCATCCCGGAACTGATCTATGCCTCCAACGCGACGATCATCTTCGGCACGGATACCTTCCTGAACGGTTATGCCCGGACGGCGCATCCTTACGACTTCCGCTCGATCCGCTACTGCTTCGCCGGTGCCGAGCCGGTCAGGGCAGCGACGCGCGCGCTCTACATGGAAAAATTCGGCGTCCGCGTCCTCGAGGGCTACGGCGTGACCGAGGCGGCACCTGTCATCGCGCTCAACACGCCGATGTTCAACAAGGCAGGCAGCGTCGGCAAGATCATGCCGGGCATGGAGTACAGGCTCGATCCCGTGCCGGGTGTTGCGGAAGGCGGACGGCTTTTCATCCGCGGCGCCAACGTCATGGCCGGATATCTGCGCGTGGAAAATCCCGGTGTAATCGAGCCGACGCCGGACGGCTGGCATGACACCGGCGATATCGTCACCGTCGACGAGGATGGTTTCATCGCCATCCGGGGGCGCGCCAAACGGTTTGCCAAGGTCGGCGGCGAAATGGTTTCGCTTGGCGCCGTGGAGGCGTTGGCCGGAGAACTGTGGCCGGGTCAATTAACGGTCGTCGTATCGCTGCCTGACGCCAAGAAGGGCGAACGCCTGGTCATGCTCACCGATGCTCCGGGCGCGACACGTGCCGCATTCCTCCGCTTCGCCAAGGACAAGGGAGCGATGGACATGATGGTTCCTTCGGAAGTGAAAGTGGGCGCCGTCCCGGTGCTTGGTACCGGCAAGGTGGATTTCGTCAGTGCACAGAGGCTTCTCGCCGAAACGGCGAGAGCCGAGAACGCTGCCTGACAGGTTGATGTGAAGGGAGCCGGCCTCAGGCCGGCTTCCCATGAAGCACGAGATCACGCGCCGGAAGGCGATATTTTTGAACGACCGTCGGCGCCGGCCCGACGCGCAGCACATTGATCAACCGGTGGCCGTGCGGCAACGGGAAACGCCGTAGCAGCGCATCGGCAGCGTCGGGCCGATCGGCCAGCACCGCCATCGGCCAGCCGGCGAAACCGAACCGTGTGAAGCTCAGCCAGAAGCGATAGAATGCCCGTCCCG
Source organism: Ensifer sp. (assembly GCF_035999185.1). Lineage (GTDB taxonomy): Bacteria > Pseudomonadota > Alphaproteobacteria > Rhizobiales > Rhizobiaceae > Ensifer. The sequence goes on along the minus strand of NZ_DASYHB010000111.1, from coordinate 8,726 downwards.
AGGCAATCGGGCTCTCGCTCGCCGGACGATGAAACAGGAGGCAGGCCGCGGCCGTCGTCGTCTTTGCGGCTTCCGCGACAAGGACCTGACCTAGACTCAGGCGGTCGGCAACATCGAAAAGCGACGACGCGAGCACATGGCCTGCCAGCGCGCCCTCCACACGTCCCATCCGCAGGGCAGCCAGATTGAGCCCATCGACGGTGTAGGAGGGATGGGCGGGAGAAAGACGCATCCATGCCACGAGTTCTTCGCGGAATGCTCGTTCGCGCATCATCGACAGGCTCGCTCGGTCGTTGAGCGCGGCTATAAAGGCGAGATCCTCGTGGCTGCCGACGACCGTTGCATCGTCGGCCCCAGCGCTCCAGTCCATAAGCCCAGTGATCTGTTGAGGCGTCGCCGACAGAAAGCGAGCACGCCATGTGCAGCGCGTGGTGATCCAGCCAGCAAGTTCCGAAGGTTCGGCATCGCCCGCAAGGGTCAGGCGTGCGGCCAATCGATAGCCGGGCCGCCAGGTCAAGACGTTGTCCGCCCAGAGATCATCGACAACCACACCGACGCCACGTGCGGCTAGCGCCATCACCATGCCCTCGAGTGCCGCGCCACAGGAGAGCCCCATATCGCGACCGGTCGGGTCTCCTATGGCAAGCTGCCTGGAGAGGTCGGCTGCAAGGACAATGCACCCGTCGTCGGTCAACATCCAACGGGCCGGCTGGGTGTTGTGGACGGAGGGAGCGAGGTTGGCCTCCGCCGCCAGATCGGAGAACGTGGCGGCGTCAAACCGGTTCATAGTGTCTTTCCGAAGAGATGCAGGCGGTGCAGCGGCCTTGCACCCGCCTTTTGCGCCTGCCTCAGGCTCGCCGCATTGACATCCGCGATCCAAGTGCCACCGGCAGTCTCATAACCGGCGTGGCGCATTTGGCTAAGGACATGGGCAAGAAGGAGCGGGTTGAGGCCGCGCCCTTGATGCTCCGGTTTCACGCCTTGGAATATGACGACGGCACGCCGGCGCTGGAGCCGGTGTTTGATGAGATGCCAAGGCGCACTCAACCCGAGCCGTGAGCCCATCGCTTTCAGCATCGGGTTGACATCGGGTATGGCGATCACCGCGCCGGCTGGCGTCCCGTCCTTTTCCGCAACCGCCGAAATGCGTGAATCCATGATCCACTTCATTTCCTTGGCCTGAAAGTCGTATTCCGCCCGGCTGACGGGCACGAACATCGGATTGTCGGCGAAGCTCTCGTTGAGGATCAGCCGGGAGTCCTCCAATCTTCGTTCGAGCGTCGCCCGCCGGATCGGTGAAAAACGAAAGCCGTCATCGAAAAGCGCGCGCATTTGCGCGCTGGCGAGCAGGCCATCGGTGGCCACAGTGCGGACGTCGATTTCGAAGGTGGTCATGGGGAAGCACGGGGCGTATCCGCGTCTTTCCAGAAGCCGAGGCAGATAGGGCGGGCCCCAGATCTGATCCGTATAGGGTGCGTTCTCAAAACCACTGGTCATGACGCCAATCTGCTGCATGGCAGTCAGGTTGAAGTTTCCAAGGATCTCTCCAAACCCCTTCGCCCGTGCCCAATCTTCCGCCCGCTCCAGCAGGGCGGCCGCAACGCGTTCGTCGTCGGCACAGTCGAAATAGCCGAAATAGCCGCGATCAAGCCCAAACTTCGCGTTCGATTCGCGATGCACATGCGCCGTAATGCGCCCGCGCACCGCGCCTCCCTCGTGGGCCGTGAAGATGGCGAAGTCTTCTGCCGCTTCGAAGAGAGGGTTCTTTTCAGCGGATAGGAAGCGCCTGAGATCGCTGAACATTGGCGACACATAGGGTGTGCGCGCGTCGTAGACCTGAAAGGGTGCGGCGAAGAAGGCGTCGATATCGCCTTCGCGGATCTCAATCATGCGCCGGGTTCCTCTCGGAAATCAGCATGGCCATGCGCTGGACCACCCTCAACTCCGTCTCGGCGCCCGGCGTGGCCGAGACCGAGGGCATGTTGAGGGCAATCAGCCGGAACGGCCGGGAAGAGACCAGCATGACGTGGGTCGCCTCGTACTTTTCAAGCAGCCAGGCGAGTTGCTCGGCGTCTTCTCGGGAAAGACTGTCGGTCCCGGCTGCGCGCAGCAGGGGGTTGGCGGCAAACAGTGCCTTGATCGCCGGCAAGTCGAGGTCGGCAAGTTCTTCCTCGCTGAGCAGAAGCGCACCGTCGACCAGGGGATGCTTCTGCAACTCCTTCAGGAAACCCAGCGTGTCGTCGATGCGGTCCTCGGCGAGGTGTCGGATGAGGCTCTGTCGTCTTTGTTCCGTGCGAAGGCTGATGCTGTCCTTCCAGATCACGCCGAGGAGGGCGGCGCTGAGGACGACGCTTGCCGCGCGCACCGTCGCGGATGGCTGAAGACCGTTATCGAAGCCGATGACGAGGGCGGCCAGCAGGGCGACCGAGAGCAGGATGACGAAGGAGACAACTGTATCACGGTGTCCGACGGCGCGCTGGCCAAGGCTTAACAGCAGCCAGCACAGGAACAGGATCGCAACCCCGCCGAGCCGCACCGGCTGGTCGATGTAGACAGAGCGGAAGTCGGTGACGAGGAGCGGCAGGATCAAAAGCAGAGAGAGGGCGATGCGGTCGACCGCCTGGTTCTCCGCCTTCGACAGGCTCGCGCGGTCGCGCGTCACCGTCATGTGCCCGGCAAGGGCGAAGGTGGCGAGTTGATAGAGGAAAAGAAGCGTGACGCGCCAGGGTTCGGCGATCGATGCCGGCAGCAGGGCAAGGATGAGGAATGCACCGGCACCGCCGGCAGCGATCCACTTCGTCAGCCTCGGCGCATGGCGGCGTAGGAGACCTTCGGCAAGCAGAACCGTTGCGAGCGGAACGAGGCCGGCAGTCATGATCGTCGCCGCCCTGAAGATGGAGAGGTCGGTCCACCAGGCGAGCACACGGCTTGCCATCAGTGCCGCCAATACCTGCAGTCCGAAGAGGAAGCGGCGGTTCAACGGGCTTGCCGCATCGAAACTCCAGATGACGCCGATCAGCACCAGCAGGCCGCCAAGAGCTGCCAGCGAGACGAAACTGTCGGCGACGAGGGGCGTGTTCATGGCGCTGCCGGAGCCGCGAGTCGCAGCAGGTAACGCCGCACGACAGGGCGCAGCAGTGCTGCAACGAGCCTGTTGCGTGGATGCTCGACGCGGCCGGCATGCGGATTGAAAAACCAGCCGCGGCAATCGGCGGACTGGGGTCGCCCGAGGACCGCATGGATCGCCTCATAGGCCATCAATGTGCCGGTTGAGATCACCATGGGCGCAAAGGACATGCGGCTGCGGGTGCCGGCAACCACTTCGCCGGCGAGGGACAGATCGACGTGGTGGCGCGACGACGAATGGACCATCACGTATTCTGCCTCGCGTAGGAAGGCTTCGGCCCGCTGATGGCTCGTCAGTGCGTTCCAGGCGGTTCCAGCGGTCGGATAGCCTAGACGCTCTTCCGGCATCGGATCTTGCGGGCGTGTCACGTAGACGGACGGCAGGGGAGACGCGTAGGCGTCAATCACTTTCCGGCCGAGCTTTCGCGAGACGCGATAAAGAAGCAGGCTGGCACCGAGATCATCCGTCCCATTGATGACGACGTCCGCATCGGCAATGAGCGCCTCGGCATGATCGGTCCAGTCGTGGCCGAAGACTGTGACGGTCATTTCGGGGTTGATCTTCAGGCAGAGGTCGCGGGTCGCTTCCGCTTTGTGCATGCCGATCGTGTCGGCAAAACAGAAGACCTGGCGATTGAGGTTTGACACTTCGAAGTGATCGATGTCGGCGAGAATGAGATGACCGACGCCGGCCCGCGCCAGCGCCTGGATGCAAGCACCGCCCATGCCGCCGGTTCCGCAGACGAAGACGGTTGCCTGCTGCAGACGTCGTTGTTCGGCCTCGGTGACGAAGCCGATGTTGCGTGTGGTGAAAGCCTCGTAGGAGAAGATGCTGCTCATCGATTTGAAGGTCTCAATATGCCCCAATGCTTGCGGCCATCCGCCCAGTGCAGCGCCGGCAGCACCAGCCGTTGGACGAGGATGACGAAACTGGCGACGGAAAGGCGACCGAGTGCATTTCGCGGCACGGTTTCCAGGAGGTAACGCTGCGCTGCGTTGAGGTCGAGCTGGCCAATCTGGAGCAGGTCGTCGCCGCGGTCGTAATTCAGTTCAACGGCGCAGAAGTCGTTGTACTCCGCCTTGCGGTGCTTCGGCGCCGCATCGAAGGTCTTTTTGAGGTTATCGGAACCGCCTGTGTAGGCGTCGGTAATGACGAAGCGGTCGGCGTCGAAACCGGCATCGAGGCCGACGCCGAAGACGTGACGATGGGATCCCATGATGGCTGTGGCAATCAGTTGCTGGTGCAACGAGCGGCGCGCGCCGCGTGTGGGCGCCGGGAAGACGTTGCTGAACGTTTCGGCCACCATGCCGGCAACCGCCGGCACCTGCGTGACGTTGGAGATCCAGAGCGGGCGAAGCTGGTTGCGCAGGAAGAGGAGAAAGCAGGTGAGGCCGTAAAGAACCCAGGAAAGGCCCTGGCTGCGGACCGCCGGATCGATCATCACCAGGCCCAGGTGGAGAACCTCGACGGATTTGCCGGAGAGCGTAAGCTGGATGACAGGCAGGGCATTGAAGGCGACCGGCTCGCCGTCGGAAACGCGATAGACGAGCGTCACGATCGTCCGGTTGAGTGCGTCGTCCTTCTCGGAGAAGACACCATAGTCGAGCTCTCCATCGGGAACCGATCGCAGCGCGACCTTTCTCAGGTCGTGCCGAAGTCCGGCAACGTCCCGCTCGTTCATCCATAATCCGGGAGCCTCCACGATCCGCGCGCGGAAGTCTCGCGATGTCTTGAATGCAAGATCGAGGCGCTTCTTCAAAACCGCCGATATCAGATTGTACAAGATCCTGGCCCGGCAGCGTAAAGTCTAGAGTGGAGCGTCGTGCAAGCTTGGGTCGTATCTTCGTGGTAGAAAGCAAACATTTGGTTTAATTTTCGATCGATCCCACGATTGGAAGTCGTCCTGCTGGCGAGCGCCAGGAGGGATCGTCGCACGTGTGCAAACTCAGACGTTAGGCTCCCTGCGGAAGGTCCATCGCGTGGAAGTGCTCCTTCGCATGGTCGTAGAAGACGGCCGGCGCAAAGCGCAGGCCACCCCTCGGCCCGCACCATAAGGCCGAAGCGATTGGTCGAAAGCCCGCGATCCTCGAGTGGACGAAACACCAGCGTGCCGTCGGCAATCTCGTTTTCCCGCAGGAACAGCGCCATGCCCAGTGCGTCCTCAAGCTGTCCGATCTGTCGTGACACGGCTGACGAGGCAACGTTGAGCCTGCGGGCACATTCGCGAATGGAGAGCAGTTCAACGACGGTCTGAAAATAGACCATGGCCGGCTGGTGGAACATGCGCGCCAGGCAATTGCAGCGCGCAATAGACGGTTCCGGAGAAAACTCTAGAATTGACGGAAGCAAACAGTTTTGACCGCCGGCCTTCAGGTCCGGCGGCTTTCTGCGGGAGGATTCAATATGGCAGTGCTTCATCACGCCTTTCGCTGTCCGGTTACTCCCGCGTTCAAGGAGGGGGTGCAGGATGTGCTGTCAGCCTGGGAGGCCGGCGACCGGAAAACCCTTTCGGCGATAGCACTTGCCCGCTATGGGGCGCTGGGTGAGCGCGAAGACCTCCATGCCGCCTTTCACCTTGGGCCCGACGCTGCCGCGCCGTCCTGGCTGCAGCCGCAATTCATCAGCCCGGGGCTCGCCACGCTTGTCGTGCTTGCCGCGCACTTTGTGCCTCTACCATCGTTGAGTGCCAGCAACGATACGAACCACCATCGGCTCGCGACCCAACTGCCGACACTTGGCTGGACGACTGACGAAACGGATACCCTGATCCACGGCCAGCCGATCGAGGCCATGCTGCAGGACTATGCCGACCCTGCCGTTCGACCGACGCAAGGAGGCTTTGGCCATACCGGCGGATGGACCGCCGGGCGGATTGGGCGAACGCTGGCCCCGCGCCTCGACCAACTAGCGTTCGGCCCGCCGCCCCAAGCTGATGAAGCGGCGCAGGAAGCGTGGCGCCAGCTCAACGAAACCGATGCATTGGACGATGCGCGCGCGATGCTGGCTGAGGTCCGTGACGACGACTGGCTCGTCATGGCCATCACCCATTAGGGAGGCGTGCCTGCTCTGTGCCCTCAGGGGCGCATGGTGTATCGGGCGAAATTCCGCGACGTCGGTGGCGGACTGGCAGATCGGCCTGAAGTGTTCAGGCCGATTGTCGGGCGAACGTGGCGCCCGGCAAGGCTACTTTCCCATTCCCTTGCTCAACAGCTCGGTGAAATTCGGGGGATCAACATTGTCGTCGCCGTGGCCTGGCAAGGGTCGGAAGAGAGCGGCCAGTACGACCGCTCGGTCCTCCTTGCTCGCGCTATCCCGTTCGATCAACTGAAAATACGTGTCGAGCAGAGTGTGACGTTGCCTCGCGTCATCCATGAGAACGAGCGAGCGAAGATTGAAGCGGACCAACAGTCGAATGAGCCAGAAATAGAGGGCGACAGGGATCGACACCAAAACCAGTCGGCTAACAGCCACGACGGTGAGGTAGCCAGGGTCCGCACCCTCGCCTGGATCGTTGCCTGGAGGCAATTCGATATGGCGAAGCGCAAGCAAGACGTCGTCGAAGTGAACTATCATGAACGCCGGCGCAACCGCCAGAAGCAGAAACAAGAGTACCGCTGACGTCCGGAACGCATATTCGCTCGTCCTGGCTCGGTCTTTCCAAAGAGTGCGGGTCGAATCTATTCGTAGCGCCTCGAAGGCGGCACGGCGAAAAGCCGCCAGATTTTCTGGCACGGTGCTGAGGAATTCCTCTGCTTGTGCAATCGCAAGAGGCACAGCCGCGAGTTTCTCATTGGCAGTTCTCGCATTCGCTTCGAGCCGCTCAAATAGCTCAGAGTTCTTTTCCGTGGCTGCCGTGAGTGCCTGTTCCCTTTTGGTGAGCTGCTCGATGGCTGCGCCGATTTCCGCAAGACGCGTCTGCAAGCTGGTGAAATCCAGCTGACTGATGTTGTGGAGTTCCCCGCCGGGTTTGAGCTCTGCGGTGCGATAGCGCTCAAAGTCCTTCATCTCGCTTACGAGTGAAGCCGCATATTCGCTGAAGCGCGACCCCAATGCGGTTTTGAACATCGGTTGGCACAGAAATGCCGCGGCCAGATCGTCGGCAAACTGATTGACATCCTTCAGCCCAAGGTCGGCACTTCGCTGGAACTCAGCCCTCACGCCCTGAAGTGCATCAACATTGATCCACACCTTACGAAACGCGATCTCGCCGGGGCCGGAGCCGGAGGTTCGTTTCCCTTGGTGCGATCCAGCAATGATGTCCCGCAGGTCCATGAACAACGCCCTGCTATTGCTCCGCCGAGACGGCTCGAGGTCGAGAAACTGCTCCAGCAGCTCCCTTGCTACCGTGGCTTTTCCCGCAAGATCCAAATCGGCGAAGTCGTCTATTTCAGAGGGATCGCTGCGCTTGGCGCCAAAGATCTTGGCCAGTACAAAATAGCGGTCCGCGTTCACGTCGAGCTCCCACCAGAGTTGTGTATTATCAAGTGCAAATATTCTGGCGCAGTTCAACATCCATTATCACCGGTGTCCCGGCCGTCGGACGGATCGTCGAGGAAGCATCAGCGATCCCGGAAATCTTCGCGCATCTGGACGTCGCTGTCTAAGACGATGTGCAGCGGCAAATCACGGCCGCAGCGACAATGGCAACCTTGTATTGCGGGTTTGGCGCAACGCCAAAGGCCACGCGCCTGGCCGATATCGCGCGTTCAATCGAATTGCCGAAAAGTCCCGGATACATCTGGATTGCAGGCGAAGCGCAAGCTGTCAGTGAGGCTCGCGAGCACTTTCGAGATCAGCCTGAGTTTGACAAGGACCGGACTACAGCCATCGGCCATTGGTTCCTCGGCAAACCGCGGGGATGAGCCGCGGAGGTCATGTTGGGCACCACGCTGTCTGGATTAAGGTGGATCCGACAACGTCGCGGCACAACTTTATCGACATTGCCCGGTCGCTGGTGCGGCCGGGCAGGTCAGGGAATGCAATGAAGCAATTTCCCTAGGTGTAGAATTCGACGTTCAGGCTGACCTGACGTTTTCGGCCTTCGATTTTCCGGTCTTGCGGTCCTGGCCGAGTTCATAGCTGACCTTCTGGCCGTCGCGCAGAGAGGTCGCGCCTTCCAGCGCCGACACATGGACGAACACATCCGGCCCGCCGTTGTCGGGCGTGATGAAGCCAAAACCCTTGTCCTGGTTGAAGAATTTAACAGTACCGGTTGCCATAGTCGTCCTCGTCAGCTGAGTGCTCTTGCATTTTGCCGCAGGACCTTATCCATCGCAGGCCCCGGCGGCAATCGTGCATGCACGCGTATCGCGATTTTTCGAGCTTCGGCGGCTGAGAAGTAGCTCGATCGGCTGGCGCCGTGACCAATGTAGCAGGGCGCTGGATGGTTCACGCGGGTTTTTGCGCTCTAAGTCTGCTCGGTGTCTGCCCGTAGGTCCTTGCGAATATCCTGGAGAAGTGGCCGGCGCTTTCGAAACCGACTTCGAGGGCAATCTCGATCAATGAAGCATCCGTCTGGGTGAGAAGATGCTTGGCACGCTCCAGCCGGAACTTCCGGTAGACGAGCGCTGGCGACATCTTCGCCTTTTCCATGAACAGC
>NZ_DASYHB010000105.1:0-5336 GCF_035999185.1 Ensifer sp. | reverse complement strand
GTTTGCATCAAAGGCTATCCATTGTTACCGGAGTTCCGTGTACCCACCTTTCGGTGCGACCGCAATCTTTGAGTAGTTCCTGATGTCTCCGCCCCTGCGCATCCTCGGCATAGAAACAAGCTGCGACGAAACCGCCGCTTCCGTCATTCTGCGCGATTCTGATGGCAAGGGACACATTCTCGGCGATGTCGTCTTGAGCCAGCTGGAAGAGCACAGCGCCTACGGCGGCGTGGTTCCGGAGATCGCGGCGCGCGCCCATGTGGACGCGCTCGACACGCTGATCGAGGAAGCGCTGCTGCGTGCCGGTGTCACGCTTTCCGACATCGATGCGATTGCTGCGACAAGTGGTCCCGGTCTGATCGGCGGCCTGATTGTCGGGCTTATGACCGGCAAGGCGATCGCGCGCGCCACGGGCAAGCCGCTCTACGCCGTCAACCATCTCGAAGGGCATGCGCTGACAGCGCGCCTGACGGACGGGCTGTCATTCCCCTATCTCATGCTGCTCGTTTCCGGCGGCCACACCCAGCTCATCCTCGTGAAGGGGGTTGGCGATTACGAGCGCTGGGGAACGACGATCGATGACGCGCTCGGCGAAGCCTTCGACAAGACGGCAAAGATGCTCGGACTTCCCTATCCGGGTGGCCCGGCTGTCGAACGGGCAGCACTTGCCGGCAATCCGGAGCGCTTCAATTTTCCGCGGCCGCTCGTCGGCGATGCCAGGCTCGACTTCTCTTTTTCGGGGTTGAAGACGGCGGTGCGCCAGGCGGCGCAATCGCTGGAACCGGTTACCGAACAGGATATCGCCGACATCTGCGCCTCCTTCCAGCGCGCGATCTCGCGCACGCTGAAGGATCGTGTCGGGCGCGGCCTGAAGCGCTTCAAGGCGGAGCATGCGGTGGTCGAGAAGCCGGCGCTCGTCGTTGCCGGCGGCGTTGCGGCCAACCAGGTGCTGCGGGCAACGCTGCAGGACCTCTGCGACAAGAACGGCTTTTCCTTCATCGCGCCGCCGCACGCGCTCTGCACCGACAATGCGGCGATGATCGCCTGGGCCGGGGCGGAACGGCTCGCAGCTGGAATGGCAGCCGATGGCCTCGACGTTGCCCCGCGCTCGCGCTGGCCGCTTGATGCGCAAGCGCAGGCGCTGCTTGGTTCCGGCAAGCGCGGCGCCAAGGCATAGGTAAATCGGCCGAGACATGGAAAACGTGCCAAGGCATGATGGCATTCAGGACGTGCGGATAGAGAATGAACGATAATTCCAACATCGGGCCGAAGATCGTCGTGGTCGGCGCTGGCGCCTTCGGCACCGCCCTTGCCGCGGTTGCTGCAACGACCGATGGCAGCGACGTGACGCTGCTTGCCCGGCGCGCGGAGATCGCGGACGCGTGCCGCGCAACCGGTCGCAACGAGGACGCGCTGCCCGGCATCGACCTGCCGCCGGCGCTGAAACACACGTCAGACATTTCCGTGCTCGCCGATGCCGACGTTGTCCTCTTCGTCATGCCGTCACAGGCGCATCGCGCCGCGGCGCGGCAATATGGCCCCGCCATCAATCCGGCCGCCACCATCGTCACCTGTGCCAAGGGCATGGAACAGGCGACCGGCCGGCTTCTGACCGATGTGCTGGCGGAAGAGCTCCCCGGCCATTCGATCGGCGTTCTCTCAGGCCCCGGTTTTGCCGCCGACATCGCCAAGGGGCTGCCGACCGCCATGGTCGTTGCGGCGCATGATGCCCAGACCGCGACGATGCTTGCCGAAGTGCTATCCGGTCCGACGTTCCGGCTTTATCCCTCCGAAGACCGCATCGGCGTCCAGCTTGGCGGCGCGCTCAAGAACGTCCTGGCAATCGCCTGCGGCATCGTCGAGGGTGCCGGTCTTGGCGATAGCGCCCGCGCGGCGCTGATCTCCCGCGGCCTTGCCGAAATGTCGCGCTTCATCGCCGCCGAGGGTGGCGAGGCGGACACGGTGCGCGGGCTCTCCGGCCTCGGCGACCTCGTCCTGACGGCGACCAGCCACCAATCGCGCAACCTGCGTTTCGGCATTGCGCTCGGCAAGGACGGCCGCGCCAGCGGGCGCAAGGGCGAACTCGTCGAAGGCGCTTTTGCCGCTTCCGTTGCCGCCCGCGTCGCCCAGGAGCTCGGCGTCGAAATGCCGATCACCGAAGCGGTCGCGGCGATCATCGACGGCCGGCTCGACGTCCGCACCGCACTTGAACAATTGATGACCCGCCCGATCACCCAGGAATAATCCGGCAGCGGGATGCGGAAACGCGCATCCCACGCCAACCGAAACCTTAAGGAGGAAGCATGCTCTTCGCACTTCATTGCACCGATAAGTCCGGCGCGCTGCAGCTTCGGCTCGATACCCGTCCCGATCACGTCGCCTATCTCAACGACCTCAATGCCAAGGGCGTTCTCAAGATGGCTGGTCCGTTCCTCGGTGAGGATGGCAAGCCGACTGGCAGCCTGGTGCTCGTCAAGGCGGAGACGATCGACGAAGCGCGTGCGATTGCCGAGGCCGACCCCTATGCCAAGGCCGGGCTCTTTTCCAATGTCGAGATCAAGGCCTTCAACTGGGTCTTCAACAATCCGGAGGCTTGAGGACGCGATGGCGCACTGGCTCTATAAATCCGAACCCTTCAAGTGGTCCTGGCAGATGCAAAAGGATGCGGGCGCCAAAGGCACCGAATGGACCGGCGTGCGCAACTATCAGGCGCGCAACAACATGCGGGCGATGCAGGTCGGCGACAAGGGCTTCTTCTACCATTCGAACGAGGGGCTGGAGATCGTCGGCATCACCGAGGTCTGCGCGCTCTCCCATCCGGATTCGACGGCCGAGGGTGATGCCCGCTGGGACTGCGTCGACATCCGTGCCGTGGCCGACATGCCGCGCCCGGTAACGCTGAAGGACATCAAGGACAATCCGAAGCTGGCCAAGATGTCGCTGGTTACCTCCATGCGCCTGTCGGTGCAGCCGGTGACCGAGGACGAATGGCTCGAAGTCTGCCGCATGGGCGGGCTCGACAATCCGCCGCGCTAGTTTGAATTCCGCCTGTCCGGGCCTTGCGCTCGGGTGGGCGCGGAGAGTTTTCGTGAAGACCGATCCGGAACGCTTCATCCTCGACAATACCGACGTGCTGTCGCCACCGCATGTACCGGAGATCCGGCTCAATCTGGCGACCGAGGCGCATGATCTTTGGTTGAAGACCGAGGAAGAGTTGCAGGAGATCGGCCTGCCGCCGCCGTTCTGGGCTTTTGCCTGGGCCGGCGGGCAGGGGCTTGCCCGCTATATCCTCGATCATCCCGACGTGGTGCGTGGCCGCCGCGTCGTTGATTTTGCCTCCGGTTCCGGCTTGGTGGCGATTGCCGCAATGAAGGCAGGCGCCGCTTCGGTTCTCGCCGCAGATATCGACCCATGGGCGGAAACGGCCGTCAGGCTCAATGCCGCGCTCAACGGCGTCGTCCTTTCCTATACGGGCGACGACATCACCGGTCGCGACCTTCAGGCCGATGTCTATCTCGCTGGCGACGTCTTCTACGACAAGGGTTTCGCCGATCAGCTGAAGCCATGGTTTTCGCATCTGTCGGCGAACGGCGCGATCGTGATCGTCGGAGACCCCGGCCGCTCCTACTGTCCACGCGAGATGATGACGGCGCTCGCGACCTATGAGGTGCCGGTAACGCGGGCACTGGAAGACAGCGAGGTCAAGCGCACGACCGTCTGGCGCTTCGGCAACGCCGGCCGTTGACAGCTTCCGTGCCTTCGATTCCAATCCGTGAAAAAACGGGGGGAACGAACATGGCTTTTGCGGGCATGAACTATCTGGCGGTGCTGATTGCCGCCATCGCGGCTTTTGGCCTTGGCGCGGTTTATTACGGTGTTCTCGGCAAGCCGTGGATGAAGGCCGCGCGCATCGATCCCGCCGGTGCTGAGATGTCTCCGGTACTCTTTGCCATCTCCTTCGTCTCGGAACTGGTGATGGCGACCATGGTTGCGGGCGTCGTCGGCCATCTCGGACCCGGCGAAGTGACGTTCGTCAACGGCGTCGTTTCTGCCTTCTTCCTGTGGCTCGGCTTCGTCGCGACGACCCTTACGGTCAACCACCGCTACCAGGGCTTCGGCTGGGACCTGACCGTGATCGACGGTGTGCACTGGCTTCTGGTGCTGCTGGTGATGGGCGCCATCATTGGCGCCATGGGCGTGACGGGCTGAACCGGCCGTCGGTGTCGGCAACTACCGCCGGATGACGCAGACGCCGTGTTCATACGTGCAGGAACGGTTCATCGTTTGCGGCGTGACGTTGATGATCTTGCCGCGATTGACCCGCGGGGGTGGCGCGTAATCACCCTCGTCGGCATAGCGATAATCGCCTTCCTGGCTGAAATAGATACCGTTGCCGACGTCGACATAGGCGGAGATTCCGCCGACATAGGTGCCGATGCCCGGAATGATGTCGGGAAATTCATCGCCGCCATAGATCCCCGGACGATAGTCATTGCGGCGCTGGCCGCCTGACGTCCAGATTTCGCGTCCGGCCCTGTCCCGCACCCATCCGCCATTGCCATTCCCACGGTCGATATAGGGACCGGCATATGGGCGGTAGTCCGGGAGGCGCACGTGCCGGGTGCGCGTTTCCACTTCCGGCGGCATTTCGTAGATGCCCGGGCGGCCATCACGGCGGCCACCGGCTGTCCAGACGTCACGGCCGGCCCGGTCTCGGCCCCATCCGCCGCGGTGCTGGAAGCGATCCGAATAGGGGCCCGGGTATGGACGGTAGTGGGGAAGGCGATTGTGCCGGGTGCGGGTCTCGACCTCAGGCGGGCCGCCGTTGGATGCCCAGTCCCGGCGCGAACCACGATTGCCGTTCCAGCCGCTGCTATAGCGCATGCCGCCGAACTCGTGGCGCGGACCGCCGGAGTGACCCGAATACATTCGGTTATGGAAGGTGCGGGTCTGGACGCCGCCGGCTCCGAACCTGTCCCTGGCCTCCAGAGGGATACAGCTCGTTGCGATGACCAGGCCGGCGAGAGCCAGCACTTTGGTCGCATGGATCGCTCTGAACAGAACCATTCTGTCCGCCCTCCGGATGACGCTTAACAAATCGTTAAGATCACTCTCTGCCAATTTTGCCGGAAAGTCACGGAATCGCTTGGTTTTCTGCCGCTATCGTTAACGGGCGTCGATGTCTCGGGCAGGGTGGAAAATGGCGCAATTCGTCTAATCGATTAAATTGATTTTGCACTGCAAACACACTTGTCGTTAAGCAATATGGTGATTAAAGGTCCGAAGGACTGAATTGCGCACAATCAGGTGCGATACCGGACTAAAATCGTCCACTT
>NZ_DASYHB010000100.1:0-2407 GCF_035999185.1 Ensifer sp. | reverse complement strand
AACAGGACGTTTGGGCTACCCGGTCACGAGCATGAACCGCTCTTGCCGGGTGTTTGGATTCGGGGACTGAAGACGATGGAACAGGTTGGATTGGCCGCGGCGACGCACGATGTGAGCCTCTGGTCGCTATTCATGCAAGCAGGCTTCGTCGTGAAGCTGGTCATGCTGGGGCTGATCGCAGCCTCCGTCTGGACCTGGGCGATCGTCGTCGACAAGACGCTGAACTACGGTCGCGTTCGCCGCCAGCTCGACAGCTTCGAGCAGGTGTTCTGGTCCGGCCAGTCGCTGGAAGAACTTTACCGCACGCTTGCCGACCGGCAGACCGCCGGCATGGGTGCGATCTTCGTCTCCGCCATGCGCGAATGGAAGAAGAGCTTCGAGCGCGGTGCGCGCTCCCCGATCGGCCTGCAGATGCGTATCGACCGCGCCATGGACGTGACGCTCGCCCGTGAATCGGAATCGCTCGAAGCCCGCCTCGGCTCGCTCGCGACCATCGGTTCGGCAGCGCCCTTCATCGGTCTCTTCGGCACCGTCGTCGGTATCATGACCTCGTTCCAGGCGATCGCCGGTTCGAAGTCGACCAACCTTGCGGTCGTGGCGCCCGGTATCGCCGAGGCGCTGCTTGCGACCGCGATCGGCCTTCTCGCCGCTATCCCGGCGGTTATCGCCTACAACAAGTTCTCGGCCGACGCCGGCAAGCTCTCGGCACGCATGGAAGCCTTTGCCGACGAGTTCTCCGCCATCCTGTCGCGCCAGATCGACGAGAAGCTGCAGAGCCCGCGTCAGGCCGCGCAATAATCGCCAGAGAATACGGAGACCACGCTGATGGGTATGTCGGTTGGCGGAGCCAAGGGTTCGGGTGGCGGACGTCGTCGCCGCGGCGGCAAGAAAGCCATGATGAGCGAGATCAACGTCACGCCTTTCGTCGACGTCATGCTCGTGCTTCTGATCATCTTCATGGTGGCAGCGCCGATGATGACGGTCGGCGTGCCGATCGACCTGCCGGAAACGCAGGCAAAGGCGCTCAATTCCGATACGCAGCCGATCACCGTCTCGGTCAATCCCGCCGGGGAGATCTACCTGCAGGAAACCGCGATCGGCATCGATGAAGTGGTGCCGAAGCTCGAGGCGATCGCCACGACCGGCTACAACGAGCGCATCTACGTGCGCGGCGACACCAATGCCGACTACGGCACGGTCATGAAGGTCATGGCCCGCATCTCGGCCGCCGGTTTCAAGAACCTCGGCCTCGTCACGCTGCAAGAACAGGAAAAGTGATCGTCCCGATGAAGGGCAGTCTCGCTACATCTGCTGTCCTCCACGCCATGGTCCTGACCTGGGCGCTGGTGTCGCTTGGCAGCCCGGCTGACTTCCAGGTCGCCGACGTCGAGGCTTTGCCTGTCGACATCGTTCCCTATTCGGAAATGACGCAGGTTCAGCAGGGCGACAAGAAGGCACCGAAGAAAGAGCATTCGTCGCCGGTTCCGACCAAGCGTCCGGAGACGAACCAGCCGGCCGAGAACGTCGGCGACAACGACACCGACCTGAAGACGCCGCCGACGCCGAACGCCAAGCCGTCGAAGAGCGAAGCGACCGCCTCGCCCGAAAAGAACGACAAGCCCGAGCCCACGCCCGATCCGGTCGAACAGGAAATCAAGAAGGTCGAGGAGACCAAGCCCGCTTCCGAGCCGGCGACCGAGGTCGCAGCCCTGCCGGAGGCGAAGCAGGAAGTGAAGCCCGAGACGAAGCCGGATCCGGCGCCCGCCGAAGAGAAGCCGGCCGAAAACCCGGAAGCCGAAGCCTTGCCTGAGAAGGTGCCGACGCCAGCTGCCAAGCCCAAGGTCGAAAAGCCGGCCCAGAGTGCAAAGACGCCTGAGCGCAAGGACGAGCAGACGCCGAAGGAACAGAAGAAGCAGGCCTCTACCGAGGACAGCAAGTTCAACGCCGACGAGATCGCCGCACTGCTCAACCGCCAGGATCCGTCCGCCGGTGGCGCCAAGCGCTCGACGCAGGAGGCAGCGCTCGGCGGCAAGAAGACGATCGGCGTGGGCTTGAGCGCCAACGAGATCGACGGCGTGAAGGGTCAGATCCAGGGCAACTGGTCGCTGACACCCGGCCTGACCGGTGTCGAGGAAGTGCGCGTGACGGTGCGCGTTCAGCTCGATCCGGCCGGCAATATCGTCGGCACACCCGAGGTTACCGCAACCGGCGGTCCGGAAGGTACGCGCCGTGCCGTTGAAAGCAGCACCTTGCGCGCGATCCGCCGTTCGGCCCCGCTACAGAACCTGCCGCCTGACAAATATGAGGGCGAAAAAGGATGGAATACCCTCGTGCTGAACTTCGACCCCTCGGAATTCGCACTCTAGAGCTGCCGGGATTGGAACCCATGCCGGATAGCAAACCACCC
>NZ_DASYHB010000099.1:0-75864 GCF_035999185.1 Ensifer sp. | reverse complement strand
TGTCCACAAGCGTGGTTTTTCCGGTCTGCGAGGGCCCAAGTACCGTGAAGCAGCGCATCGGCAATCCTCCCCTGTCGCGATGACGACGGGCGCCGAGCGTTGCGACGCCCTCACTCCCTTTATTCTAGGGCAGCTTTTGCGGTTTCAAATGGCAATGGGCAAATTCATCGCGATCGCACCGCACCGCAGCCACCCATCCGCGTAGAAACTGATTGCAAAACAGCATCAGTTTTGCAATAAGCAATGCGAGAATTCCAGGAACCGAAGCGCCTCATGCGGCTCGATGATCCGCAGCGCGAAAGCATCGGAGATCGCCCTGATGTCGCTGACACTTTACCAGCATCCGCTCGCGTCCTTCTGCCACAAGGTGCTGGTCGCGCTCTACGAGAACGAAACGCCGTTCAAGAGCAGCCTCGTCGATCTTCTCGATCCAGCCGAGGCAGCCCGCTTTGCAGCACTCTGGCCAGTCGGCAAGATGCCGGTGCTCACCGACAGCGCCCGCGACGTGGTGATGCCCGAGACGTCTGTGATCATCGAGTATCTCGACCGCCACTATCCCGGCAAAGTGAAGCTCATTCCCGACGACGTGGATCAAGCGCTGAAGGTCAGGCTCTGGGACCGCTTCTTCGATCTCTATATCCACGTTCCGATGCAGAAGATCGTCACCGATACGCTGAGGCCATCGGGCGAAAACGACCATCGCGGCGTCGCGGACGCCCGCGCCAATCTGGCTGTCGCCTACGCCATGGCCGACGAACATTTCAAAACCCACCGCTTTGCCGCCGGCGACAGCTTCAGCCTTGCCGATTGCGCCGCCACGCCGGCGCTCTTCTACGCCGGCATCGTCGAACCCTTCGCTGAAAAACACCCGCATCTGGCGGCCTATTTCGAAAGCTTGCTGGAGCGCCCGTCCGTGCGCCGCGTGCTTGCCGAAGCGCGTCCCTATTTCCACATGTTCCCCTATCGGAACCTGATGCCCGAGCGCTTCGTCGTCGATTTGTGACGGCTCAGACGCTGCCCGCGGCTTCTTCGCCTCTCGCCTGCGTGCTCGCACTCTCGCTCTCGGTGTCGCCGTGGGTCGCCCGCACCGGCTCGATCACGTCGAGCACCCGGGCGAGTTCCCAGGCGGTTTGCAACTCGGTGCCGACGAGGCCGATGCTGACGTCGAACGCTTCCTGGCTCTCCCGTTCAAAAGGCATGGCGCGGGCGCCAATCTCCTTGGCAACCTCGAAAAGATCGCCGCGCAACGCTGCAATATCAACGTCCATGGCCTGCAGCGCGATATTGATCTTCCGTTGCAAGTATTGCCGAGGCCCCGCCTCGAACTCGGACCGCAGGCCGAGTATCGACAGGAAATCGATGAGGAAGACATAGCCGTCGTCGCCAAGATCGACGCGGGGATACCGTGGCAACAACTTCAGTATTTCCGCCAGACGCGGACGGAAGCAGAGAAAGATATCGATCCGGTTCGCCATATCGATGAGGTTGAACCAGCCCTCTTCGTCCAACGGGCCGATTTGATCGATGTAATGGTCGGCGCTGAAGACGCGCAGTCGATAGCGTGTCAGGAAAAGCGCCAGGCTGACGACGGAAGGCGACATCAGGCTGCCGCGCGCCCGATCCTGGCGTGCGAGGCTTAAGATGTCGCTGTCCTCAGGCCCTGAGTCCATGCCGCGTCTGCGGATATGGTAGAAGCGCCTGAGCTTGTAGGTCTGAAGATAGGTGAGCCAGGAGATGCGTGTTGGCCGGTTCCATATCCAGCGGTGTAGGAAAAAAGCAGCTCCCGATCACCGGCATGGAATAGAGCCGCAGGTCATCCCGGTCGAAGCAGTTCAAATCGAAGCCGTCAAAGGGATCGTGATCGGCACTGGCGGCAATCTCGCTCACCGCAGGCACTCCTCGATTTCCGAAATCACAAGGCGATTGCCTGCAGCCGTCTTGCAGATGTCGGTATGGTTGCGATGTGGAACGGTTCGATAATGCGGATCCTGCGCAAAATTCCTGGTTTCGACCGTGTTCTCATACTGCCCGAAATGGACCTTGGTCGCGACGAGACATTGTCGGCGCCGAAGCGAAAGCTGATTGAGCGTTTCGATCTCGATATCCGTGATGAATCTGCAATCCACCGGAAGATCTTCCAGGATGGGAACCCGTCGAAACAGGCCAACCTTGAGTGCGGCCATGATGCTGCCCGAGGCGATCGCCGCATTGACATTGCTAAGCGTGTTCGACCCTTTGTGTGCCGGCGCAAAGAGCAATAGCTGCAGGCGATCGGTATAGGGGTTGTTGTCGGCCGCCAGCCGCGCGGCCGCCTGCCTGATCAGCGCGCCGCCCAGCGAGTGGGCAACCACCAGAACGCGCTCGTAGGCAAATGGCGCGCGCTTCGCGCGGGCGTAATAAAGATAGCGGTTGGAGAAACTGGCGGGATCCGCAAGAAATTCCTCGAGGAACTGGTAGATCAGGCCGCTCATCGGACCGGCACGGCTTGAGAGACTGTCATAGCCCAGAAACACGATGTCCGCGTCGCCAAACAGCCCCTCCCGCCGGATGTTGGCAGAAATATCGTGCCAGGTTGCCACGGCCGCCCCCGTGAAGCCGTGAAGAAACACAACCAAGTTTCGCGGCGGGTCCACGCACCAGCAAGCGCAGCTGCCGACGCCGAAGTCGATCCGGCCGAGGCAATAGTGATTGCTCATGCCACCCTCCCCACGCTGCACACGGGCGGAAGTATACAGGAGCGGCAAGCGGCGAGCGACGCACCAATTGTAAGTAGAAATCTCTCGCGGGTCTGAGGCATAAGGCGTCCGCCGGAGTGTCCCGGAAGACGCGCGCTACAGACACATGAGATTCGGTTTAGTCAGCCCGGATCGCAACACGCGATCAAAGCCCTGTCAGATCACCCACGTCAGGCGGAAACCGTTCCGTACTTTTCCTGGAATTGCCTGGACGCTGGCCCCCGCCTACTTCACCGGCGCCGGCGGAGTGCCGATCGGGAAGGCGATGGTGACGAAGCCGGCGGTGCCTTCCGGGCGGTTCTTGGCGGCAAATTCCTGGAAGACCTTCAAGGTCAGCGACACAGGCGTTTCGGCCACCTTGAAATTGTAGCCGAGCGTGCCGCCGACGGCGGCGATGCGGCCCTTGAAGTCGCCGAGCCTTGCGCCCGAGCCGCTGTCGCCCGTCACCTGCTGGTAGAAGTAGCCGGCGAGGCCTGCGGAAAATTGCGGGCTGAAATGCTGGGTCACGGCCCATTCCGCGTGGAATTCCGTACCCGTGCGATAGTTCGTCGCCGGGTTCTCGCCGTTGAAGGTAAAGCCCGCAGCACCCGAAAGGTCGAAGCCGGTTTCCGGGTTGAACCAGGTGCCGGCAAAGGTCAGGTCGCCTGCCCAGCGGTTGAACGAGAGGTTGGCAAGCTCGCCCTTCTGGTAGTCGCCGATCGGCACGTTGACGCTGGCATTCGCCGTCCAGTGAAAATCGCCCTGATGCCAGCCGAGCGAGGCGCCGAGCACCGGGTCGCCGATGGTGAAGATCGAGTCGCTGGCAGACGCCGAACGGCCGGCACGCGGGGCGGAAAGCGTCGCGTCGACATTGGGCCCGCCAAAGGGCACGATCGCGCTCAAACCGAGATTGCCGCCCAGTATCTCCTCCGGCAGGACCCAGAGGCCGGTGCCGAAGACGCCGACCAGGTTCGCCTTGACGTCGCCGACTATCTCGCCACCAAGCGGAAGCTGCTTGTTGCCCTTGAGCTCGCCGACGTAGAAATAGTTGTCGTTCTGAAAGTAAGTTCCGGGCGGGGCAAGCAGGCCGGCGAGCGGGCCGCGGGCACCGAGCAGATAGAAGCCCGCGCCGTTCTCGGCGGCCTCGGCCACCGACGGCGCGATTGCCAATGTCAGGCCGGCGGCAACAGCCGACGCTAAAGCCAGGCTTTTGGCGTGGTTCATGACAGTGATTCCCCTCATCTCTCGGCCGTGACGATACCATTTCGCCGTGTGTGAGCCAGCCCTAAGAAAACGGGAGGTCACTTTTGGGTTCCGCCGAAAGCCGTCGGCGCGCAACTTGCGTCCGCGGCCTTGCAGCCGCCCTCAGCGCCGCTACCTTACGCCCAACGCCTCGCCCCGCGAGGGCAAGGGCGCTTCAGGGGCACTTCGCCCCGTCTGGCGACATCGACCAGCAAAGGAGCCTGACCATGGAATATCGGCTGCTCGGCCGCTCCGGCCTGAAAATCTCCACGATCACCATGGGCACGATGACGATCGGCGGCGGCGGCAAGTTCGCCGAGGTCGGCAATGTCGGTCTTGCCGACGCCCGCCGCTATGTCGATCTCTGCCTCGATGCCGGCGTCAACCTGATCGACACGGCCGACATCTACTCGACCGGCGCCTGCGAGGAGATCATCGGCGAGGTGCTCGGAGGCACGCGCAAGAACGGCGTGCTGGTCGCGACCAAAGCGCGCTTCAACATGGGCCCTGGACCGAACGACGGCGGCCTGTCGCGCTACCATCTGATCGCCGCCTGCGAGGCAAGCTTGAAGCGGCTGAAGACCGACGTCATCGATCTCTACCAGGTGCACGAATGGGACGGGCTGACACCGCTCGAAGAAACGATGGAGGCGCTCGACAGCCTCGTGCGCGCCGGTAAGATCCGCTATATCGGCTGCTCCAACTATTCCGGCTGGCACATCATGAAGGCGCTCGGCATCAGCGCGCTTGACGGCCGGCAGCGCTTCGTCAGCGAGCAGATCCACTACACGCTCGAAGCCCGCGAAGCCGAATACGAGCTTCTGCCGATCGCGATCGACCAGGGGCTCGGCGTTCTCGTCTGGAGCCCGCTTGCCGGCGGCCTGCTTTCGGGCAAGCACCGGCGCAACGAGACGCCTGACGGCACCCGCCAGCTCGCAGGCTGGAAAGAGCCGCCGATCCGCGACGAGGAGCGGCTGTGGAAGATCGTCGACATGCTGGTGGCGATAGCAAGTGAACGCGGCGTTTCGCCGGCGCAAGTGGCGCTGGCCTGGCTGATCGGCCGCAAGGGCGTGACCTCCGTCATCATCGGCGGCCGCACGCAAGCGCAATTTACAGACAACCTTGCCGCCGCCAGCCTGAAGCTCTCCGACGAGGAAAAGGAACTGCTCGACGCCGTCAGCCTGCCGCCGGTCATCTACCCCTACTGGCATCAGCTCTGGAGCGCCAAGGACCGGCTCGGCGAGGCGGATCTGTCGCTGCTCGCGCCGCATGTGTGAAGCGACATCCGCCAAGCGCCACCGGACGGAGCGTCGAAACGCCCCTCGCGCTCACCTGAACGCGCGGCGCCCTACTTTACGGCGAAGCAGTAGAACAGCCCCTCGCCGCCCGTGCCCTTGAAGGCCTCGACCGTGCAGCCGCCGCGGGTCGCATGCGAGGCGTTCCAGGATTTGGCTTCGGCGGAATCGTTCAGTCCCGTGCGGTCGCTATGGCCGACGATCGCCGCGCCGTCTGCGCCACCCATCGTCCAGTTGCCGCAGGTCTCCGCCGCCGCAGTGCCATCGGCCTTGGAGCCCGTCAGGATGTCGTGGCGGTTGGGCGTGTCGCCGCGCCCGTTGATCACTTCGCCCTTTTCGTTGAGCGCCGTCTGCTTGGTCAGGTTGTTCTTGTCGCTGTGGAGCGATGCCACGTCATCGGCGATCTTCTCGCCCTTGGCGTTGTACCATGGCCCGGCGCCGATCCGGTCCTTGGCGTTTTCCGCATCCGTCGAAAGATAGGCTTTCCAGCTCTTGCCCGACGATCCCGCCGCCTTGGCGAGCGTGTCGCAATAGGCGTCCGCGCCGGCAAGGCCGCCGAGATCGCCGCCCTTGCCGGGGTTAACGCTGGTGACGAAGAAACTCATGCTGGTGTCCTGCGCAGTCGCCGTGCCGGAACAGGCCAGGGCGAATGCGATCGCTGCAAGTGCGCGCTTCATGGCTCTTACTCCCATCAACAAGCCCGAAAGCCTATCGACGGTTGTCGCCCGAGTAAAATCGAATTGGCGTGATGGGCAAGGCTCTTGCCGGTCGCAGCACCTCGCCCCACCCGAGCGCCGCGATTGACGAATCGCAACCGATTGGACAGGCTCCCATTCCGGCGTGACCCCGCGCCCAACCTCCCACGGCCTTCCCCAGCAGGGTCTTAGAATGGAGGCAAAGGGACTTTTCGTCTCGGGTCGCTTGTCCTGGTCCGATCATCTCGGGCGTGGTTGCTGGGGAACGTGCGTCCGGGACGTGAAAGGCCTGACAATGACGCAAAACCGAAACTTCAAGCGCCGTGTCCGCGCGCGCGCCGCTAAAACCGGCGAATCCTATAGCGCAGCCCTCCGACATTTCCGTCAGCCGCCGCCGGCGCCGCTTGACGCCCGAACGCTGCGCATTGCCGTCGCCCAGACCGCGCTGTTCACCGATCCGCGCGACGTATCCACCCTTCGCGCCGCGGGTGCGGAGATGCGGGTGCTGATGCGGCAGGCTCGGGACGCCGGCGCGCGGCTCCTGCATTTCCCCGAGGGCGCCACATGCGCGCCCAACAAGCGCATCATGTCGGAGATCGGCCCCGCAGAAGTCGGCCCGTCCGACTGGACCCGGTTCGAATGGGCGGTTCTGCGCGAGGAGCTGGACGCGAGCATAAGGCTTGCGGGCGAGCTGCGTCTCTGGACTGTCTTCGGCTCGGTTCATCGGCTGACCTCGCCAAACCGCCCGCACAACAGCCTCTACGTCGTCTCGGATCGCGGGGAACTGGTGACGCGCTACGACGAGCGCATGCTCTCCAACACCAAGATCTCGTTCATGTACACACCGGGCAAGAGCCCTGTCACCTTCGACGTCGACGGCATCCGCTTCGGCTGCGCGCTTGGCATGGAGACCCACTATCCGGAACTCTTCACCGAATACGAGCGCCTCGACGCCGACTGCGTGCTGTTCTCAACCACCGGCGAAACGCCGTCCGCGGCACCACCCTTCGCCGCAGAGATTTTGGGACACGCTGCAAGCAACAGCTTTTGGGTCAGCTACGCGGCACACGCGCCGCAGAGCGTGATCGCGCCGTCGGGCATCGCCGCCCCGGGCGGTCAGTGGGCCGCGCTCTGCCCGACGGACGGCTCCCCCGCCATTGCCATCGCCGATATCCGGATCGAACCGGGCAACCTTGCACGTCCCTGGCGCCGCAAGGCGCGCGGCGATCTCTACGCGCCGCATCAGGTGGACGGCGATCCAAGGAGCGAAAGCCGCAACAGCTTTTGAGGCTTGTCCCTCGGGGCGCGCACCGTCGACGAGAAGCCCCTCATCCCCCTGCCGGGACCTTCTCCCCGTAGTCACGGGGAGAAGGAGACGTGTGGCACGCGCGGCTCATCCCGGCTACCGCCAGCGTATGGCGAAAGTTGCGGGCGGGCGCGGCAACTCTCCTTCTCCCCGTCTTGACGGGGAGAAGGTCCCGGCAGGGGGATGAGGGGCCGCTTCTCCTCACTCCGTGCACCGCACCCCCCTTGACTTCCCGCCCAACATCGCCATTTCATATCATATGATACACAACGGCAGTTCATAGGAGACGGCAATGACCAACGCCCAACCGGCTTTTGCTCCCGATCGCGCCGCCGCCCGGCATGAGGAAGCGGTGATCGTCAAGGCTGTGGTGAAGGCCTGCGACCTCTGGAACCTGACGAACAGGGAAGCAGCCCAGCTCTTCGACGTGCCGATCGCCACCTGGAATCGGATGAAGGCCGGCGACTTCAAGGGCCGGCTCGACCAGGACAAGCGCATGCGCGCGAGCCTGATCGTTGGCATCTTCAAGGGGTTGCGGCTGTTCTTCAACGGGCCGCTCACCTATCAATGGCCAAAGGCGGTCAATTCGGGCCCGCTGTTTTACGGTCGCGCGCCGGTCGAGCTGATGATCGAGGGCGGCATTCCGGTGATGTTGAAGGTGCGGCGTTACCTCGACGGCCTGCGCGGCGGCCTGTGATCGCCCGGCCCATGCTTCCCGAAATCGACTTCAACGAGCCGGCGACCGTCAGGCTGATCTCCACCGCCTACATCAACGAGCCCGCGGTCAAGCCGCTTGCGGACGACGATGACGAGATCGAGATCCTCAACCGGCTGGAGGCGATGACCTCGGCGCGGCTGAGCCCTCTCGCCCTTCCCTCAGGCGTCGATCCGGCCGAGCTGTTGAACGCATCCTACGGCTATGGCTGGTCGATGATCAACGCCGCCTTCTGCCACGCGCGCCCGCCCGGCAACCGCTTCAACGGCGAGGAGCGCGGCGCCTGGTACTGCGCCTTCGGGCCGCGCGCGCTTCAGACCTGCGAGGCGGAGATCGTCTATCACCGCACCCGGGCGCTGCGAGAAGCCGGCAGCTTCCACGACATCGGCCGCTACCGAGAACTGATCGCCGGTTTTACCTGCCGCTTCCACGATGCGCGCGGCGAAACGGGTGCCGCCTATCTCGACCCGGACACGGCCACCGCCTATCCCGCCGGCCAGGCGCTTGCCGCCATGATCCTTGCCGAGGGTGGCAACGGCCTGATCTATCCCTCCGCGCGCGATCCCCTCGGCGAATGCCTCGCCGTCTTCCGCCCGGCCGTTATCCAGAACATCCGCCAGGGCCGCACCATCACCTTCCAATGGGAAGGCGATCCCGAGCCGCGCATCCTCGACGAGGATTGATATGGGCCGTCTGCCCTTAAATTTTTGCTCCATCAAAGCGCGCGCAATGTTGTCGCAATCCGCCCGTCGGAGAAGGACGCACCTTCCCGAGAGACGCATCCGTCGGCTTGGGTCCGACGAACCGGAAACGACTTCAGAACCAGTCTTATATTGACGCCTTTGCCCGGCCGAATGCGGCCACAACGCTTGCCGTTACCCTCTCTGCCCTCTCTCCTTGCCCCGGAGAGAGGGAACGCGGCGAGCGCCCGGCTCCGCTACCATCCGGCTCCTTCCGCCCGCCCAGCGACAGGAGCCATGCCCGAACGCAAGGATGTGGACGCCGAGAGCGCCGCAAGGTCCCTTCTTCCCGCCCCCGCGGGGAGAAGGGACCTGTGAGGTCGAATGCGAGGCTGGGCAAGGAAAAGGTGGTGCGGATCGATCGATCCGAGACAGCCCGCGGCCGCGCGCGCAAGAAAAGGAAATCGGCAATGAGCAATCTGTCCGAAATGGACTTCCGGGAACTGCATCGGATCGGATGGGACCTCTGGGATCCCGTTCATTTTCGCTCGACGACACGGCCCGCCAATCGGGCGCGGCACGGGCTTCCTGATCAGACGCGCCAATTGAAGACCTCGCTGCTCGAGCCGCAAGACGACTGAGCCTCAGATCGGCTCGCGCCTGTCAAACCCGTGGGCCGCTTCCGGCGTCTGCGTCCGGGAAACGAGACAGCAAACCCTCAGGAACCGGTTGCGTTCAGCAAGCGTTGGTGCACTATCGCGCTCCCGCATCAACCGGAGGATTTCCACCCATGCTCAAGGGCTCATGCCACTGCGGCGGCGCAAACTGGACGCTTGAGGGCGACCCCGGCAGGATCGTCGTGTGCAACTGCACGATGTGCCGGCGGCACGGGGCGCTCTGGGCCTACGATTACGAAGGCGAACGCATCACGCTCACCGGCAAGACTGCGTCCTATATCCGCGCCGACGAGGCGGAGCCCACGCTCGAGATCCGCTTTTGCCCGACCTGTGCCGGTGTTCTCGCCTGGCGCAGCCTTGAGATCGACGACAAGGGCCGCCGGCGCATGGCCGTCAACTTGAGACACACGGCACCCGAGCTGGTCGCCGACCTGCCCGTCAATCGCTTCGATGGCTTCGACACGTTTGAAGACCTGCCCTCCGATGGCAAATGCGCGCGCGACCTCTGGTTCTGAAGCGTTTCGCGCAGCGGTTCTGTGATAACGACAGGCGAGAAATCAACGGCTTAAAGCGCAAGGCGCGAAGCCGGAAGATCGCGGCCCGGCTTTGATCAGTCGGGAAACGGCGTAGCGTGACGCTGCCGCAACAGACGAACCCGACACTGGATCAACGCACGATTTCATGGAAAGCTGAGAAAAAATCAGCCGGGAGCGATCGTTCGCTCCAAGAACGGGAACGGCCATGCAAAATCTGATCCGCACAATCGCACCACTCGCAGCCCTGCTCAGCCTATCGGCCTGCTCGGGAACGTCGGCATCGTCGACGCCGCCACGGCCCTCGACGTCAGAGGCGACGGCGGCGGCACTGCGCGGCGGAAACCCGCCCGATGAACGCGCCTGCGAACAGGCCGTCGCCAAGCAGACCAACAACCCCGACGTCGTGACCCTGAGCTCGGACATGTCTCAGGCCAATAGCGCGGTGATCATCGGGGTCGGCCCCGAGCGCGCCAAATGGCGCTGCCTCGTCTCCGGCGGCAAGGTTGCCGAGGTGACCTCGGTTGCCGATGAGGGTGCGCTGTAGCCGGCAAACGGCGCGGCGAAGCTCAACCGCGTTTCACTGGAGCAATTCCAGGAAAAATGTAGAACGGTTTTCCGTCCGGAATCGCGTAATAGCAGAGAATTAGATCATTTCACTGTTTCGACGAAACAATGAAATGATCGAGCACCCTCGCCTCCACCGGCTGCTCGATGCCCTTGAGCGTCAGCAGCCGTGTTGTCGCATCCGCCGCCAATGCGCCTGCCTGCATGGCCGTCTCCGGCGAAAGCAGGATCTCGCCGGCTTCGGCCTGGGATTCAAGCCGCGACGCGAGGTTGACGGTGCCGCCGATCGCGGTGAAGTCGCTGCGGAAGCTCGAGAACTCGCCGATCTCGACATCGCCGGAGTGGATGCCGACACCGACGCCCAGCGGTTGCCCACCCAGCCAGTCAAGATCCAGGCTGCCAAGTGCGTCCGCGCAGAGCCGCTGGATGTCGAGCGCCGCCCGGATCGCCGCTTCCGCGTGATCCTTCCTGACGATCGGAAAATTGAAGATGGCCATCAGCCCGTCGCCCATCGTCTTGTTGACGATGCCGTCATGCGCCCAGATGCCTTCCGCACAGCGGTCCTGAAACAGGCTGACGATTTGGCTGAGCCTCACCCGCTCGATCCGCTCGGACAGATGGGTGAAGCCGCGGATGTCGGCGAAGAGGATGGTCGCGCTTGCCGCAACGTGACTCTGCTTCTTCACGTAACGGAAGGAGCGCTCGCAGATCGTGCAGATGTTGGGGTTCATCTTGCTGCGGGTAATGCCGAAGGCCCGAAACGGCAGCGCCAGGGGCCCGCGGATCGGGATCGGCACATGCATCTGGTCCCAGCACCCGCGGCAGATGCGGGCATCGCCGCGATGAGCAAGTCCGGTGATCGAGGCTGCTGTCATAGTCTGGCATGGCCCGGTTGGTGAAGCAGAGCTTCCGACAATTATCGCGTTTTAGCAACGACTAGAATGGTCAGGGAGCCAGACCAGAGTCGTTGTTGGCAGTAGCGCCCGCTAGCAGAGCAACAAACATGTGCAGGTGCCCGCCTTCCTCGGAGACGTGCGGGGATCCCCAAATCCAGCCCCCTTGTTAACTTCACTTTCAGAGCGCAAGCGCGTGTACTTCTGATTGATTTTGGCGCTATGCCACCCTACATTGCATCAACATCGTGAGGACTTAATGAGATTCTTTTCTGTATTTGGGGGCAATCTTTCACAAGCAGAGTTAGATTTCGTGGACGTTGATGTAACCACGGACAATAAACTCTATTTAGACCCCTACGCCATTCAGATTCGAGACGATGAATGGTCTGCGAGTTGCGGCGATCATATTCGCTCTTTTTTCAATGAAGTACTCGATGCCTTGCGCGCCGAAAATACTGGCAGGGCGGAGCATCTTCTAGGAAATTTGCATGAGCCAAACGAGACCTTTCTAGGGCAATCCTCTGGCCTTCCGAGCGGAAGAGGAGTTGGACGGGGAAAAGCCAATGACCTGGCGCGAGCTCTTCGGCAAAGCCGAGCTTTCAGCACTGGGTTACTCTCAGACATCTCAGAGGCAGAATTGTTCATCAATGGCGTTGGACCGGATACAATCTCGGACCTGACCACGAACATTCTACGCGGAAAGCTCGCAACCTATACGAAAAATCAGTGCGACCTTCTCGGTGTTCCCACGCAGCGGGTCGGAAGTCTTGGGCCACACTGGTCAATCGACCGATTGGATTGGCAAGCAGAATATTACGACCTGCCGATTGCGAACGGAATGCCAGTCCTGCTTGTACCGAAATTCTCGGTCCGGCGAGCGCTTTCACTAAACAGCCAAGAATTTTGGAACCACCACATGATCGCGTTTCTTCGGCAAGAATATTTGGACAGCCGAAGCGCATTGGTGCAGACATTCAAAGATGGAACACCCTATGTCACGAAGAAATCTGTCAAAGAGCGTCATCCCTTCGTCAAGGATGAACTGGCCACATTCGTGCAACAGCATCCCGAAGTATTGGAAGCATATAAGCGCCTAAAGGGCGCGAAAGGGCCGCTTAGATCAAGAGATTTTGAAGAGGACTTCGACGAAACAGCCTTCGCCCGCGCGCTAATTGACCGCCTTTCGCAAGTTGCCAGTGGCAACGCCAGCGCGGGCGAATATCATCGTATAGCGATGGGTATATGCACGTTTCTTTTCTACCCGCAGCTAATTTGCCCAGTGAAAGAGCGCGAAATTCATGAGGGTAGAAAGCGGATCGACATCAAATTTACGACATCCGGCGAGAGTGGATTCTTCCTTCGGATGCTACAGGCGCCGCAAACGCGCGCCATCAGCGTGATGATCGAATGCAAGAACTATACGAAAGACGTTGCAAATCCCGAGTTCGATCAGTTGACCTCAAGGTTCGGACATCAACGGGGATTCTTTGGCATCATGGTATGTCGCAGGCTCGAAAACAGAGCGCGAATAATTGCTGCCTGCCGTGATGCAGCAAACGATGGTCGAGGCTACATGCTCGTCCTCGAGGATGCCGATTTAGAGCGGATGCTGGAGTTCGTCGAGGCGGCTCGCCGTTCGCAGATAAACGCCTTCCTGCAGGAACGATACGATGAGATTACTCATTGACCAGTTGATCCCCGATCCATCAGCGATTTTACTCGCACTCCAGAGGCTATCCGAATGATGCAAGTCTCGGATGCCCGCTATCCTACGAGCCTAATTCTTACACCTCTTTAGGCTAGCCAAGCAGAGCGTGTTCTCGCCAGTTCTAGTACGGGATACCGGCCGGAGGACCAAATACAGGAGCCACCCCGAAAGTGGATGTGCCACGACCCACTTTTACCCCTTGGTAAACTTCTTCAGCAGCCGCTCATGTTGGCCGGTACCCGCCACCTCCCGGTTAGCGTGGATCGCTTGCCTACCCCGTCCTCTTGGCCGGCGGGATGCTCCACGAGCCGTCGAGAACCGACGGCGGGCTGTCGTCGGGCCAATAGAGCCGCATCATCAGGATGAACTTGCCCTTGGGTGCCGGCAGCCAGTTGCTTTCCTTGTCCTTGCCGGGCGATTCATTCTGGATGTAGATCTCGGTCGCACCGTCCGGGTTTTCCTTAAGGCCTACCCGGGCGCTGATCGAATAGCGGTTGAGCGGATTGTCGACGAAGAAATAGTTCTCGTCGTACATGGTGATCGACCAGAAGCCGCGCACCGGTGGCAATTGCCCCTTGGGGAAGGTGACGACGTATGTGTTGGCGCCGTTGTAGGCGCGCGAGACCAGGCCGTCCTTGGTCCTCAGCGACGTCGGATAGATCGCATCCTGCGGACGGTTGGCGCCAAGCCCGATCGCCGTGACCAGCGCACGCTGCAGATAGTTGGTGCCGTAGATGCCGGTCTTGGTGGTAAAGCCCCAGCCGTTGACGTTCTGCACGTCGCCATCGCTGAACTTGAAGTGCAGCATGATACGATGGAACGCCATGGGGGGAATGCGTGAGACGAAGGCCGCATCGAGCTTGTTCTTGTCGAAATCCTTGCCGGGCACGATGCCGATCTCGGCAAATTTGGCCACCGCCTCGCCATCCGCCGCCGTCGGCGGATTGGTCTTCATCAGCTCGCAAAGCAGCGTGAAATATTCGACCGCGTCCATGCGGTTGACCTGCTCGCGCACCGCCGTCTTCATGTCCATCGACGGATCGACCTTGCCGGCCGGCGCCGTCCAGTCCTTGCCATAGGCGCTGAGCGGACAAAGCTTGCACTCATCCTGCAGCGCATGCACCGCCGCATAATCCTCCGGCGTGCCATCGCAATAGATGCGCCCGAGGATCCAGACGATGCTGGTTGACGATTTGTATTCGGTGACACCGTCCGGGAGGCTGCCCTCCCAGCCCGGACCCGTGATCGCGTAGGCCTGCGCCCCTCCGCCGGTCGTCCGCTTGCCCGGGACCTGGAACACCGTCGTCCAGCCGTCGAGCATCGGAAACAGGAAGAAGCGATCCTTCATGTCGGGGATCGACAGCACCCACGGTTCCTTGCCCACATCGACGAAGGCGGTCGTATAGAGCGTATCGGCATTGGGCGCCGTGACGTCCTTGAAGGACGCGTTCGGGTATTGCCTGAGCTTGATGATGTGGCCCATCGGCCCCTTGCTGCCTTCGGGCTGCGCGACATTGGTGACGACCCGCCGGGTCATTTCCGTGGTCACCAGCGGATAGCCGTAGATATAGGCCTCCACCGCGAGCCAGAAATCGTCGGCAGCCTCGACCGGGTCGAAAAGTGGCGATTCCAGCGCATTCGCGGGTAAAAACGAAGCTGACGCCAGCAGGCCAGCGCCTCCCAAAGCGACGGCACGACGTGTAAGATCCATGTTCGCCTCCCTCTTGCTCTCTTGGCGCCGGGAGGTTAGCACACGCTAATAAACGCCACCAGACATTGTGGCGGCTGAACTTCACGTTGAAAAGAAAGTCGCCGCCCCGCCGTGCCAACCCTTGCGGCCGCCCCGATATGCGGGGCAGCACGGGATGGCTTACGACTGCCGGGCTTTCAGGTCAGAACGACAGGCGGTTGCTGGACCAGACCGGGCCGAGGCGCTCTTCTTCCTTCAGCGTCGCGGAACCGTAGGAGAAGCGCAGGCCGCCGAAAATGGTGCTCGTGTCGCCGGAGACCGAGGCGCTCAAGCCCGACAGCTCCTCGTTGGTGTATTTGTAGCCGGCAAAGAGCGTGACGGGCACGGTCTCCAGCCGGTAGTTCGCCGTCAGCTTCAGGCTGCGCAGATCGTAGTCGATGTCGTCCTCGCTGATGCGATGGAGAGAGCCATCGACGTCGAAGCGCAGATTGTCGGTCGCGTAGATGCGGGCGCCGAGCGAACCCATGTAGTGGTTGGCGTCGATGTCGTCGAAGTCCTGCACGGTCGCCTGGCCATAGCCGACCGCACCATGCAGCGTCCAGGTATCGAGGAAATAGGCCGCTTCGGCACCGCCCATGTAATCGTTGAGGTCGACGCCAATGCCCGGATCGAGGCGTGCCGCCTGCACAAAGAGACCCGCGGCATAGAGATCGTTGCGATAGTAACCGTGCAGCGCGCCGTCATAGCTGTTCGTATCGGCATCCTCGTAAGAAGCGCGCGTATAGCCGAGATCGACCTGCAGGTTCATGCCCGCGCCGGCATTGAAGTTTACAGCCCCGCGCAGGTCCCATGCGTCCGTATCGATATCGCCGGGTGTATCGACGCCGGCGGCGTAGGAACCCTCGATATAGCCGGTGATGCCGCCCGATGCCTGCTCCACCGGCACCTCATAGGCGTCCTGCGGCCCAACCAGCGGACCGTCGATATCGGCCGCCGCCGCCAGTTGCACACTTGAAAGAAGAAAAATGACGAAACCGCTCGCCCTGACCATTGCCCCACTCCGGTTAAAGCCCCTGAAAAGAGGTAACCAAACATGGTTAATACAATCACTACGGGAAATACTTGAGGCGGATCGCCGACGACAGCATCGTCGCATTTTTCCCTCTCCCCGCGTGGCAGGGAGAGGGATCGGGTGATGGGCAAGCCCACCCTTAAACGTCTAGGGATTGATGTCCTTACTGGTTGGCGATCTTCTCGCGCAGCTGCTCGTCCCGGGCGGCGATTTCCGGCGTCAAGGCGTCGCCGAAATCGGCGGCCTCGAAGACCGGACGGATTTCGATTTCGCTCGGGCCCGGCATCGGGTTCGGGCAACGCTTCACCCAGGCGATTGCCTCGTCCATGTCCTTGACGGTCCAGATCCAGAAGCCGGCGACCAGTTCCTTGGTCTCGGCAAACGGGCCGTCGATGACCATGCGATTTGCCCCGTCAAAGGCGACGCGGGCGCCGCGCGACGAAGGATGCAGCCCCTCGCCCGCCTGCATGATGCCGGCATTGACCAGTTCCTCGTTGTACTTGCCCATGGCTTCCAGAAGCTCGGTCGAAGGCATCTTGCCCGCTTCGCTGTCCTCGGTCGCCTTTACAAAAACCACTACGCGCATTGTCCATTCTCCTCTGTCACACCGGTCCCGGTCCTCGTGACCTCTGGGGGTGCCGGCGTGGTGAAACCCAAATAGGTAGAGCAGGTTGCGGGCAAAAGACCCACGCGGATTTTTTTCCTATCCCGCTCTGGTGACGGAAGCCAGATTGGCTTGCCTGTCTAAATGACGAACGGGAAAAGGCGGTGCCGACAGCACTGTCGAATATTTTCTGAAAAAATTTTGGCGCGGGGAAATGAAGAGAGAAGAGCGCTGCTCGACGAGGCCATCGCCGCAGATCCGAATATGCGCCGATGGCTCAAAGCCTCCAACCCACATCCCTCATCTGGCGGCTTGGCACGAGGCCAGCCCCACCCTCGTCTCTGTGCTCGTCACAGAGATCCAGCAGCCGTGCGTCGGCACGGCGGGAAGTCCGGTCTTGGCACGTCGCCTCCTGGAAACCAGGCCCCTCGCGCCGCGGACGCGACGCGGCTGGATTCCTGTGACAAGCACAGGAATAAGGGACGCATTGTTGGCGCCTGCACAGCCCGTCGCTTGCTTGGCCCTTTGGCGAAATGGAGGCTCTGTTGGCCTCACACTGCCCTAGGACCGCGCCGGCATAGCCCTGGAGAATTCAATGCGGCTCAGGCGGGGCCGACGCGTCTACTGCGCCTGCATATGCAGATCCGCCATCGCCTGCCGGAGATCGTCGATCGGCGTCTGGCCCGCCATCTTCTTGCCCTCCAGCTCCGGCGGCATCTTCCAGCCGGGGTCGATGCCTTCCATGTTGGGCAGCTCGTGGGCGATGCCCTTGTGGCAGTCGATGCAGGTCGCCTTGCCGGAAAGGAGATATCGCGTGTGGATCTCGGCCGCGCGCTGCGTCTGCTTCTGCAGGTCCATGGCGACGGAGGAATGGCAGTTGCGGCATTCCAGGCTGTCATTGGCCTTCATGCGCGCCCACTCGTGCTGGGCCAGCTCCAGGCGCTTTGCGAGGAATTTCGGCCGGGTGTTGATCGTGCCGAAGATCTTGCCCCAGACCTCCTTCGACGCCTGCATCTTGCGGGCGATCTTGTCGGTCCACTGGTGCGGCACGTGGCAGTCCGGGCAACTGGCGCGCACGCCCGAGCGGTTGGAGAAGTGGATGGTGCGCGTCAGCTCCTGGAAGACGTTGTCGTGCATCTCGTGACAGGAGGTGCAGAACTTCTCGGTATTGGTGATCTCGAGCGCCGTGTTGAAGGCGCCCCAGAACATCACGCCGCCGATGAAACCGCCGAGCGTGAGGAAGCCAAGGCCGAGCGTGCCGGCCGGCGTCGTCATGATGCCCCAGGCCCAAAGGATGATTTTCCTGATCCAGGCGATCATGTCGTCACTCGCTTCCGGCCGGCTTGAAGCCCAATTCGCTCATATCCTTGAAATTGCTCGGCACCAGCGGGCTGGTGTCCGCCTGCGGCACATGGCAGGCCGTGCAGAAATAGCGCCGCGGCGAAACGTCGGCGATCATCTGCCCGTCGCGCGTCATGTAATGGGTGACGCTGATCATCGGCGCGCCGGAATCCTGGGTGAATTCGCGCTTGTGGCAGGACAGGCAACGGTTGGCGTTGACCGAAAGCTCGTAGCCCTCGATCGAATGCGGGATCACCGGCGGCTGGTCGGGATAGGCGCGCATCTTGCGCTTGTCGTCGACCACCCACTTCGGCAGCGGTGCGGCCGCCCCCGTCGCCATCTGCGGCGTCGGGCCTTCGAGCTGCGGCACCAGCTTTTCGGCAACTTGAGCAACCGCAGCCGTGGTGACGAACACCAGGAGGCCGGCGGCAACAGCCATCCATGCGGGGCGCTTCAGGAAGCTTCCTTTAAAGCTGCGCAAACGCTCTAGAGCGTAACGGGAACGATCTTGACCGCGCATTTTTTGAAATCCGTCTGTTTGGAGATGGGATCGGTGGCGTCGAGCGTAACCTTGTTGATGAGCTGGCTGGCGTCGAACCAGGGAACGAAGATGACGCCCGGCGGCATGCGGTTGCGGCCGCGGATGTCGACGCGCGAGCGGATTTCGCCGCGGCGCGAGACGATGCGCACTTCCATGCCCTGGTTGATGCCGCGCTTGCGGGCGTCTTCGGCATTCATGAAGACGCGGGCGCCCGGAAACGCCTTGTAGAGTTCCGGCACCCGCATGGTCATCGAGCCCGAATGCCAATGTTCGAGCACCCGGCCGGTGACCAGCCAGGTGTCGTATTCCTCGTCGGGAGACTCGGCCGGCGGCTCGTAGGGCACGGCGAGGATCACCGCCTTGCCGTCCTTGTTGCCGTAGAACTTCACGCCCTCGCCCGCCTTCACATAGGGGTCGAAGCCCTCGCGGTAGCGCCAGCGTGTCTCCTGGCCGTTGACGACGGGCCAGCGCAGCCCCCGCACTTCGTGGTAGGTGTCATAGGGTGCGAGATCATGGCCGTGGCCGCGGCCGAATTCGGCATATTCCTCGAACATTCCCTTCTGAATATAGAAGCCGAACTCCTTGGCTTCATTGTTGTCGTATTCGGCGCTGACGTCGGTCAGCGGATAGCGATCGACCTCGCCATTCTTGAAGAGAACGTCGAACAAGGTCTTGCCGCGATATTCGGGGCTCGCGTCGAGGATTTCCTTCGGCCACACCTCGTCGGTGAGGAAGCGCTTGGAAAACTCCACCATCTGCCAGAGGTCGGAGCGCGCCTCTCCGGGCGCCTGCACCAGCTGGTGCCAGACGTGGGTGCGTCGCTCGGCATTGCCGTAGGCACCTTCCTTCTCCACCCACATGGCGGCCGGCAGGATCAGGTCGGCGCTCATCGCCGTGATCGTCGGATAGGCATCGGAGACGACGATGAAATTGTCCGGGTTGCGGTAGCCTTGCCAGGTCTCGTTGGCGGTGTTCGGTCCCGCCTGGACATTGTTGTTGACCTGCACCCAGTAGAAATTGAGCTTGCCGTCCTTCAGCATCCGGTCCTGCTGCACGGCGTGATATCCGGGCTTTTCCGGGATGATGCCATGCGGAATGCGCCAGATCTCCTCGGCATGCTTGCGGTGCTCGGGATTGGTCACCACCATGTCGGCCGGCAGCCGGTGCGCAAAGGTCCCGACCTCGCGCGCGGTGCCGCAGGCGGAAGGCTGGCCGGTCAAGGAGAACGGGCTGTTGCCGGGCTCGGAGATCTTGCCGGTCAGAAGGTGCAGGTTATAGACCATCTGGTTGGCCCACACCCCGCGCACATGCTGGTTGAAGCCCATGGTCCAGAGCGACATGACCTTGCGCTTCGGGTCGGCATAGAGCTCGGCCAGTTGCTCCAGGAATTCCGGCTCCACGCCGGTCATCTCGACGGTCTTCTCCAGCGTGTACTCGGAAACGAATTCCTTGAACGCCGCGAAATCCATCGGCTCGGTCTTGCCCGGATCCTTCGAATTGGCGGCGTTGACCTCGACAGGATTGTCGGGACGGAGACCATAGCCGATGTCGGTGACCCCTCGGGCAAACTTCGTGTGTTTGTTGACGAAGTCCTCGTTGACGCGGTTGGTCTCAATGATGTGGTTGGCGATGTAATTGAGGATGACGAGGTCGGTGCCCGGCTTGAAGACGACGGGGATGTCGGCGAGATCCATGCTGCGATGGGTGAAGGTCGAAAGCACCGCGACGCGCACATGCGGCTGGCCGAGACGCCGGTCGGCAACGCGGGTCCACAGGATCGGGTGCATCTCCGCCATGTTCGAGCCCCAGAGCACGAAGGCGTCGGCGTTCTCGAAATCGTCGTAGCAGCCCATCGGCTCGTCCATGCCGAAGGTGCGCATGAAGGCGACGGCAGCCGACGCCATGCAGTGGCGGGCATTGGGGTCGAGATTGTTGGAGCGGAAGCCCGCCCGCATCAGCTTGGTCGCGGCATAGCCCTCGAAGATCGTCCATTGGCCGGAGCCGAACATGCCGACGGCCGTCGGCCCCTTCTCCTTCAGCACCTTCTTTGCCTGCTCGGCCATCACGTTGAAGGCCTCGTCCCAACTGACGGGCTCAAACTCGCCGTCCTTGGCATAGGCGCCGCCGCGCTTGCGCAGGAGCGGTGTCTTCAGCCGGTCCGCGCCATACATGATCTTGGAGAGGAAATAGCCCTTGATGCAGTTGAGGCCGCGGTTGACCTCGGCCTGCATGTCGCCGTGGGTGGCGACCACCTGGCCTTCCTTCACGCCCACCATCACGCCGCAGCCCGTGCCGCAGAAGCGGCACGGCGCCTTGGACCATTTGATCTCCAGCGCGTTGACACCGCCCGGCACCGGCTGTGCGGCCGCAGGTAGCGCTATGCCGGCCGTCGCGGCGGCGATGCCGGCCGCGTGGGCCTTCAGAATGTCACGCCGCGTCAGTTGTCCGCTCATGGCTCCTGCCCTTCCTCTTCCATTTCGACATGCTCGAAAACCATGTTGGCCGAGATCACCCCGTCGATGAGCGAGATCTGGGTCAGGCAGTCGCCGAGCGCACCCGTACTTCTGCCCTCGATGACGACGACGATCTTGCCGCCGCCGTGGCCGTGGACTTCGACGTTGTCCATTGCGGCAAGCGTCGCGAGCACGGCCTCGGTGCTCTTCGGCATCGTGGCGACCACGGCGCTCGAGATATGATAGCGCTGGCGCGCCTTCGCCCTTGCGGCCTCAGACATGGGCGACCTCCCTGTCGAACGCCCTCACCGCGATCGCGCTGACGGGACAGACCGAGAGGCAGGCGCCGCAGCCGCTGCATCTGGCGTCGTCGATTTCAGGCAGGAACGGCCCGCCGATTACGGGGCGAAAACGGATCGCCTGCTCGGGACAGCTTTCGCCGCAGGACTGGCAGGCGACGTGGCGGCGCGCGAGACACGTATCGGTGACGGCGGCGACATGGGGAAAACGCCTGACATCCTTCGCCTCGAACACCGGCTCGGGACAGGCCTCCGCACAGGCGCCGCAAAAGGTGCATTCGCCGCGCGCAAAATCGACGATGGGAAAGCCGCCCTCAAGACGGATGATGCCGGTGGGACATCGCTCGACGCACGCGCCGCAGCCGGTGCAGGCCTCAAGGCTCGCCTCGCAAACGCCGGGCGGCCGAACAGGCACGGGCTTTGCGGCAGCGCGGCCGGTAAAGAGTTCACGACGGGAAAGCGGTGCGGCATCCATGGCGCGCCTCAATGTCCCGGAGGGCCTGGCGGGCCGAAGATGATCTGCAGCATCCAGACGAGGAAGCCATAGCCGCCGACCACGCCAACGGCGACGATCGGCCAGATGCCGAAGGCCAGCACCAGAAACGTGAGAAGCTCCGCACGCCTTGAACGCGGCGGCTTTTCGATCGGCTGCTGCTGAACGAGCCCGGACATTTCAGCGTCCCCCAACACAATCTGAGGTAAGATGCGCCACCCAAAGTAAAAATCAATCCCGAGACGGCATCATGACAAGAACTCACCCCGTCGCAGAGTAAGTGCAGAGAAGGCGCGGGCATTGATCTAGATCAAACCACAATATTCTAACGGGATAATCGCGAGTAATCGCCGAACATCACATGGAATAACTTTCGCTTCGCGTTCAACTTTTACGACGTTATATTTATAGAAATATATCGAAAGCGGGCCGGCCCTGCCTAAACGGGACCTCCGACAGATCGCGCCGACATCGCAAAGGCCGCACTCGCCGCGTGACAGCGCCTGTCACGCGCAGCTCTTGCAACCCAGGGCTTTGCCGCCTACGTCTTGGCGCATGACACAGCTGATCAAAATCGGAAACACACTCGTCCTCACGTCCGCGAAGGCTGGCCGGCTTCTGGCAGCACCCGGCGACGCCAATGATTTTCTCGGTGATGCCTGGGCGCACGAGGCCGACATGCTGGCGATCCCGGTCGAACGGCTCGGCCCCGATTTCCTCGATCTTTCGACCCGTGTTGCCGGCGAAGTGTTCCAGAAATTCGTCAACTATCACATGCGTTGCGCGATCGTCGGCGACATCCAGGAAAAGCTTGATGGCAGCAAGGCGCTGACCGACTTCGTGCGCGAGACGAACAAGGGCAACGCCATCTGGTTCGTCCCGGACTTCGATACGCTGCGCTTCCGCCTGGAGCGCACGGCCGCGGCGTGAGGCTTCCCCGGTGCGGCACCGGCGAAACGGTGCCGCTTCCCCGTGGTTCTGACGCCCGGTCAGGGCGCGTTTCGCAAGCGCACGCGCGCTCTGCCCAGCACACGGCTGCCGGCCGCAACCCCGAGCGCAAGCAAGGTCAGCAGGCCGGCGACCACGAATGTCGCCTGCATGCCTGATGTCACCGCCTGCGGCGTGGCGCCGGCGATATCCGGTGCGGCCACCGCAAAGGCAAAGACCGCGCCCATCACCGACGCGCCGGTGACGAGGCCGAGATTGCGCGAAAGGTTCAACAGGCCGGAAACGACGCCGCGCCGGTCCGCCGCCACATCCGCCATGACGGCGGTGTTGTTGGCGGCCTGGAACAACTGATAGCCGGGCGTCAGCATCGCAATTGCCACGATATAGCCCACCACGCCGGCGATGCCGGGCAGCAGCGCCAGCGCGAAGCAACCGGCAACCATCGCCACGAGCCCCACTGCCACGACCGACGGCGCACCGAGGCGATCGACGATCCAGCCGGCGACCACCCCGCCGAAAGCCGAGATGACAGGGCCGATCGACATGACGAGACCGACCATTGCCGCGTCGAGGCCAGCCCCGCGCGAAAGATAGAACGGCCCCACCACCAGCGTCGCCATCATGACTGTCGAGACCAGCGCGTTGGTCGAAAGGCCGGCGCTTAAGACCAGGTCACGAAACATCGAAAGCCGGATCAGGGGCGAGGCAACCCTGGTCTCGACAAGCAAGAACAGCCCGACGCCGAAGGCAGCAGCGGCCAGAAGCCCGACATTGGCAATGCCGAAGCGGCCGTGCCCTGCCGTCATCGCCAGCGCATAGGCCCCGAGCGACAACGCCAGCAGCAAGGTACCGGGCACGTCGAAGCGAGCGCGCCCCCTGCCCCCGGCCTTGCCGTCGGCCGGCAGGTGGCGGCGCGCCAGAAAGAACGCGACCAGCCCGAGCGGCACGTTGACGAGGAAGATCGCGCGCCAGCCAGGCCCGGCCACCAGCGCGCCGCCGAGCGAAGGCCCGAGCGCCGTGCCGATTGCCGACATCGTACCCAGCAATCCCATGGCGCTGCCGGTTCTTTCCTTCGGAACCGTCTCGCCGACAAAGGCCATGGTGAGCGCCATCATCATCGCCGCGCCGAGGCCCTGCACGGCGCGAGCGGCAATCAGCCACGCAAAACCCGGCGTCAGCCCCGCAACGACAGAGGCGGCGGTGAACAGCACGATGCCGCCGAGAAGCAGCCGCCTCCGGCCGAAGATATCGCCGAGCCGGCCGACGCTGACGATCAGCGTGGTGACGGCGAGCAGATAGGCAAGCACCACCCATTGCACCGCCTGGAACGAGACGCCGAAGGCATCCGCCAGCGCCGGCAGGGCCACATTGGCGCTGCTGGTGCCGAGCGAGGACAGGAGCATCGAAAGCGACAGGCTGATGAGCACGAAGCGGATGGGAGGCGCAGACGATGCGGGCGCAAGGGTCGTGTCTGCCGAGTTCATCGCTCACCTCCCGCGCGTGACAGGCGCGTGGGCTCAACGATGGCGCGGCGCGGCCCGGCGAGCAGAACCGTATCGAAGCAAGGGGGTTGCGTGCCGCGGGTTCGTCTGTGCGAAGGCCTTTTCAGCTTCCGCCGGATCGTTAGCGATGGGGAAAAGAGGCCAAAGGCGGACGGCGCAAGTCGAGTGAAAATCATCGGGAAACCCTCCAGGATCGTTTCCCGAGAAATAATCCTTGGCCACATATGGCGGAAGGCGCAGCATTTGCACTTCATTCGTGCGTTTGACGCCACATCAAACGGGATTGCGTGGTACAAGGGACAATGACCAGACCCGACCTCAACCTGCTCGTCACCCTCGACGTTCTGCTTTCGGAAGGCAGCGTTGCCCGCGCCGCCAGACGGCTGAACCTCAGCCCCTCGGCAATGAGCCGGGCGCTGGCGAGGCTGCGCGAGGCGACCGGCGATCCGCTGCTCGTGCGCGCCGGCCGCGGCCTCGTCCCCACCCCGCGCGCGGCTCAGCTGCGTGACCAGATCGGCCCGCTCGTGGAAGAGGCCGAAGCCGTGCTGCGCCCTCACGAAAGCCTGG
Organism: Ensifer sp.; assembly: GCF_035999185.1. Classification (GTDB taxonomy): domain Bacteria; phylum Pseudomonadota; class Alphaproteobacteria; order Rhizobiales; family Rhizobiaceae; genus Ensifer. The sequence goes on along the minus strand of NZ_DASYHB010000099.1, from coordinate 51,326 downwards.
ACCTGAAGCGGCTTGCCCGCACCTTCACGCTCCGCAACCGGGAGGGTTTCGTCGAGAATTTCGGCGCGGCGCTGGTCGCCCGCGTGGTGGCCGAGGCACCTGGCGTCAGGCTGCGCTTCGCACAGAAGCTCGACCGGGACAGCGACCCTTTGCGCCAGGGCGACATCGACCTCGAAACCGGCGTCGTCAGCGAGACCACCGGCCCGGAACTGAAGTCCCAGGCGCTGTTTCACGATCGTTTCGTCGGCGTGGTCCGGCCCGGCCACCCGCTTGCCAAGGGCGAAATCACCCCCGCCCGCTTTGCAGCGGGCCGCCACATCCACGTCTCCCGCCGCGGCCATGAGGCAGGCCCGATCGACACGGCGCTCGCAACGATCGGCCTGAAGCGCGAGATCGCCGTCACCGTCGGCAGCTTCTCCGAGGCGCTGGCGCTCGCCCGCGCGTCAGACCTGATCGCCAGCGTGCCCGAGCGCTACACCGGCACCTTGCGCGAAAACCTCATCACATTCGCCCTGCCCGCATCCTCGCCCGAGATCACCATCTCGCTCCTCTGGCACCCCCGCTTCGACGCCGACCCGGCGCACCGGTGGCTACGCGGCTGCGTCCGCGATGTGTGTCTCGGCTAGAAGGGCGTCTCCTGCGCCTTCAGGGTGTCAGCTCACCAAGCGGTCCTATCGCATCGCCCAGTGCGTCGCGCGACACCGGCTTGTTGAGGAAGACGGCGGCGCCCGCCTGAAGACAGCGCGCGCGTGTTCCTTCCTGCTCCGACCCGGTGATGACGATAACCCTCAGCTGGATGTTGCGGCGGCGCAGTTCCTCCAGCAGCTCCAGGCCGGTCATCCCGGGCAAATGCAGGTCGATCAGCGCGGCGAAAGGCAGCCGGTCCTTGACCTCCAGCAGAAAGGCCTCGGCGGACGAATAGGCGATCGCCTGAAAGGAAAGCGACGAGACGAGACGCGAAAGTGCGCGGCGAACCAGTTCGTCGTCGTCCACGATCGCGATGGCAGTCATTCGCTCGCTCATGCCATAAACGTTAGAGGAAGGCGGCCGATGGTCCAGTTGGACCTAGGGCCAATGCGCCGCGCCGCGTCATTGATAAACGGAAACGGCCGCTCTGCACCGTCTATCTCGAGACCTTCGCCACCGGTTGACTGATCGTTGCCTCACGGGCGCCATTCAAGCTATGAGCGAAATGGGCCGCGAAGGCGAAGCAACGATCGCCTCCATCGGGCAAGCCAAAGAGGAGAATGGAATGTTCGACCACGTCAAGTTCGGCGTCAGCGACTATGCGGCGAGCGAAGCCTTCTATCTGAAGGCCCTGACACCGCTCGGCGTCACAGTCGTCGATCATGGCGCGCACGGCGTCGAGATGAGCACGGACGGCAAATCCTCGTTGTGCCTGTACCAGACGGCCGAGAAACCGGCGCACCTGCACCTGGCCTTCGTTACAAAGACGCGCGCCGAGGTCGATGCCTTCTACGAGGCGGCGCTTGGCGCCGGCGGCAGGGACAATGGTCCTCCCGGCCTGCGCCCGCACTACCACCCGAACTACTATGCGGCTTTCGTTCTTGATCCGGACGGACACAACATCGAAGCGGTCTGCCACGCGGCTTGAGGTCTTAACCGCTCCGCGCGGCATCGCGGAGGAGCATCGGCAGCGACCGCGTGGTCGCCGCCAGATCCGCCGCGGTCCCGCCGCGACCCGAAAGGTCAAGCGCCGGACATTTCCTTGAGCAGGGCTTCGGCAGAAAGCTTGCCCAGCGCATTGCCCGCCAGCGGGCTGTCCCCGGTCAACAGCTTGCGGTCCTGATACACGGCACCGGAAATGCCGTCGTTGAGGATCTCCATGCCCAGCTGGTTCGTGAGCTTCTCGCCGAATTTCCAGGTCAGATGGCCCGGCATGTAGCCGATCTCCGGTGTCTGCGCGTCCATCGCATCGGGAAAGGCGCAGATCTTGTAGCCACGATAGATGTCGCTATCGCCCACCGCCAAAAATGCCGCCGGCCCGTGGCAGAGCGATATGACGAACCTGTTCTTCGCCGCCGCCCATTCGAGCACTGCCTTCACGTCTTCGCTTTCGGGCAGGCCGATCAAGGCGCCGTGACCGCCGGGAACGAAAATGGCGACATAGTCGTCAAGCCCCTCCTCGATCACCTCGGACAGTTTCAGCGGCTGCTTGAACTGCGCCCGATAGCCCGCAAAGAAGCTCTTTACCGCCTCGTCCTCGGCGGGCATGGCCCAATATTCGAACTTCACCGGATTGCCCGACAGTGTCGCCACGTCGAAGGCGAAGCCGGCCTTGTCGATATGATACATCGGCAGCAGCGTCTCCAGCGGATGGTTGCCGGTCGAGAAGAACGTGCCGTTGTCGGTCAGAAGATAACGCTCGTCCGCGCCGATCATCAGCACCTTCCTGCCGCCCTTGTAGGGATGTGGGTAGTCGGCACCGCTGAGATTGGACTTCGGCGACGTGAACTGGCTCAGCGAATAGGGTGAGGGAAAGAATGCGTTGTCCTCCGCCGGATCAGGCGTTGGTGTCTTGTCGGAAGATTTCTGATCGCTCATTTCAAACGCCCCCTGTTTCCAGTTTTTGAAGACGGTCAACGTCACGCTTTCCGAAAGGTTCCGCCGGCATCTGCCTCTTCGAAATCGTAGAACTCCGGACGGAGAACCGTTGCACAGTTTTCCTCGAACGGTACTACCGCGCGTGCTCCACCAGCCGCACGAGATCGGCGACGGTCCTGACCCCCATCTTCGCCATCATCCGGGCGCGGTGAACTTTGATGGTCTTTTCCACGGTTCCGAGATCGCCGGCGATCTGCTTGTTGAGCCGGCCGGCGACCACATGCTGCATCACCTCGGCCTCGCGCGCCGTCAGCGTGTCCAGCCTGGCATGGACTTCGGCCAGTTGCCCTTCGGCCTCGCGCTCGCCGCGCGTGCGCCGCACGCCCGCATCGATCGCCGCCAGCAATGCGGCTTCCTCGACCGGCTTCATCAGAAAATCCACCGCCCCCGCCTTCATCGCCTTGACGCTTGAGGGAACGTCCGCGCAACCCGTGAGGAAGACGATGGAGGGATGACCGGCCTTGGCCGTCAGTGCTTCCTGGACGCTGAGCCCGTCGGTGTCCGGCAGGCCAAGGTCGAGAACGATGCATTCGGCCTCCGCCAGATCGGCGCAGCCAAGCAGCGCCTGCGCATCGGCAAAGGGCCTCACCGCATAGCCGGAGAGCTTCAGCAGCCGCTGCAGGGCGCGCACGATCCGCTCGTCGTCGTCAAGGACGAACACGGTGCCGGCACTACTCTCCATGACAGCCTCCCCATGAAACATGGCCACACGACGCGGGCAGCCCCCTGCCCGGCATGCGTAAAACTCGACACCTCAGGCGCGCGGCGCTCTCGACACAAACAAACGTCAGCCCGGCGGTAGCGTGACGATGGCGCGCGCACCGCGCGTCACCCCGCCATCGAAGACAAGCTTGCCGCCGCGCGCCTCGACAAGCGAGCGGCATATGGCGAGACCCAGCCCAAGGCCGTTTTCCTTGGTGCTGACGAAGGGCTTGAACACCTCAGTCATCTGCTCGGGCGCAATACCCGGCCCGGCATCGCTGACAGTCAGCTGGCGGGCGCCATTGTCGTCGAGACGCGTCGCAATTTCAACCTTGCGCTGCTTCGGCGACAGCTCCGCCATGGCGTCGCTGGCGTTGAGGATCAGGTTGAGAAGCACCTGCTGCAACTGCACCATATTGGCCTTGACCGGCAGCGGCTCGGCGCTGAGGGTCATGGCGATCTGGGTGCGGCGGGCCACCATCTCGGCGTTGACAAGAGCAACCGTCGAGCGCACCGCCTCGTTGAGATCGATCTCATCGACGGAGACGGTGCCCTTGCGCATCATGCTGCGCAGCTCGGCGATCACGTTGGCCGCCCGGCGGTTGTCGGCGACGATGTCGTCGAAGATTTCGCCCAGTTCCTTGAGGTCCGGATCGCTCGAGCCGGCGATCTTGCGCCCCGCTTCGGCATTGGCGAGGATCGAGGTCAGCGGCTGGGTCAGTTCGTGCGCCAGCGTGCCGGAGAGCTGGCTGACCTGCGAGCGCCGCGACATATGCGCAAGCTCCAGCCGCTGCGTCGAGACGGTGTCTTCGAGCCGGCGGTTGCGCCGGTTCTGGAAGACGATCGCCGCAATCGACATCGCCTGGGCGACAATGACCGAGAGCCCGGCAAGGATCAGCAGCCGGAACTGTTCCCATACGGACGGCTGGTAGTTGAGGATCTGCGCGTCCTTGGGAAGGTTGTTGCGGTCGATGCCGCGGTGCAGCACCTGTTTCCAGTCGATCAGCGCCACCTCTTTCAGCGTGACGGGCGGAGCAAGGCCGCCGCCGTCAAAGAGCGTCAGGGCCAGAGACGCCATCTCCCGACCGACCGACCGCCTCGAAGGTGCTGACGTGCCCTGCAAGAATAGTGCCGTCGAAATAACTGCTGTAGACGCTATAGACCGGCGCGCCGGACGACGCCGCGACCTTGCTCGCCGCCTCGCGCGGGACGTAGGACACCCCGTCCGCATCGGCAAAAATGGTGAGGATCAGCAGTGCGCTGTCGGCCGAAAGCGCCGCTGCCTTCGCCTTGAACCCGTCGAGCGACAATCCGCTGACATAGTCGATATCGAACCCGGAATAATGCTCGCCGGCGATCTCGCGCGCCGTCTTTTCCCAATCACGGTCGAAGGTTGCCGAGCCGGTCATGATCGTCAGCGCCTTCGCGTCCGGTTGCAGCCGCCGGGCAAGGTCCAGCGTTCCGGCAACGTCGAACCGGCTGATCACGCCGGTGACGTCATCGGGCAGATCCTGCGGCGGCTGGCGGATCCCGCCGAAAACGATAGGCACGCCCGGCGCAAACGCGCCGCGCGCGCCAAGCACCAGCCGAAGCACCCCAGGCCCCACGACCAGAACGGCATCCATGGGCTTGTCGGCATATTTGGCCCGAACATATGCAATCAGCCTTTGCCGATCGCCTTCCGAACCGAAGCGCACGAGGTCCAGATGTTCGGCATAGATCTCGACATGGCGCTCTGCCTCTGACAGACGCGCGGAGATGCCCTTGGCGATTTCCATGGTCGCGGGCTGCGTGCTCTCGTTCTCGTAGATGATCAGCAGGCGCTCGGCGAACGCGCTGCCGCAAGCGACGGCGGCCATGACCAGGGCCAGCACGACAAGCGCAGCGCTTCGAAACCAATCGCCCCCTACCATCCGGCCCGATCACCCTCCTTGCCGCCTCCCGCCTCAAGGTCCTTTACGATCTGAAGCACCGTTACGTTACAGTCATCCCTCGGTAAAACCACGAAAATATCGAGCGGCCGCCTCTCCCGGGTCGCAGGGTGCACGCACCCGTCGGCCGGTCACCCACCCGGCGGTTGCCGGCCGCGTGACGGCCCCATGTTGGCCCTAGGTCCAACTGGTCAGAGCATCGAAATGGGTGACAATGCGGCGCTGTCTTAGCGCAACGAGAAGCCGCAACCCCACGCAGCATGCGGGTTCGTCCCGGACACCGAGGGAACGCAATGAGGGGGAAAGCAATGCGGCCCCGGCATGGAAGAAGTTTCACCGACCATCCCTGAGGAGAAGTTCAGTGACAGACGAAACCAAGACGATCGATACAGAGATATCCACCCTGCCTGCAGCCGGGGTCAGCCGACGCAGTGTGCTTTTGGGCGGCACCGCCCTTGCCGCCACATCGGCCATGATCGCTTCCGGCGGACCCCAGCCGGCGAAAGCCCAGCAGGCGGCAGCCCCCGCCGGCGGCCAGCCCAACATTCTCGTCATCTGGGGTGACGACATCGGCACCTGGAACATCAGCCACAACAACCGCGGCATGATGGGCTACATGACGCCGAACATCGACCGGATCGCCCAGGAAGGCCTGGCCTTCACCGACTATTACGCCCAGCAGAGCTGCACGGCCGGCCGCGCCGCCTTCATCGGCGGCAACGTGCCGGTTCGCACCGGCATGACCAAGGTCGGCCTGCCCGGCGCCAAGGAAGGCTGGCAGAAGACCGACGTGACAATGGCGACGGTGCTGAAAGCCCAAGGCTATGCCACCGGCCAGTTCGGCAAGAACCACCAGGGCGACCGCGACGAGCACCTGCCGACCCAGCACGGCTTCGACGAGTTCCTCGGCAACCTCTATCACCTCAACGCCGAGGAAGAGCCTGAAAACCGCGACTATCCGAAGGACCCGGAGTTCCGCAAGAAGTTCGGGCCCCGCGGCGTCATCAAGGCGAGCGCCGACGGCAAGATCGAGGACACCGGCCCGCTCACGCGCAAGCGCATGGAGACCGTCGACCAGGAAACGCTGGATGCCGCCAAGGACTTCATCAACCGCCAGCACCAGGCCAAGAAGCCGTTCTTCGTCTGGTGGAATGCCACCCGGATGCATTTCCGCACCCATGTGAAGGACAGCAACACCGGCATCTCCGGCCCGAGCGGTGACGAGTACCATGATGGCATGGTCGAGCACGACATGATGGTGGGCGACCTGCTGAAGCTGCTCGACGAGCTCGGTATCGCAGACAACACCGTCGTCATGTATTCGACCGACAACGGCCCGCACTACAACACCTGGCCCGATGCCGGCACCACGCCGTTCCGCAGCGAGAAGAACTCCAACTGGGAAGGCGCCTATCGCGTGCCGGCCTTCGTGCGCTGGCCCGGTCATTTCCCGGCGGGCAAGACACTCAACGGCATCGTCGCGCATGAGGACTGGCTGCCGACGTTCGCGGCCATCGCCGGTGCGCCCGACATCAAGGAAAAACTGCTGGCAGGTGTCGAGCTCAACGGCCGCAGCTACAAGAACTACATCGACGGCTACAACCAGCTCGACTATCTCGAAGGCAAGGCGAAGGAGTCGCCGCGCCATGAGTTCTGGTACGTCAATGACGACAGCCAGGTGGTGGCGGCACGCTACGACGACTGGAAGGTCGTGTTCCTGGAAAACCGAGGCGAAGCCTTCGGCGTCTGGCGCGAACCCTTCGTCGAACTGCGCACGCCCTTGCTCTTCCACCTGCGCCGCGACCCCTTCGAAAAGGCGCAGCACAACTCAAACACCTACAACGACTGGTTCCTGGACCGCGTCTACGTCATCGTGCCGATCCAGGGTCTCGCCGCCAAGTTCCTGCAGACGATGAAGGACTACCCGCCGAGCCAGTCGCCCGGCTCCTTCAACCTGAGCAAGATCGAAGCCCAGCTGCGGGGCGCCGGCGGCGAGTGATTGAATGATTGGTGAATGCGAAGTCGCCCGGCCCAAATGGGCCGGGCGTCTGGTTTTGGATGGAATGGCGGGAGGTGCTGACCTCCCTACCCGCGTTCAGAAACGCAGTTGCGGGCGACCGCCGGTGCCGCCTCGTACCAGCCCTTCGAGCGGTTGACGATCCAGACCACCGACAGCATGACCGGCACCTCGATCAGCACGCCAACGACGGTGGCAAGTGCTGCACCCGACTGGAAGCCGAAAAGGCTGATGGCGGCGGCAACGGCCAGTTCGAAGAAGTTCGACGCCCCGATGAGCGCCGAGGGACCGGCCACGCAATGCTGCTCGCCCGAAAGCCGGTTGAGCAGGTAGGCCAACCCGGAATTGAAATAGACCTGGATGAGGATCGGCACCGCAAGCAGCGCGATGATCCCAGGCTGGGCGATGATCTGCTCGCCCTGGAAGCCGAACAGAAGAACCAGCGTCGCCAGGAGGGCAAGCAACGAAGCCGGCTGCGCCTTCGCCAGGAAGCGGTCAAGCGCCGACGTCGATCCGTCGGCCGTCAGCCGCTCGCGAAGGACCTGCGCGATGATGACCGGGATCACGATGTAGAGCCCCACCGACAGCACGAGTGTGGCCCACGGCACCGATATCGCCGAAAGCCCGAGCAGCAACCCGACGATCGGCGCGAAGGCGACGATCATGATCGCGTCGTTGAGCGCGACCTGGGACAGGGTGAACAGCGGCTCCCCCTTCGTGAGGTTCGACCAGACGAAGACCATCGCCGTGCAGGGCGCCGCAGCCAGGATGATCAGGCCGGCAATATAGGAATCGACCTGGTCTGCCGGCAGCAGCGGGCGAAAGAGCCAGCCGATGAACAGCCAGCCGAGCAGCGCCATCGAAAACGGCTTGATCGCCCAGTTGATGAACAGCGTCACGCCGATGCCGCGCCAGTGGCCGCCCACGGCGGACAGCGACCGGAAGTCGATCTTCACCAGCATGGGAATGATCATCAGCCAGATGAGGATGGCGACCGGGATGTTCACCTTGGCCAGTTCGGCCGCGCCCACGGCCTGAAAAACGCCAGGCAGGAGGTGGCCAAGCGTTATGCCCACCACGATGCAGACCGTAACCCAGACGGTCAGATAGCGCTCGAAGGTCGACATCACGAACCGCTCCGTTGCGTGGCGCCTTCCAGGCTGCCGATGTCGCGGAGCTGCCGCTCCAAGGCCATGCGATCGATCGACGCCAAAGGCAGGTTGACGAACGCCGTGATGCGGTTCTTCAGGAACTTCGCAGCTTGAGCGAAGGCCCGCTGGATCTCGGCCTCGCTGCCCTTGACCGCGGCCGGATCCTCGATGCCCCAATGGGCCGTCATCGGGTGACCGATCCATACCGGACAGGCCTCTCCGGCAGCGCTGTCGCAGACCGTGAAGATGAAATCCATCTGAGGCGCGTCCGGCCCGGAAAAGACGTCCCAGCTCTTCGACGACATTCCGTCCGTCGGATAGCCGAGCGCCTCAAGCTCCCGGATTGCGTGCGGATTGACTTCGCCCTTCGGTTGGCTGCCCGCCGAATAGGCGCGAAAGCGGCCCTTGCCTTCCTTGTTGAGGATGGCCTCGCCGAGAATGGAGCGAGCGGTATTGCCCGTGCACAGGAAGAGCACGTTGTAGATGCGGTCAGACATGGCTGTTGTCCCGTTGGAGGAATTCAGGAGACGGGGAAACGGTTCTCCGTCTGGAATTGCGTCGTTTCAAAGCGGATCTAGGCCGAGGGCTCCGAGAGGTTGAGCTTCATCACGGTCGAGGATGATGGTTCGGGAAAACTCAGCTGGCCGCTGTCGAGGATTGCCTTGGGAACATCGGAGGGCTCGACCCGGCTGAAACCAAGACTTTCGAAGAAGGGCACGGCCGTTTCGGCGGACAGGAACACCGCTCTCATCGCCAGCCGGTAGGAGCGGCCATAGCGCAGAGGCGGCAGGGCCATCTGGCGGCTCTCCTCCGGCAGAATGACGATCGGCCGAAGCAGGACGCTTTCGCCAAGGTGCTGCATGCGGCCGTAGCCGACGATCCTGTTCCCCGAGGTGAAGGCGACGATCCCTGGCTCTTCTTCCGTTTCGATATCGTCGAACGGCAGCTTCGCGGCGGCAAGGGCCGCGCGAAATCCGGGGTCGCTTGCGGCAACCGGTTCAAGGCCGAAATCCGTCATGCCTTGCCTCCCGCCGGCGCGCAGCACGACGCCGCCGCGACGACCGGAGCGCATATCTCGGGGTGCCCGCCGCAGCAGTCCTCCATCAGGAAGCGGACAAGACCACCAAGTGCGTCATAGTCGGCCCGGTAGATGATCGACCGGGATTCGCGCTGCTGCGTGATCAGGCCGGCGCGCTCCATCTCCTTGAGATGAAAGGAAATGTTCGAGGGCGAAACCTCGATCCTTTCCGCAAGGACCCCTGCCGCCATGCCATCTGCGCCGGCGACGACGAGCAGGCGGACGATCTGAAGGCGGGTTTCCTGAGCCAGGGCACCGAAGGCAACGAGGGCTTGACGCTCATCCATATTTCAATAATCCTTGAATCGTTGAAATGAGGAATAACCCAGATGACTATTCTCGACAAGCCAAAAATCAGCGACCACGATCTCAACCTCGCCGAACTGCTGGACGCGCTTGCGAGCACGGGCGACGTGCCGCTCGTGTTCCACTACGATGGACGCCCGGTGAAATCCGGCTACCACGTGACCGAGGTCAAGGCCGGCCAGTTCTCTGCCCTCGATTGCGGCGCCAATCCCGAGGCATGGTCGGAGATCTTCGTGCAGCTCTGGGACGTTGAAGAGGCCGGCCGGACGCACCTGTCTGCCGGAAAATTCTCGGCCATCGTCCGCAAGGTTTCAGACCATGTCCGCCTCGACGCGACGGCGCGCCTGACCTTCGAAGTCAGCGACGGCCTGCGCCCGATGCAACTCTACTGCGCCGGGACACCCTTAGCGAAGGAGGATGGCGTTCACGTCCATCTGGAGCCGCGCGCCGCAAGCTGCAAACCGCGGGACCGCTGGCTGGCCGAAGCCGCCGCCGCCGGGACATGTTGTGGGCCGAAGGCGGCTTCCAGCGCCTGCTGCACGTAGGCGACGCGTCCGGACGGGTTGAAGCGCCCCTCTATCCCCCCGCCTTCACCAACCCCTCGCGCAGGTGCTCGGTATCGCTCTCCTGCGCGTAATGCATCGTCGCAAGAAAGGCCTCGATCTCGAAGGTCGGGCAAAGCGCACGGACCTTGTCCATATGGGCGCCGGCCGCAATGGCGTCGCCGCGCCAGCCGTGGCAGGCGGCGACGAAGGCGTGCTGGGTTTCGTCCATGGCCGACAGATGCATGAAGGCCTCGATCGCCTCGCCATATTGGCGGGCGGCGAAATGAGCCTTGCCGAGGTGGCTCCAGAAACGTTCCGGATGGTGGGGGTTGAGCCGCATCGCCTTGCGGATCCATTCCACCCCCTCCTCCGGCCGGCCGAGCCAGGTGAGCAACTCGCCCTGCTGCACCACCACCAGGTCGTAGTTGGGGTTGAGGAAGAGCGCCCGCTCCTGGTGGTAGCGCGCCGTTGTCAGTGAATTGGTGTTGACGTTGACGGCGGCAAGGATGCGGTGCACGTCAGCGTCGTTGTCGTCGAGGGCCAGGGCCCGTTCGAGCTCGGCATTGACCTCCGCCCAGGTCGCCTCCTTGTCGTCGCACCAGCCATAGACCCAGGACTGCCCGAGGATGCAGGCGCGCCAGGCGTGCGCATGGGCATAACCGGGATCGAGCGCGACCGCCCGGTCGATCAGGGCTTGGGCCTGGCCGTTGTCGGCAACGGTGCTTCTGTGGTGCAGCACCTTGGCGGCCAGCGCGCATTCGTAGGCCGCCATGTTGGCGGGCTTGGTACGCGATAGCTGGTCACGCTGGGCGGCTTCGAGCCGGCCCGGAAGCGTGGCCGAGATCGCCGCCGTCACCTCGTCCTGGATGGCGAAAATGTCGTCCAGCTGCCGGTCGTACTTGTCGGCCCAGATGTGGGCGTCGTTGACCGCGTCGATCAGCTGGACGGTGACGCGCACCCGCTCGCCGATCTTGCGCACGCTGCCTTCCACCAGATACTGCGCGCCGAGGCTTGCCGCCGCCTCGCGCACGTTCACCGGCTGGTTCTTGTAGACGAAGCTTGAATTGCGCGAGATGACGAAAAGCTCGTGCCGGCGCGACAGTTCGGTGATGATGTCCTCGGTCAGGCCATCGGCGAAGAACTCCTGGTCCGGGTCGCCGCTCATGTTGGTGAACGGCAGCACCACGATCGTCGGCTTGCAGACGGCCTTGCGCGCCTCTGCCTCCGCCGGCGACGCCGCGGGGGCCGCCTCCTCGAGCCCGATGCGGTAGAGGCGCACGGGACGGCTGATGTTCTTCAGCACCTTTTCGCCGAGATCGTCGACGGGAAGCTCCAGCCGGTCGGCCACTTGCGTGGCGACGGCCGCCGTCACGCAGATGCCGCCGACTTCGGCGAGTTGCTCGGCCCGCGCGGCGATGTTGACGCCATCGCCAAAAATGTCGTCGTCCTCAAAGATGATGTCACCGAGATTGATGCCGATGCGAAATTCGATGCGCCGGTCCTCCGGCACGTCGCTGTTGCGCCGCTTCATGCGTTGCTGGATCTCGACGGCACATTTGACCGCATCGGTCACGCTCTGGAACTCGACCAGCAGCCCGTCGCCGGTGGTCTTGATCAGCCGGCCCTTGTTCTTGGCGATCGCCGGGTCGATCAGCTCGATGCGGTGGGTCTTCAGCCGCGCAAGCGTACCCGCCTCATCGGCCTCCATCAGCCGCGAATAGCCGGCCATATCGGCCGCCAGCACTGCCGCAAGTCTCTGCTCCATGGATCTGCCAACTCTTGGGAAAGGCGGTCTTATCCGGACGTCCGGACCAGGGAGATTACAGGACAAATACTATCGCAGGGCGCGGCGATCTCCTACCTATTTTAGACAATGCTTCAGAAACGATGCATCGATGGCCGTCGATGGCTATTGGGCAGGAACGCCCGAGGCGGCCATATCGATGCGATGGCATTGTCCATCCGAAAGGCGATAGAACCCGTCCTGGGGCACTGGCAGTTCCAGCATTTCCCGCCGTGACAGGCCGCAATAGACACCGCGCAGCAACCGGCCGAACAGCCCGTGCGAGATCGCGACGGTTGGCCTGCGGATATCCGCGATCCAACTTTTCGCCCTGATGCAGGCGGCGTCAAAACTCTCTCCGTCCGGCGAGCGGAAGTACCAGTCGAAAGCGTCGGAACGATCGAGCATGCCGGGAAACTCCTGGTCGATCTCGAACAGCGTCATGCCATCCCAGGATCCGACGGTAACCTCCATCAGCCTGACATCTTCGCGAGCCTCGAGCGGCAGCAGTCGCCGGACCCGCTCCGCCGTTTCCCTCACCCGGCCAAGCGGACTGATATGAAGCTCGAAGGATTGCGCGGTGGCAGCGATTTCTTGATGAAGCAGCCTTGCCACCAGGTTCGCCTGTTCGACACCCCGCCGGGTCAGGGCCGAATCCATCTGCCCCTGGAAGCGACCGAGCGTGTTCCAGACCGTTTCGCCGTGGCGAAGGAGGTAGATCAAAGTCGTTGCCTTCCAGTGACGCGGCTCGTTCACGGAACCTCATAACCAATGGCCCAGTTAATCAAGCCGTTGAAGAGTTCTTGAGGCTCACGATGGTTACTTGGCGTAATTTAGGTATTCGTGCTCGACCAACACGTTGAGGAGATGTTCTTGCTCCTTCGAAGGAAGAGCTTCGATGAATGGTAGGTCAAACAGTTCCTTCATGGATCCGAAAGCAAACATCCTTCCTTCGTCCGTCTTAACGATACCCGTTCCCCCGCTCCGAACTTCGACCGCGCCTCCCGTTACACTGAGTCCAACGCTTGCTCTTGTGTTCGCTCTGCGGACCGGACGAACGCTATCAGCCACAGACAAAGATAGTGTTTCGACTTTCTTGGCTAGAAGCTGGATTTGGGCCTGAACAGGGTCAAGATTTACATCTGGCAAGGTGGCGGCCCGAGTTAATTGCATGAGCTTCACTAGGGAGAAGATTTGCTTTCCATCTTCGGAGGCCGCTGCGGTCTCCCCTATCGCATTCTGAATCTTTTCTCGCGATGCAAGCGTGTTCGCAATTCTCAGAGTGGAGTCGTATTCGATGTCACGGAAACCTGTAACGTCGAACAATCTTCGCGTGCGGTCGTCGCGGATCAAGACCGTAGGCTTATCGAACGCTTGTCTGATGCCGTACTCAAATAGGACGTTGGGATTAGCGGTTGATAGGTCGCATATACACAAGTCTGCAGTTGCCGCCAATGTAACAATTTCTAGCTGTATCATGTGCGCAGCGCTTGTTGTGTCGGCGCGATGACATTCGTAACCAGAAGCTTCGACCGCCGGCCGGATAAGTTGGTGGTAAACCTCGCCGAAGTGTCCGGATGGATAACCATCAACGTCCGAAATTGGCATCATGACAAAGCATTTCATCCTATGGACGGGTGTTTTACCTTCGTCCGCCACCTTGCTAATCTTCGTCACCGTAAGCCCCAGAGCCTTCTTCCATTGTGCAACCGTACGTAACCAGATCGCCGATAAGTTGTCGAGGGACTTTACATGCGGCTCCCCTCAATCCACCGGATCGAGAATATCCGGCGTATCGTTCTTCGGCGAACCCACTTTGGCTCCGATCTTCCACATGGTCATCAGCTCAGGCGGAAACGGCTTCATGAGATCAGGCGCCTCCGGCTCAGGCGAAAGCCAGCGCTCGTAGTCCTCAGGGTGCAGGATCACCGGCATGCGGTCGTGGATGTCGGCCATCATCTCGTTGGCGTCGGTGGTGACGATCGCAAAGGTGCGGATGTCCTCGTCGGTATCGGGGTTGCGCCAGCTTTCCCAAATGCCGGCAAGGCAGAAGGGTTCGCCCGTCTTCATGGCGATGGCATAGGGCTGCTTGTCCTTGCCGGTGCCGTGGATGTCCTTCCATTCGAAGAAGCCGTCGATCGGCACCAGGCAGCGACGGCGCTGGTAGGACGAGCGGAATTTCGACGCGATCGTGTCTGAGCGCACGTTGACGAGCGGCCTGCCCGCCTTCGGATCCTTGGTCCAGCTCGGGATCAGCCCCCAGCGCGCCGAGACGAACACCGGGCCGAAGAGATCGGGATCACGGATCACGTCGCGGATGATGATCGGATAGATCAAAGTCGGCGCGCCGTTATAGCGCGGGAACTGATTGGCAATCGCTTCGACGCTGCCGCGTCCGGCAAAGCCGAAGGCGCGCAGCAACCCTTCAAGATTGGTCTTCAGATAGACGCGTCCGCACATGCTCGCTCCTCACGTCCCTGCAGTCTCTCGCAAACCTACCCGATCTGATGCCAAAAACATGCAATTTTTCTCGCGGTCTCCGGATCAGCCGGGCGTACCTTACGGCGCCTGCTCGTCGTCCCCAGGTCCTTTGATGTAGTCGCAGATCGACGTCATGTAGATTGTCTTACCGTCGATTTCGCCCTTGCTCAGCCCAAGTTCGAATTCACCGAATTTGTCGTGGTGGTAGTAGACGGCCTGCCCGATGAACTCGCCGAGACGACCGCAGTCGCCATTGCCGACCCCGGTGAAGACAGAAATCGTCTTCTCCTTGAAGCTGCCTTTCAGCACCGCCTTGATATCGATCTCGCCGCGCGCCATTCGGAACGGCATGTCCGGCTCATCCGGGTTCGCGAACTCGACGCCATAGGTCACGGTCTTCACGCGCCCTTTAACGACCAAGTCGGCCTCTGCGAACTTCTCGGCAGAGGTTTTTTCCGGCTTGCCAAGCTCTCGGCCCTCACACGTGCAGGCGGACGCTTCCGGCGCGATCAGCATCAAGAAAAGCGGAGCGGCCATGAGGCTGGCGACACGAACTGAGATCATTGAAAGTTCCCCCTGTATGGGCCGCAACACGGCGCCAGCAGGAACAGTCATGATTGCAGATCATGGAAAAAAGTAGGCGGAAGTTGCAGGCAAAACCAGCCAAGGAACAGCCCGCAAGACAACGCGATAATCCCGTCGAAACGATCCAAGCCAAGTGCTTCGTTCGCGGCAAAAGGAGCCCTTAGGCGGCGTCCCGTCCTTACGCGTCAGGGCACCTTCTCGACATCAGGCAGCTTCCAGCTCTTGTCGAACAACGGCTTCTCCGGGCCATAGAGCCGGAACAGCAGCTCGAACTTGCGGGCGGGATCGACCGGCACGAAGTTGGCCTCCTTGCCCGCCGGCGCCTTCGCGCCGAAATAGACGTCGACCGACCCGTCGGCATTCTTCTTCACGCCTTCGCCGATCGAGGCGACGCTCGCCTTGTCCATGTTGCGGATCAGCGCGTGCGTCTCGCGGTCGTAAGCCGTCACCGACCAGTATTGCTTGACCGGCGCATCCTTCGGCACCACGAGGCGGTAGTTGGCGGCACCATCGAATGCATTGCCGTCCTTGTCCTTGTTGGCCATCAGGTAGAATTGCGCCGTGCCAAGGCGCTTGATGCCGGTAAAGCCGAGCGTATAGGTCACGCCGCGGGCGTCGACCGGATAGCTGTCGGGATCGTCGTAGCCGCCCTGGGCGGCCTTCACCATCTCGGCCACCGCCGCCGGGAACCAGCGGATACCGTCGTTGATCACGGGGAAGCCCTGATCGTAGCGCTCCGACAGGAGCGCCTGTGCCTCGCGGGCGGACGCGTCGAGGATTTTCCGGGTTTCCGGGGTCGGCTGGTACGGCTTGCCCTTCTCGATGCCGAGCGTTTTCAGCTGGTCGATCATCACCCGGTCGCGATTGAGCCAGGGCTCGGTCTGCACGACGCGATTGAGGTTGTCGAAGAAGCTCGCATCGTAGCGGATGGTGCTGTCGAACAGCACGTCATAGGCATCGACGAAGGTCGTTGCCGGCGGCTTTCCGGCCGCAGACATCGGATAGATCTTGATCGTCTTGCCATAGGCGACCGATTTTTCGATATCGGCGTCGCTGTGGCTCTTGAGGTTGGAGCGCAGGAGCGCAAAGCCGGTGAAGGTGTCGGACCGGAGCGGGATGAAGCCCTCGGGCACCTCGCCCATGTAGTCCGGCGGCAGGATCAGGTACTTGCCGCCCTTGCCTTCGTCCGCGCCTTCCGGCCCCGCGTCTTCGAGCGGCATCTGCCAGGCGTTGACGATGTTGCCGGCAATCGCGCCGCCTTCGGCCGGCGGGATTTCGATGACGATCGGCCCGTCCTGCACGTTCCAGAAGGACATGAGATAGATCGAGTCCGGGTTCGGCGTCAGCGTCTGGTTTTTCCAGTTGGCCGGCTTCGACCAGTAGACGATCTCGTTGACCTTGGCCTTGGTCTTCGACAGCGCCTCCTGCAGCATCAGATCGGCGTTGACCGCCGGCATGCCCCAGATCACCGCTTCGGTCGCCCGGCGCTCGATGGCGCGATGCTGAAGCTTTTCGGGCGAATAGTCCTGTGCAACGGCACCTGCTGTCCCGGCAAGCAGCGCAAGCGCTGCAAAGGCAACCCGAAGCATCTTGATCCTCCCATTCGGCGAAGCCAGCGCAGTCGCGGGATGCGACGGGACCTGCGGCGCCTGCTTTCAGCCCACTGAACCGTCGCAATCTACCCTCTCGCCCGCCCGAGATGGAAGTACGTAACAGTTACGGCTGGCGGCAAAGCCGCAAGCGCCAACCTCTTGCATCGCGGAACGATTCGTAATAATTGAAGTTACATGAAAAAAGACAGCCGCCTTTCCTCCGTCCTTCACGCGCTGCTGCACATGGCCGAGCGCGGCGCCCCCATGACCTCAGACGAGCTAGCCCTGTGCTTGCGCACCAACCCTGTCGTCATGCGCCGCACCATGGGCTTCCTCAGGGAGGCCGGCATCGTCTCCTCTGCCCGCGGCCATGCCGGCGGCTGGGCGATCACCGCCGATCTTGCGACCGTAACGCTCAGGCAATTGCACGAGACACTCGGCGAGCCCGCGATCTTTGCCATCGGCAACCGGCAGGAAATGCCGGATTGCCTCGTCGAGCAGGCGGTCAACGCTGCCCTCGACACCGCCTTTGCCGAGGCGGAGGCGCTGCTGCTCGAGCGCTTCGCCCATGTCACCCTTGCCGATCTCGCCGAGGATTTCGCGCGGCGGCACCGGCTTCGATCACAATGACAGCAGCCGATTGATCCACGCCACGGCGTGATCGATCCCGATACGACAGACATTCCCGGAGCCGCGAAACGCGGTTTTCCGGCTGGAATTCCATTGCCCAAAGCTCGGGTCGAGACACTGGTTCAAGGTGCCGGTGGGTTCGCCCCTGCGCAACCGAAAGGAAGAACCATGCAACAGGACGTCATCATCATCGGCGGCAGCTACGCCGGCATGGCCGCAGCACTCCAGCTTCTGCGCGCCCGCCGGCGGGTGCTGATCATCGACGAGGGCATTCGCCGCAACCGCTTTGCCAGCCATTCGCACGGCTTCATCGGCCAGGACGGCGTCGACCCCGCGGAGATCGCCGCCACCGCGCGCAAGCAGCTGCTCGCCTACCCGACGCTGACCTGGGTCGACGGCCGCGCCGAGACGGTCTCGGGCGAAAAGGATGCCTTCACCGTCACCACCAGCGACGGCTCCACCCACGAAGGTCGACGCCTTCTTTTCGCGACCGGCGTCAAGGACGGCCTGCCCGCAATCGACGGCCTTGCCGAGCGCTGGGGCAGAAGCGCCTTCCATTGCCCCTATTGCCACGGCTACGAGCTGAACGAAGGCGAGATCGCCGTCATTGCGTCAAGCCCGATGTCGATCCACCAGGCGCAACTCATCACCGAATGGGGCAAGGTCACCGTCCTCACCAATGGCTTCGTCACGCCTGACGCAGACGCCCGCGCCGATCTAGCAAGGCGCGGCGTTACTATCGAGGAGACCCCGATCGCGCGCCTCGAGGGCCACGCCGATGTTGTCCTTGCCGACGGCCGCCGCCTGGCATTTGCGGGCCTTTTCGTCGCCACCCGCACGACACCCGCAAGCGACATCGCCGAACGCTTCGGCTGCGAGATCGAGGAGACGCCGATGGGCCTTCAGATCAAGGTGACCGCCGCCAAGGAAACCACCGTTCCCGGCACGTTTGCCTGTGGCGACGTCGGCCGCGTGCCCCACTCGGTCTCGCTCGCCGTGGGTGACGGCGCCTGGGCCGGCGCGCAACTGCACCGCTCGCTGGTGTTTTGAACGGAGCGGCCGCTGCCGTCCCGTTCAACCCCGCGGGTGACGCAAGGAAACGGCCGAGCGCGCCGCTCGGCCGTCAGCCTTGTCAAATCAACCACGGCTGTGCTTTGCATCCTTGCACCTTTGCATCCGAACCGAGCTGGAGCACCCATCGATGCCAATAGCCCTCACCTGCTTCCAGGGCCGCGCCGGCGACCACAACGACCTTGCCATTCCCGGCGCGAAATCCATCGCGTCCCATCTGGCGCAAAAGCTCGGTCTTGAAACCGTCGTGATCGGAGAGCCGGAACCGGCGCTGAACGGCCATTGGACGGTCGAGCTCGAAGCCGCGATGCCGGCGCTCCGGAGCATGCAGGATCGCTTCGACGCGGTTTACGCCGCAGGATCGTTCTCGCTAGCGGCGACGAGCCGATGCGCGGTGTCGCTGGCAACCCTGCCTGCCGTTGCCAGGCACCATGACGATGCCGTCGTCGTCTGGTTCGACTCACATGGCGACCTCAACACGCCCGATGCCAGCAGCACCGGCTATCTCGGCGGCCTTGCCCTATCGGGGCCTCTGGGCCTCTGGCAGTCCGGTCTGGGTGACGGGCTCTCGTTCGGCAATGTCATCCTCGTCGGCCAGCGCGACCTCGATCCCTTCGAAATCGAGCTCATCGACAAGCATCAGATCCCGCATATCCGCCCGGGGGCCGATCTTGCAGAACGGCTGGCGGACGCGGTCGCCGGAAGGCCCGTCTACATCCACCTCGACTGCGACGTGCTCAATCCAGGTATCGTTCCGACCGACTATCGCCATGACGACGGCCTCACCCTCGATGACCTCGGCGCGGCCTCAGAAGTCCTTGCCAAAAGCCGGATCGTTGGCCTGGAAATCGCGGAGTTCCAGAATGCCTGGTCGGCGGATGGCGAACCCGCTTCACCCGAACCGCTCATCGAGGCACTGGGACCGCTACTGGCAGGCCTTCAACGCTGACGGGGCGGCTCCGCCATTGCAGACAGGCGGTTTCGGCGTAGCATGGCTTTTTAGAAGATTCTGAATAGCCCTGGCCGCCATGAAGCTGCGATCCGCATGTCTTGCCTGCGCTTGTGTCCTCAGCGGCAGCACTTCCGCGCAGTCCTTGCGCGTGGACCTCGCACTGGTGCTCGCCATCGACGTTTCCTATTCGATGGAGATCGACGAGCAACGCCTGCAACGGCAGGGCTATGTCGCCGCCTTTCTTGAGCCTGCGCTTATCCGCGCCGTCGAGAACGGCCCGCTCGGTCGCATCGCCGTGACCTATGTCGAATGGGGCGGCTCGGCGGTCCAGGTCACCCCCTGGACGCTGATCGACGGCCGCGACACGGCAGCACGATATTCCGACCTCCTGCGCCGGCAGCCGATCCGCCGCATTGCCTTCACCTCGATTTCCAACACGCTCGCCTTTTCGCGGCGGCTGTTCGATCTCGTTCCTTTCCAGGCAAGCCGCCGCGTCATCGATATCTCCGGCGACGGGCCGAACAATTCCGGCGTCCCCGCCCCGGTCGCCCGCAACTCCACCGTCGCCCTCGGCATCGTCATCGACGGCCTGCCGATCATGCCGCGCATGCACGCCGACACCGCCTCCATCCCCGACCTCGACGGCTACTACCGCGAATGCGTGATCGGCGGCGAAGGCGCCTTTCTGGTCAAGGTGACCGAGGCCGGCCAGTTCGCCGAGGCCATCCTGAAAAAGCTCGTCACCGAGATCTCCGGCCTGCACATGAGCCGGTTCCAGCCGGTCGAGCGGCCCCAGCCCGTGCAGTACGGCGCAGGCTACAATTGCTTCATCGGCGAGGAGATGCAGGAGCGCATGATCGGGCGGTAGACCGGGGCAACGGTACGGGGGGCAGCTGTTCGAGAGCCCCCTTCTCCACCGTCATCCCTGGGGCTTGACCCGAGGATCCATAGCCCAGCACTTGAGACCACGGCTCTGGATGCTCCGGTCAAGCACGAGCATGACGGTGGGTCCGGGGCGCCAGCCAAGAGACGCTGCATCATCGTTGCCACCGTTGCAGACGCGCCGCTCCGGCCAGCGGGTCCACTCTCCATCCACAGCCAACGGCAACCGGCGTGTTGACACGGCGATTGCAGGAGCATGAAACGATTTCTCGACAGAATTTCCCGATTTCAGACTGACACGCATACACGGATAGCAGACGATGCAGCACTACCTGACCGAACTTTACAGCGCCAAACCGGCGTGGCTGGCTCTTTCGAGACAGGGACGCCAGCAGTTCTTCAATGCGATCGATGCCGCCATGCCGGCCCTGTCCGCGCTCGGCGTGGAACTGATCACGTTCGGCAAGGTCGATCAATCCAAGCTGCATGCGGCATCGCAGACTTTCTTCGCGGTGTGGCGCTGCCCGGACGCGACGGCACTGGAAGCCCTTGTTTCCGGCATCGCGCAATCCGGCTGGCACGAATACTTCGACACCATCAATGCCGGCGGCAAGGGCACCGATCTTGTCGGCCACCTCGCGCAACTCGGCGAAGCCGCATAGGCTTTTGCGACTGCCCGCCCCCTCGAAGGCCGGTCTCCTCAGCCGTCGAGCGGCTGGCTGTAGAAAACGATCTCCGGATCGTTCTCGTCGAGATTTTCGATAGTGCCGCTTGGCCGGAAACCGGCCTTGACCAGCAGGTCCTGCATGGGGCGGTTCGACATGTTGGTCGAGCTGAACAGCTTCGACCCTGCGCACATCGCCTGGAAGTATTGGACCAGTGCCGCACCCGCCCCTTGGCGGCGATAGGAATTGCCGACCATCACCATTTCGATGAAGGCGTTGCCGAAGAAGTGACGCGTCAGGACACCATAGGCGGCAACCGCGCCATCGACCTCGACCAGATGGCAGCAGCCAGCCTCGACCCAGCCGGCGATGTCGGCGCTTCGCGTCGGCTCAGTCGCTGCAACGGTGTCGATCGCGCAAAGCGCGGCATGGTCGTTTTTGACCGCAGGTCGAATTCGCATGGTCCTGTCCCGCACGTTTGGCGGGAAACTAGAGCAATTCCAGGAAAAGTGTAGAACGGTTTTCCGTCCGGAATTGCCAGACATCAGAGAGTTAGATCATTTCACTGTTTCGACGAACCAATGAAATGATCTGGCGTCGCACGGCGCAATCGCGAAATCACCGTCGATCAGGGCACCAACGCCCGAACCGCTCGATGCCCTCACGGCCGCACCCAGCTGCACCTCACTGTGGCGGCGCCGTGCCTGAAAAGCCCTGCCGCGTCCACTGGTAGACCGAGGTATCGGTGCGGAAATTGCCGACCCTTGCCGATGCAAGATCGAGAATGTTGACGATGATCGAGGTCCAGACCAGCGTCAGAAGCACGATCAGGAAACGCACCGGCCGGCCCTTCAGGCCGAACTGGTAGCCAAGCGCGCCCATGCTTAAGACCATCACGCCGATCAGCAGCCAGAAGATCTGCCATGGCAGGCGGATCCCCAGCGCGTAGCGTTCCGCCGTGCTCGCATCGAAGGTCTCGTTGACGGCCGCCATCAGCGACGCCGTGACCGGGTCCGGGTCCTGCTGCACGATCGTCGTCACCCGCTGCCAGATCTGCTGCTGCAGCTTTGACGTGTCGCTGTTGGCCTTGGCGAGCGCATCGCTGTTGCGCCCGGCGCGCACGAAGTCCTCGCGCGTCTTGGTGTAGTCTTCAAGCAGCTTGGCGATGTCGAGCGCTTCCGGCGTGCCGATCGCCCTGGCGCGCAGCCAGGCAGTGCCGATCGCGTTGGCTTCGGCGAGCGTGCCCTGCCGGCGCTCGGTAAAGCGCGTGGTCGAAAAGGACAGCGTCAGCGCCAGCACGAAAGCAAGCAGCCCCAGCATGCCAGCGACGACGACGCCGACATTTTCGATCTGGCCGCCCGCCCGCTCCTTGCTGCGTACGCCGAAGCGGTAACCGATTTCATGGGCGGCAAGCTGGCCGACCAGCGGGACGGCGGCAAAGGCAGGAATGCTGACTTCAGCAAGCGAGATGAGAAAATCCATGGAGGTCCCGGATCAGGTGAGATGCCCACAGCGGCGTGGCCATCAAGTTCGAGGCAATGGTGCCCCGCCAGCCGCTTGTACGATCGATGAGCGTCCCCGCCGCCGGCACGTGCCGGCAGCGGGGTCCTATTTCGTTTACCGCGGGGCAAGGCTCTCCAGTTCGCCGAGCCGCTTCATCGCCTGCTGCTGTGCGAGCAGGCCATAGTTGATGCCGCTGGCGTTGAGCGTGCTTCCCGTCTGGAACGGATAGTCGTTGAAATCGGCGAAGAACTCCTTGATCTTGCCCTGGATCGGCACCAGCAGCCAGATGTTGCGCGCGAGGAAGTCCATCGCGCCGCCGCCCTCTTCCATCCCCCGCTCATAGGGATCCATGCGCAGGTTGGAGATCAGCGCCCAGCTCGGTACCTCACGCGTGGCCGTCGCGATGTTGCCATGGCTGGCAATCGCGAAGCTCAGCTTCCAGTCGTTCCAGCGGATGGCGTTCAAGTTGCCGCCCTGGTCGAAATAATAGACCGAGTCACGCGGCGGCTCTTTCGCCTCGCCTTTCAGGAGCTGGGTCAGATCATAGCCGTCCAGATGCACCTTGAAAGTCTTCGACGTGCCCTTGAAGCCCTTCTTCATCTCTTCCTTGACGTCGGCGATGCCGGCGGCGGCGGCAAGCGTCGGCATCCAGTCCATCAGCGTCACCGGCTCGTTGATCTGCGTGCCCGGCTTCACGACACCCGGCCAGCGCACCATCATCGGAATGCGGAAGCCGCCTTCCCAGGTGGTGCCCTTTTCGCCGTGGAACATGGTCATGGCGCCATCTGGCCACAGGGCAATCTCGGCACCGTTGTCGGTGGTGTAGAGCACGATGGTGTTCTCAGTGATGCCGAGATCGTCGAGCTGCTGCAGGAGCTGGCCGACGTGGCCGTCATGCTCGACCATGCCGTCGGCATGGATGCCCTTGCCGGTCTTGCCCATCGAATCCGGCTTCAGGTGGGTGAAGACGTGCATGCGGGTCGAGTTGAACCAGCAGAAGAACGGCTTGTCGGCCTTCACCTGGCGGTCGATGTAATCCTTGGCAGCCGCCAGGAACTCCTCGTCGATCGTCTCCATGCGCTTGGTGTTGAGCGCACCGGTGTCCTCGATCTTGCCGTCGGCTGACGACTTGATGACGCCGCGCGGGCCGTACTTCTTCTTGAACTCCGGATCCTTCGGATAGAAGTAGCCTTCCGGCTCTTCCTCGGCATTGAGGTGATAGAGGTTGCCGAAGAACTCGTCGAAGCCATGCGCGGTCGGCAGGTGTTCGTCGTGGTCGCCCAGGTGGTTCTTGCCGAACTGGCCGGTCGAATAGCCCTTGGTCTTCAGAACGTCGGCGATCGTCGGCATCCAGTCCTGGATACCGTGCGGGTCACCCGGCATGCCGATGGTGAGCAGGCCGGTGCGGAACGGTTCCTGCCCGAGGATGAACGAGGCGCGCCCTGCCGTGCAGCTCTGCTGGCCGTAACTGTCAGTGAAGATCGCGCCTTCGGCGGCAATACGGTCGATGTTGGGCGTGCGATAACCCATCAGGCCCATCGTATAGGCGCTGATCTGCGGGATGCCGATATCGTCGCCGAAGATGACAAGGATATTCGGCGGCTTGCCGCTTGAGGAGGTGGACGACTGGGCCTTGGCCGGGCTAACCGACGCGCCGGATGCCACCAGCGAGGCGGCTGCAAAGAGTGTTCCGCTCAAAAGCAGGTCACGGCGGCTGACGTCCGTTACCCCGTTCTCGGCCATCGCAGGATTGGCCTTGTTATCGTCACGCATGCTCATCGTACTCTCCTTGTTAAGGCGATCGGAAACGCACTGCTGTCTAGGACCGTGCGGATGATGCGCTTGAGGGAGTGGCTGTCCAAGTACGTAACAGTTACGACGTGTGGGGCCGCACCCGTTACGGCGCCAGGCGTCAACGCTGATCGTCACCGCAGACAGATTGCCGCAACCGCCCGTTCAGCCTTTGGCACGGCCATCCGAATGCCTATATGGTCGGAGCCAAAGCTGAAGGTTACGAGATGAACAACGAATTGCAGGGCCGCCCCGCGCATGTCGCAGCACTCCGCGAGCGTGCGGAAAGAGAAATGCAGGCAATCGGCATCGACGAGGCCTTCGTCAGCCATCTGGTCGATACGTTCTATGCGCGTGTGCTTGCCCATCCAGACCTTGGGCCGGTCTTTGACGCCAGGCTTGCCGGGCGCTGGCCGGAGCACATGGAAAAGATGAAGGGCTTCTGGTCGGCCGTCGCCTTCCGCACCGGCGCCTATGGCGGCAAGCCGGTGCAGGCGCATACGGGCGTGGCCAACATGACGCCGGACCTCTTCCCGAAATGGCTGGAACTCTTCTCCGCGACGCTCGACGATATCGCGCCAACCCTCGAGGCCAAGGCCTGGTTCATGGCAACGGCCGAGCGCATCGCCCGCAGCCTGACGCTGTCGCTGTTTTACAATCCCGCACTCGACGACCCGGCGCTGAAGCGCGCTTAGAGCAATTCCAGCAAAAGTGTGAAACGGTTTTGCGTCCGGAATTGCGTACTTTCAAATAGCCTGCGAGCGCGCGCGGCCTGGCGTCAAAGCGCACGCCCGCCAACCAGGATGTCTTCGGCCTCTTCGCGCGACATCGCGTAAACCTTCTTGCCGATCTCGAAGCTGAAGCCACCCCTGGCGAAGGCTGAAAGCTCCTTGGCCGTGCGCTTCTCGTCGACATCCACCTTGCGAAACGGCCCGAAGGCGCGCTTGCGGGCAAGGGCGACGGCGGCATAGAGGTCGTCCACCTCGGCCACGGCTGCAGCCACAGCGTCCTTGGCGACGCCCTTTTCGGAGAGTTTCTGCGCGATCACCCGCTTCGACTTGCCTCCGCGCACCGCCGAACGGGTCTTGAACTCGGCATAGGCCTGATCGTTGAGCGCGCCGTTGTCATAGGCGAAGGTGACGGCGGCAGCCGCCAGCAACTCCACCTGGGCCACGCTGATCTCCTCGAACTTCTCCCGCGCCTTGCGCGAAATGGCGTCAAAGAGCTGCTTTTCCGTCATCATCTGCCGCGAAAGACGGTAGGCGGCAGAATTGCGCGCCCAGGCAAGCATGCGCGGCGTCGGCTGATCGGATTGCGCTTGATCGTCGATAAGGTCCAAACCTGCCCTGCCCTTTGAAGCGAACAACCGGGCACGACCGTCCCGAACCGGCGGGATCATCATCGCGCCACCGGATGCGACATGTTCTGACTCTTGAGCGCAAGGCAATTGCCCGACGCCGCCGCCCGACAGTTTTCCCGTCGGGTGGGGTGCCAGCCCCACGCCAGAGGACGCAAAAATCCTTGGGCATCGACGCGCGACGCTCCAGGGAAGGGCCGCACGGTTCTTCGAACCGCTTGGCCATCCGTTCGCTAAGGACGCGCCTACTCGAACTTCTCGGTGCTGTCCGCTTTGCCCTTGACCCAGTAGCCGGAGGCTTTCAACCAGGGAAGCGGCAGCCCGCGTTCGGCGACGAAGTGAAAGCGGATCGCCCGCGTCACCGAGGCTTCGGCTGCGATCCAGACGAAGGTGCCGGGTTCGAGCGCCACCGATCGCACCGCCGCAAGCAGTGCTGCGGGATCGCTTGCTGCCTCCAGCGGGCGATAGGCCCAGTGGGATGTGAGGCTGGCCTCGGTGCGGAAGCTCTGGCGTTCGTCCGGCCCGGTCACAGCTGCGATGCTGACGATCCGCTGGCCGGCCTTCGCCTCCTCGATCCGTCGGCCGATCGCCGGCAGTGCCGTTTCGTCGCCGATCAGAAGCAGGCGTTCGACATCGCCCGAGATCACCGCCGAGCCACGCGGCCCGCCGATCTCCAGGGGATCGCCGACCTTTGCCTTCATCGCCCAGGCCGTCACGGGTCCCGCCTCGTGCAGCGCGAAATCGAGCGCCAGCAGGCGCGCATCGTTGTCGTAGCGGCGCGGTGTATAGTCCCGCATCTCCATGGTGCCGTCAGCGCCGGGCACGAAGATCTTGATGTGATCGTCCGCCCCGAGGCTGACGAAATCCGCGAGGTCGTCGCCGGAAAGCGTGATCCGGAGCATGCCCGGCGTCACCTGCTCGATACCGGAGACGACGAGCGACCGACGCTTCAGCTCATGGCGAACACGCTCGATGCGCGGCGGGGAGAATTGGGAGTAGCTGTGAGAGATGTCCATTTGTGTCCTTTGAGGCTTTCAACCTCGATCCGCAGGACACAGTCGCGCAGATCGAAGCCGCTTCAAGCCGATCGATCATACGCGTTGAGTGACGTTAACGCTTACGTGGCCGGGATACGCCCGGTCATGTCACGGAAATCTGTCTACCGGAAAGGTCCGCATCGAGCAATGCGTCATCTTGACTAAAACACGAAGGTTTTACCAGACAAAAGAAAACGCGCCCGCAGGAGCGAGCGCGTCTTCAAGAAACGAACGACCAGAGGCCTTAAGCAGCGAGTGCCGCCGCTTCGCCGCGGATGAGATCGCCGAGGCGGCGGATGCCCTCGTCGATCATCTTGTCGTTGGCGCAGGAGAAGGAGACGCGCAGCGTGTTTTCGCCCGATCCGTCGGCAAAGAAGGCACGGCCCGGCACGAAGGCGACCTTGGCGGTCTCGATCGACTTTGCCAGCAGCTCGGCACCGTCCATGCCCTTGGGCAGCGTCACCCAGACGAACATGCCGCCTTCCGGCTTCGTCCAGGAAACGCCCTCGGGCATGTACTTCTCGAGCGCTGCCAGCATGGCGGTGCGGCGGTGCTTGTAGACCTTGTGGATCTTGGCCACCTGCTGGTCGAAGCCGCGCTCGGCAACGGTGCAGATCGCCATCTGGTTGATGGTCGAGGAATGCAGGTCGGCCGCCTGCTTCAAGAGCACCAGCTTGCGGATGACCTTTTCCGAGGCGCAGACCCAGCCGACGCGAAGGCCGGGGGCGAGCGTCTTTGAGAACGAGCCGCAATAGATCGTGCGGGTGTTGTTGATGTCGCCCTTGCGCTCGATTTCGAGCGCAAGGATCGGCGGCACCGGCTCGCCGTCGTAGCGCAGCGACTGGTAGGCCGCGTCTTCGATGACGGCGATGTCGAGTTCTTCGGCCAGTGCCAGCACGCGCTCGCGCCCTGCCCGGTCGACGGTTTCGCCGGTCGGGTTGGCGAAATCGGCAGAGAGATAGGCAAACTTGACGCGGCCGCCGGCGTCCGTTGCCGCCTGGCGGTAGGCTTCCGGCGTGCGGTTGCCGTTGGGGTTCAGCTGGTCATAGGTCGGCTCGTAGGCGTTGAACGCCTGCAGCGCGCCGAGATAGGTCGGCCAGGTGACGAGCGCCGTATCGTTGGGCGACAGGAACAGCTTGCCGATATAGTCGAGGCCCTGCTGCGAGCCCGATGTGATGAAGATGTTGTCGGCACCGGCCGGAATGCCGATTTTTTCCATCTCCTTGGCGAGCCATTCGCGCAGCGGCTTGTAGCCTTCGCTCACCGAATACTGCAGGGCAGCGCTCACGGCCGGGCCGGAAAAGATCTCCGCATAGGCGTCCTTGAATTCGGCGTCCGGAAACAGCGCAGGATCGGGAATGCCGCCGGCAAACGAGATGATGTCGGGGCGATCGAGCAGTTTCAACAGTTCGCGGATTTCCGAGGCGCGCATCCGGCTCGAGCGCGTCGCGAAGATATGTTCCCAATCCAGCATGGGGTGTTTCCTCAAGAGATTATTGGTGCGGAAAGCGGTTCTCCGCCTCCACCACGTCGTTTAGAGCGCCATGCGTTACCATGAACGCACGAAGGAAGCTCCATTCTTGTCGTTCTAGAGCATCTTTTCGCCTCAAGCGACCCACTTGAGAACGGAACGCTCCGGACGGTCCAGCGACAGGATCACGGCGGCTAATTTATGTCAACATTATTGACCTAAATTCGTCCGATTTTCGGCTTTGCACGCGACGTCAAATGCCTCACGCAACGTTAGTTAGAGCCGCGCGCCCTGCCGCCGGCGGCGAGGCAAGGCGCAACGTAACTGTTACATCCTTGCTCCCCGCACGCGGGCGGCGCAGGATCGCCGCCGACCACCGATTGCCTTTCGTCAGTCCAAGCCGCGGTTATCCCCGCCGATATGGAGCAATGTGTCATGAGCAAGCATCCGGTAAGCGATAGCAGACAGAACGAACCGCAAGGCGACCACCTGAGCGTCAGCCGCCGCGACCTCCTGCTCGGCGGCAGTGCGCTGGCCGCAGCCGCCCTCACGGTTTCGGCAACCGCCACCCAGGCGCAGCAATCCACCACGCCGGCCGCCGGTGGCAAGCCGAACATCCTGATGATCATGGGCGACGATATCGGCTGGTTTAACCCAAGCATCTATCACCGTGGCATGATGGGCTATCGAACCCCCAACATCGACCGCATCGGCAATGAAGGCGCGATGTTTACCGACTGGTATGGCGAGCAGAGCTGCACCGCCGGCCGCGCCGCCTTCATCACCGGCCAGTCGCCGATCCGCACGGGCCTCACCAAGGTCGGCCTGCCAGGCGCCGATCTCGGCCTGCAGCCGGAAGACCCGACCGTCGCCGAGTTGCTGAAGGCGCAGGGCTATGCCACCGGCCAGTTCGGCAAGAACCATCTGGGCGACAAGGACGAGTTCCTGCCGACCAATCACGGCTTCGACGAGTTCTTCGGCAACCTCTACCACCTCAACGCCGAGGAAGAGCCGGAGAACCCCGACTACCCGAAGAACCCGGAATTCAAGAAGCGCTTTGGCCCCCGTGGCGTCATCCACTCCTTCGCCGACGGCCGCATCGAGGATACGGGCGCGCTGACCAAGAAGCGCATGGAAACGGTCGACGGCGAATTCCTGGCGGCAGCGCTCGATTTCATCGACCGCCAGCACAACGCCCAGAAACCCTGGTTCTGCTACTTCAACTCCACCCGCATGCACGTCAACACCCACCTGAAAGCCGAATCCGCGGGCAAGACCGGCAAAGGCGTCTACCCGGACGGCATGGTCGAGCATGACGGCATGGTCGGCGAGCTCTTAAAGAAGCTCGACGATCTCGGTCTCGTCGAAAACACCATCGTCGTCTACACCACCGACAATGGCGCCGAGGTGATGAGCTGGCCGGACGGCGGCAACACGCCGTTCCGCGGCGAAAAGGCCACCAACTGGGAAGGCGGCTACCGGGTGCCCACCTGCATTCGCTGGCCGGGCGTGATCAAGCCGAACACCGTCTACAACGAAGTGTTCTCGCACTATGATCTGATCCCCACCTTCTGCGCTGCCGCCGGCGAGCCGGATGTCGTCGCCAAGTGCAAGACCGGCTATCAGGCCGGCAGCAAGACCTTCAAGGTCCATCTCGACGGCTACAACCTCATGCCCTTCTTCCGCGGCGAGGTGAACGACGGACCGCGGCGCGATTTCCTTTACTGGAACGACGACGGCGAACTGGTTGCCGTCCGCGTCCAGGACTGGAAGGTGGTCTTCAAGGAACAGCGCAGCACCGGCATCGGCGTCTGGCGCGAAGAGTTCACCAATCTGCGCGCGCCGAAACTCTTCAACCTGAGGGCGGATCCGTTCGAGCGCGGCGATGAATCGATGGAATACGAAAAGTGGTTCTTCGACCGCGCCTTCGTCGCCGTCCCCTCGCAGGCGGTGGTTGCGCAATGGCTGTCGAGCTTCAAGGAATTCCCGATCCGACAAAAGCCGGC
The DNA here is from genome assembly GCF_035999185.1 of Ensifer sp. GTDB lineage: Bacteria > Pseudomonadota > Alphaproteobacteria > Rhizobiales > Rhizobiaceae > Ensifer. Next base: position 21,165 of record NZ_DASYHB010000099.1, on the reverse strand, counting down.
AAGCTTCAACCTCGACGAAATTATGAACCAGCTGTCGAACACCAAGCAGTAGGCTTTGATGCCAACCCCTTCCCGCCCCCGCCCGGCAAAACCGCGCGGGGGCGGCTTCAGCTCCGCACCGCCGATGCGCCCGCACCGCCGGAAAAGAGCAAGCGGAAACCGAGCCCGAGCACGATGGCGCCGGTGACGCGCTCCTGCCGGACGATGAGGCGTGGGGCGCGATAGAACATCTGCCCAACCGTCGTCATCCGCAACATGCGGCAGCCGCTGCCGTAGATCGACAAGCGCTGACCTTGGATTGGCCGTCCTCCTTCCCTCATGGATACGCGCGCCATGGGACACTGTGGCCGGAGAGAAACTGCTTCTGTGCCGCTTCCCGCTCCGTCTCCGGAACGCAGCCACGCGTTGCGGTGAAATCAAGAGGAAGGCCGGCATAGCCGCCAGCCCGACGTCGATCCTGGCTGACCGTCCATTGCAACCTTGCTCCCTGCCTCAGAGCGACGCCGCGTCGGCAGCTGAAGCGCACGCACAGGAAAGTTCCGGAATTGACATCGCAACTGAAGCCCAGCGCGCGCAGTTCGCCCGCCATCGCGGCAGGTTCGCCGTTTACCTTCTGCCCCAGTGCGTCCAGCAGCGCATTGAAAGTCTCGTACCCCAAGGGCAGGTCGGATCGGGGATCGCGCTCGCCATCGGCCACCGCCGCATTGCTGAACAAAGCCGAAAGAATGAAGACCGACGCGAAAAGGCGCATCCTTGCCCGCGGCGCGAAATCGTTCATGGCGTCATCTCTCCCCACAGCGCAGATCTGGTCGCTGATCGTCCGGGTCGCAAGACCGGGAACCGTGCCGGCGAAGCAAGCAGATTCGCCGCGATCGGTCTCCCCGGATCGTGGGAGTGGCTCCGACGGTTCGACAGGAAGGAACGAAGAAGACGCACCACGCTAGAGCTGCGAGGCGCGTCGCTTTCCGCTACATCTTTGATGCACCCGATAGAAAGAGCCGCGATGGCAAGCCCTGATCCCGACGACACCCTCGCCTTCTACCGCGATCATGCCGCGACCTATGCCGCACGCGACCGCAAGCCGCCGACCGCGCGGCTCGCCGCCTTCGTGCATCGGCTCCCGCCCGGCGCCACCGTGCTCGATCTCGGCTGCGGCGGTGGGCATGACAGCCTCGCAATGCTTGAAGCCGGGCTCGATATCACCGCCTGCGACGGCTCGCAGGAGCTGGCGCGCGAGGCTGAAATCCGCATCGGCCGCAAGGTCGAGGTCATCCGGTTTCAGGAGATTGTTTGGCTAGATCGTTTCGACGGCATCTGGGCCGAGGCGTCGCTCTTGCACGTGCCGCGCACCGAGCTTGCCGATGTGCTCATGCGCGTTCGCCGGTCACTGAAGCCAGGCGGTTTTCTGCACGCAAGCTTCAAGGCCGGGGAAGCGGAAGGGCACGACCGCTTCGGGCGCTACTACAATTATCCCTCGGCCGAAGGGTTGCGCAGCCTTCTCGAAGAGGCCGGCTGGTCGGATGTCAAGATCGGCGAGGCAGACGGTGGCGGCTACGACAGCGAACCGACGCGCTGGCTATATGTCGAGGCAATGCGCCCGGCCTGAAGCCGCCCGCCGAAAGCTGCCGCCAGAAGCCGGAAGCCAGAAGCCGGAAGCCAGAAGCCGGAAGCCGGAAGCCAGAAGCCGGAAGCCGGAAGCCGGAAGCCGGAAGCCGGGCATTGCCCTGCTGCTCCCCGCATCGGCAAGAGCTATTGATCCTGCTTGCCGCGTTCCGATCCTGCCTGCCGCATTCGGCCTCGTCGGTCCTTCAGCCCTACGCCTCTCGGCTGAAGTAACTCAGGATCAGAAGCGTGCAGATCGCGGCTACGATAATGGCGTCGAAAAGTGCAAAATGCTCGAAGAACGAGAGCATGGCATATCCTCCTTCCAACTAAACCTATGAGAGCACATATCTTTCGGATTTGGAAGAAAAATTCGAGGATATACTCGAAACGCGCGAATATTACTCGACGCTATTATTGCCTTGCAGCAATGTTATTTCCGCAACGCACAATGACGTTCTCGTTGTTCCGTCGCATGGCGTCGTGAACAACAGCCGTTCATTGCGGCAACCGAACGGCTTGATTTCCCTTCCATCTCCGGCCTGTCGGCCAAGGCGTCCGTTGACGCCAGCCGGCGCCTTTTCACGTCCGTCCAACCGTCCGGCGGCGGAACTGGCGTCAGGCAAAACCCGACCCGCAGCTGCGCTCCAAACCGATTGACGGCGCTACCGGGAGGTGTAGATATTAGAATGATCGAATAGACAAAATCCGCCGTCCGGCGGATCGATTTTCCAGGGGGTGCGCATGTCTGAACTGCACGCGAGCCACGCAGATGCGAACGCACGCGACCTCGAAACGGTTGGAGCGACCAGGAACAGGAAGGGCCTGACCCGTCGGCAGGCGTTGCTCGGCGGCGCGGCGGCGATCGCCCTTGCGGCCGGCATACCCTCAGGTATCGGCGGCCTCTCTCCCGCCCCTGCCCGCGCCAACGGCACGAGACCGCCAAACATCGTCTACATTATCGCCGATGACCTCGGCTGGGCCGATGTCGGCTTTCGCGGCTCCGACATCAGGACGCCGAACCTCGACAAGCTGGCTGAGACGGGCGCGGTCTTCGACGCGTTCTACGCCCAGCCGATGTGCACACCGACGCGGGCGGCTTTCCTCACCGGCCGCTACCCCTTGCGCTATGGCCTGCAGACCGGCGTGATCCCCGCCGCCGGATCCTACGGGTTGGCCCTTGACGAATATCTGCTGTCCCAGGCCATGAAGGACGCCGGCTACAGGACCGCGCTCGTCGGCAAATGGCATCTCGGCCACGCCAAGGCGGAGTACTGGCCGAAACAGCGCGGCTTCGACACGTTTTACGGCGCTTTGGTCGGCGAAATCGATCACTTCAAACATTCGTCGCACGGCGTGAAGGACTGGTACCGCGGCAACAAGCCGCTTGAAGAGACCGGCTTCGACAACAGCCTCTTCAGCGACGAGGCGGTGCGCGTCGTCGAAGGCCACGACCCTGCAGCGCCGCTGTTTCTCTATCTTGCCTTCACCGCCCCGCATACGCCGTTCCAGGCGCCGCAAGAGTATCTCGACCGCTACAAGCACATTGCCGACGAGAACCGCCGCGCCTATGCGGCGATGATCTCCGTCATCGACGACGGCGTCGGCAAGCTTCTGTCAGCGCTTGAAAAACGCGGCATACGCGACAACACGCTGATCGTCTTTCACAGCGACAACGGCGGCGTGACGAGCTCGCTCTTTGCTGGCGACAGCAAGATCAGCGGTGCGTTGCCGGCAGACAACGGCCCCTACCGCGACGGCAAGGGCACGCTCTACGAGGGCGGCACAAGGGTTGTGGCCCTCGCCAACTGGCCAAAGATGATCAGGCCGGGAAAAGTCCGCGGCATGGTCCATGTGGTCGACATGTACCCGACGCTGGCGGCAGCAGCCGGCGCGCCGCTCGACGAGAACAAGCCTCTCGACGGCATCAACCTTTGGACATCGCTGACAGAAGGCACGCCGTCACCACGCACGGAGATCGTCTACAATATCGATCCGCTGGCAGGCGCCGTGCGCAAGGACAACTGGAAGCTCGTCTGGAAGGCGGCGCTGCCGCAAAGGATCGAACTGTTCGACCTTGCGACCGATCCGTCAGAGACAAAGGATCTCGCTGCCGAGAACGAAGACCGGGTGCGTGATCTGCAGGACCGCATCACCGACCTTGCCGGAGAGATGGTTCAGCCGCTGCTTTTCATGGACGCGACACGGCTGACCTTCTATGCGCCTCCGATCGCGGCCGATCCATCGACGCTGTTCAACCTCGGCGACTAGAGCAATTCCAGGAAGCTTTTGCCGCTCGACAATCGACCCCAGGGCCAAAGTGTCGGCCAAGGGTGCGCCGCAGCCCGTTCAAACGCGCACATGAGAAGCCTCAGGCGCTCTGCGACCTTCCACCCGGATCACCGAACAAGGCCGCCGCGACCGGCTGTCGGCGCCAGATGATTTCAAAGGATAAAGGTGTACGCTGATGTCGCGTGACGTCGCAGCCCTCAGCCGGCCGGCGTCACCGATTTCACGCTGCCCGCAGTGTCGACGATGCAGTTGAACTTGCGGCCGCCGGCGTCGAGGTCGACGCTGTAGGAGGCCGCGTCGAGCGCGCGCGAGCTCGTCGGCAGGACCTTGGTGCTGTCGACCTGTGCAGCACCGGCAACCGCGTGGGCGCACAAAAGCTGCAGGTCGGCGGGCGCCGTCTGCAGGCTGGTGCGCGCCATGTCCTCCGGCTTCGGCGGCGACTGGCAGCCGCTGATCATGGCAAGCGCCAAGGTGGCCGCAACAAAACCCTTCGAACGCAACATCCCCTGGCTCACCGCGTGATCTCCCCTTTGATTATCTGGCCTTGGTTTCCTGTGGGATCGAATGGCCGCCATTGTCCCCTGCAGCCAGCCGACAAGCATCTCGCCGCCTTTTCGGGCGGCGTTTGGTCAAACGTCCGCGTTCAAACGCCCTTGTAGAGTGCGGCCCCCTGCATCAGCACGATGACCTTGGCGCCGATCTCCACCCGCGAATGCAGGTCGACGATGTCGTCATTGTTCATGCGGATGCAGCCCGACGAGACGTCGAGGCCGATCGTCCAGGGCTCCACCGTGCCGTGGATACGGTAGATCGTGTCCTGGTCGCCCTCATAGAGATAGAGCGCGCGGGCGCCGAGCGGGTTGTCCGGGCCGCCGGGCATGCCGGCCGCCCACTTGGCCGCATTCGGGTCGCGCGCCACCATTTCGGCCGGCGGCGTCCAGGTCGGCCATTCCGCCGTGCGCCCGACGCGCACGATGCCGGCCCAGCCGAAGCCTTCGCGCCCGACGCCGATGCCATAGCGGACCGCCTGCCCGCCGGGCTGGACGAGGTAGAGAAAATGCTGGTTGCCGTCGATGATGATCGTGCCCGGCTTTTCGGCCGTGCGGAACGGCACCACCTGGCGGCGGAATGCCTCCGGCACCTGGTTGGTGCGGGCGAAATACTGCCGCGCTTTCTTCTTGTCGTAGTCGACCCACTTCTTGGTGCGGGCATCGTAGATCTGGGTCTGGGCAAGGGCCGCCAGCGGCCCGAGGCAGAGGACGGCGGCAAGGAAGCCGATGCCGAGACGGCGGGCGCGAGACTTGGAACGATCGGCGCTGCTGGTGTCAGGTCCGTTGGTCATGGTTTCGCCCACCCGTCGATGCGGGCCGCATTGTCTTCGGCCCATTTCCTGGCGTAGTCGGCAGGCGCCTGCCGCTCGACCTCCAGCGCATAGCTCATCTTCGTCACTTCCTCCGGCGAGAAATCCACCTTCTCGAGGAACTTCGCGACGTCAGGATGCTTCTTGCCGAAGGCGGACGCATAGGCGATCTGGAAATGCGCCGCCTCCCAGGCGGTCGAGGCGCTCGACTTCGAAACCCAGAGCGGATCGCTCGGCGGCAGGATCTTCCACTTGGCGGCATCGTGCGGCGGCTCTTCGAGCCGGGCAATCTGGTGCAGCTCGAACACATGGTGCGGCGCGTAGCAGTAAAACACCATCGGCCGCTCGGTCGCGACCGCGGCGTCCACCGCCGCCATCGCCACTTCCTCCTCCGCCTCAAACAGCGTCAGGCTCTCGCCATAACCGTAGCCGGCCGCCCGAGCCCGCTCGATGCCGGTCGAAAGCCAGGTCTGGGCGCCGATCCACATCTCGCCCTTGCCGTCGCCGTCGGTGTCGAGGATCTTGGTCTTTTCGGGGTCGCTGAGGTCGGCGACCGTCTTGATGGTCTTGGCGGCCTCCGGCGTCGCGCAGAGCCCCTGCCAGGCGGGCACGCTGCGCTCGGTCAGCTTGCCGACGCCCTTTTCAGTCACGTATTTGCGAACGACATCCTCGAAATTCGGCCGCCAGACTTCCGGCTGGATATCGACCGTGCCGGTCTCGAAGCCGACGAAGGCGTTGAGCGTGCCGAGCTCCTTGACCTCGGCGTCCAGCCCGAACTTCTTGGCGATACCGACTTTCAAGATATTGGCCGTTGCCTGGCCCGACGGCCAGTTCGGCATGGCGATCACCAGATCGGCCGCCGCGGCAGGCAGGGCCACGGACGCGGCAAGCATTGCGGCCAGCATGGCTGGCAGAAACCTCGGCTTTCCCTTCACAGTCCCCTCCGGCCTCGAACAATCGATGCGAATGACGTCGTGAATGCGTATCAGGAATGCGTCTTGTCGGTGTGTCGTGTCAGTGTTTCGTGCGCCGGGCGGCAGGCGCCAACGGCTCTGCAACGGCCGGCCTCGAGCCCGGGTTTGTAATCGTTGTTGGCAGGCTCTTGGTACTGGCCGGCAGGATGCATAGATCGGCGGCTTTCGTCAACGACAGACGATCACACGTTGCGCTTCAAGAGGACGTCTACCGACCCTGCTCGTGCTCCCCGCGCGCGGCGCGGTCACGGAGCGCTAGCCGTTTCACCGACCCGAAGAGGCCCAGACCGGGAGAGATCTGAGCCCAAAAATTGCTTGGACCCGAAGAGGCTTGGAGGGAGCGGGGCCGGACACCCTGCATGTCCGACCCCGCCTCCATCAGGCGGCCTGTGCGTCGGTTGCCCGACGCCGGTCGCCGATCCCGCGGTTTGCTGCCGACGTGCCGGCCTCGCGCCGCTCAGTGCGGCGGTTGAGCTGGAAGCGATTGACCAGTTCGGTCAGTCGCTGCGCCCCCTCCGCCAGCTGCACGCTGACGTCGGCGGTGCGCTTGACCATGCTGGTGTTTTTCTGGGTCATGGCGTCGATGTCGTTGACCGCAGCGTTGATGTCGCCAAGACCTGCCGCCTGCTCGGTGGCAGCCGTCGCGATCGCCTCGATACGGGTGTCGATCGCTGCGACATAGTCCTCGATTTCCTTCAGCGCGGCACCGGTATCGCCGACGAGGCGCACACCTTCGGCGACTTCGGATACCGAGTTGTGGATCAGCGCCTTGATCTCCTTGGCGGCCTTGGCAGAGCGCTGCGCAAGCTCGCGAACTTCCGAGGCGACGACGGCAAAACCCTTGCCGGCCTCCCCTGCGCGTGCGGCCTCGACGCCGGCGTTCAGCGCCAAAAGATTGGTCTGGAAGGCGATTTCGTCGATCACGCCGATGATCTGGCTGATTTCTTCCGACGCCGACTTGATGCGCTGCATCGCCGTGACCGCATCACGCACGACGTCGGACGAGGCGTGAGCGGACTGGCGCGCGTTTTGCACCAGCGTGCGGGTCTCGTGGGTGTTCTCCGTCGAGGTGCGCACGGTCGCCGTCGCCTGGTCGAGTGCCGCCGACGTCTGCTCGAGCGCTGCCGCCTGCTGGCGGGTGCGCTCGGAAAGATGCTCGGCGGCATCCTTCATCTCATGGCTGTTGGCGTTGAGTTCCCGGGTCTGGCCGAGCACGGCCGAAAGCGTTTCCTGGAACATGCCGATCGAGGTGTTGAAGTCGCGGCGAAGGCCTTCGAGGTCACCGGCAAACGGCTCGTCCAGGGTCATGCGGATGTTGCATTCGGCAAGACGCCCGAGCCCGGCGCCGATCTCCTTGACCGCAAAGACGCGATCGGAGACGTCGACGGCAAACTTCACGACCTTCGACACCCGCCCTGCATCGTCGAGGATCGGGTTGTAGGAGGCCTGGATGAAGACCGTGCGCCCGCCCTTGCCGATGCGCATGAACTGGTCGGTGACGAAGCGCCCGGATGCCAGATCCCGCCAGAACGCGGCATAGTCGGGCGAGTGCGCATAGCCCGCCTCGCAGAACATCGAGTGATGCCGGCCGACGATCTCGCTCAGCTCATAGCCCATCGTCGAAAGGAAGTTTTCGTTGGCGGTAATGATCTCGCCCGATGGCGTAAACTCGATGACCGCCTGGGCGCGCGACAGAGCGTCGATCTTGCCCTGGTCGTCGGCGCTCTTGGCCTTCGTCGCGGTGATGTCGGTTGCGAACTTGACCACCTTGTAGGGCTTCCTGCCGCGGAACACCGGGTTGTAGGAGGCTTCGATCCAGATTTCGCGACCGCCCTTGCCGACGCGTTTGTATTGCTGGCTGTCGAATTCGCCGCGGGCAAGACGTGCCCAGAAGTCGCGGTAGGCGCTCGACGCCGCCTCTTCCGCCAGGACGAACATACGATGATGACGACCGACGATTTCCTTCAGCTCATAGCCCATGGCCCGGCAGAAGTTCTCGTTGGCGGTGAGGATGTTGCCGTCGAGATCGAATTCGATGATCGCCTGCGACCGGTTGATCGCGTCGAGAATGGATTTGGCATCGGAAGGGAAAAGGGATGGCAGGCCAGACATGGGGAATCAGAACCTCATAACTAACAAATCGGAAATGGATCCATGCGAATTGTAGCTATTGGTATGATAAATTCCTTAAGCGATCGTTTTCGCGATCGCGCATTCTGAAGCCTTGTTTCGCTCGTCTCAGGCGGCCGTGGATTCGACCGCACGCCAGGCCCTGAAATCGCGCACGGCAAAACCGGCCGCCACAGTCGCGATCAGCAGTTCCAGTGCAAAGGTCCAGTGCAGCAGGAAGTTGAGGTACCAGGGTTTGTAGAGCGCCGGCACATGCACCAGGTTCACACGCAGGTCCGAGAACGGCTGCAGCCAGCTGATGTCGGCGGCAACCGAATCCAGCACGAGATGCATGAGCACGCTGGCGAGGCCAACGCCGACGAGGATCAGTTGCCGGCGCTGCCCGCTCGCCCAAAGGACAAGGGCCGCGATCGCCGCCAGCGCGAGCCAGAAGGCCGGCATGTGCACCCAGTAGTCGTGATGCGGCGTGCGTCTCTGGTCGATGAGGTAGAAATAGGCGAGGTCGAAATCCGGCAGCACGGAGAAGAGAAGCCCGACCGCAACGATTGCACGTGCCTGCTGCGGACGGCGACGGGCAAATGGGCGGCTCAGCAGATAGCCGGCCGGCAGATGGGCGATGAACAAGGCTGGTTTCCTCCGGCAGCCCGAACCGGGCGCGGGCACGATTAACGAGAACAGCCGAGACATTTCAACCGAAAATGTCCATTTCGTGATTAGCGGCAGCCGTCACCGCATCACCAGTTGCCGGGGTCCGCCGTGTGGTCGACGCTGGCGAATTCGTCCGCCTTTTCCCGGTCGAGCGTCAGCTGGGTCACGTTGCCGGTCTCGTCCGTGACAGCAAAGGACAGCGGCGCCGGCTCACGGGTCAGAAACTGGTACATCAGCAAGGCCGCTTCTTCGGCGCTATCGGCCTCGAACTCCCTGACGACGCTTAAGGAAAACCGTTGCATGACCTGACCCCTGCCTTCATTGCCTCGACGCTTCCATAGGAGATGGCGCGCATTCCACCGGCGTCAATGCGCCAGAAACAATGAGCAAGCATCAACGGACAAGCGTCGATGCGTCGGCGTCGATGCGTCGGCATCAATGCGTTACCGGGCCGTCCACCCTCTTCCAGGCGGCAATCCCGCCTTCGATATGGCAGGCGCTCAAGATGCCCGCCTGCTGCGCCGCCTCCACCGCCATCGCCGAGCGCTCGCCGAAGGCACAGTAAAAGACGATGCGCTTGCCCGTCGCCTCGGCCAGTTCATGCAGCATGCCGCCGGCAACGACGTTTTGCGCAAGGTCCGGATAGGGCGCATGCAGCGATCCGGGAATGATACCGTGCTTTTCGCGCTCCGCCCTTTCGCGCAGATCGACCAGCGCGATTTTGGCGTGACCGCACAGCGCCAGCGCTTCCTTGGCCGAAAGCGCCCAGCCGCGGCGCGCAATCTCGTCCTGGTGCAGGCCGATGTGGACGTTGGCCGGCACCGCCACGTCCATCATTTTCGGGTTTGGCAGGTTGAGGTTGTTCATCAGGTCGACATATTCGTCGACCGACTTGACCCTCAGGCGCGGATTGAAACGCTTCTCCTCGCCGATGGTCGAGACCGTGTCGCCCTTGTAGTCATGCGCCGGGTAGACCAACGTTTCCTCGGGCAGTTTCAACAGCTTGTTGAAGATCGAGTCATATTGCTGGCGCGGGTCGCCGTTCTGGAAGTCCGTGCGCCCGGTGCCGCGGATGAGCAGCGTGTCGCCGGTAAACACCCGCCTGCCCAGGTCGCCGCCCATCAGGAAGGAATAGGAATCGTCCGTATGGCCGGGCGTATAGAGCACGTCGAGGCTGAGGCCCTCGATCGACACCCGGTCGCCCTCCGCCACCCGCATCGAGACGACATCGGCCGCCGTCTGCTCGCCCATGACGGTGATGCAATGCGTCTGGTCGCGCAGCGCCCCGAGACCGGTGATATGATCGGCATGAAGATGCGTGTCGACCGCCTTGACCAGCTTGAGATCGAGCTCGCGCACGAGCTGCAGGTAGCGCTCGACCTTTTCGAGCACCGGATCGATGATCAGCGCCTCGCCGCCCTGGCGGCTGGCGATGAGATAGGTGTAGGTGCCGGATACGCTGTCGAACAATTGACGGAAGATCATCGGCGGCTCCTTGCCTGACGATATCGCGGCTTCCTTCTTGGGGCGCCGTCCGGCATTTCGAGGGAGGCTAGCTGCCCCTCATCCGCCTGCCGGCACCTTCTCCCCGCAGCCGGGGCGAAGGGACGTTGCCGCACGCCCGAGCGTCTCCTCTCCCTCTGCGGAGAGAGCCAATTTTATACGGCGGCCGCCCCGACTGGACCCTCCAACCGCTGGAGGAGGAAGAGCCGGGCGGGCGCCGCAAATCCCCTTCTCCCCGCCTGCGGGGAGAAGGTGCCGACAGGCGGATGAGGGGCTCCCTCACCGCGCGGATGAGGGGCTCTGCGCCCTCACCCTTTGCCGAGTGACCGCCTCAGCCCTTCGGCTGCGGCACGATGCGGATATAGGGCTTCGGCGCTTTCCAGCCGTCCGGATAGACCTTGCGGGCGTCGTCGTCGCTGACCGAGCCGGCGATGATCACGTCGTCGCCCTGCTTCCAGTTCACCGGCGTCGCCACCTTGTGCTTGGCCGTCAGCTGCAGCGAGTCGATGACACGCAGCACTTCGTCGAAGTTGCGGCCGGTCGTCATCGGATAGATGAGGATCAGCTTGATCTTCTTGTCCGGGCCGACGACGAAGACGTTGCGCACCGTCTGGTTGTCAGCGGGCGTGCGCTGCGTCGGGTCGCCGGAGACCGGCGCGGGCAGCATGCCGTAGAGCTTCGAGACGGTGTAGTCGACGTCGGCGATCATCGGGAAGTTCGGCGCATGGCCTTGCGTTTCCTCGATATCGGCCGCCCAGCCGGCGTGACGGTCGAGCGGATCGACCGAAAGGCCGATGATCTTGACGCCGCGCCGGTCGAATTCCGGCTTGATGCGGGCCATGTAGCCAAGCTCGGTCGTGCAGACCGGCGTAAAGTCCTTCGGATGCGAGAACAGGACGGCCCAGGAGTCGCCGATCCAGTCGTGAAACCGGATCGTGCCATCGGTCGTTCCGACCTCGAAATCCGGTGCGATGTCATTGATTGCAAGCGTCACGATACCCTCCAGTTGTGTATGAGCGCCGCGCCCGCCCCGGGCGCGATGGTAGCACTCGAATTGTTGGCCGCGCCCGGCATTCGCGAGGCGTCAAAAGGCTGTTGCAATCCCTTGGTTTCGTCCATGTCCAGCACTCCGGCTGAAAACGTCAGACTGGAAAATCCCTTATGAAATCAGATTATTGCAGAAACCTTCGTGATGCATCTGAACACTCGGCGCCACGGTGCGTTGCACAGTGTGCCACTTTTGCCGCTTAAGGCAACTGGAAAGACGGAGCCGCTGCAGCCGACCGCACTGACCGCCGATGGCCGGCGGTGCGCGGACGCCGCAGGCGCCGAACAAAGATCGGTCGCGGGCCTACCGCAACAGCGCGCTGTAGGTCGTCATGTCGACATTGCCGCCGCTCAGCACAATGCCGACACGCTTGCCGGCGCAGGCAAGCACGCCCTCAAGCACGGCAGCCGCCGCAAGGCACCCGGTCGGCTCGACGATCATCTTCATGCGTTCTCCGAAAAAGCGCATGGTCTCGACAAGCTGCGCGTCGCTCACGGTCACGATGTCGGTAACCGTGCGCTGGATGATCGGAAAATTGTGGCGGCCGATACTCGGGGTCAGCGCCCCGTCGGCGATCGATTTCGGAACGCCGATCTCGACGATCCTGCCCTGGCGCAGCGACTGCTGGCCGTCATTGCCGGCTTCCGGCTCGACACCGACGATCGCAGCACCCGGCGAACGTTCCTTGACGCTGAGCGCGGTTCCGGCGAGGAGCCCACCGCCGCCAAGCGGCGTGACGATCAGGTCCAGCTCGCCCACCTCTTCGATCAGCTCGAGCACCGCAGTGCCCTGGCCCGCGATCACATCAGGATGGTCGAAGGGCGCGATCAGCACGGCGCCGCGCTCGGCCGCGAGCTTTGCGCTGATTGCCGAGCGGTCCTCGGCGTAGCGGTCGTAGAACACCACGTCGGCACCATAGCCCCGCGTCGCCGCCACCTTCATTTCCGGCGCGTCGCTCGGCATGACGATGGTCGCGGCCACGCCTTGCAGGCGGGCGGCGTAGGCGATCGCCTGGGCGTGGTTGCCGGACGAAAAGGCAACGACGCCCTGCCTCGATCCACTTTCCCGCAGGGCGGCAATGGCATTGTAGGCGCCGCGGAACTTGAACGCGCCGCCGCGTTGTAGGTTCTCTGCCTTGAAGAACAGGCGGGCGCCGGTCGCAGCATCCGCCGTGCGCGAGGTCAGGACAGGTGTTCTGTGGGCTATTCCGGCAATGCGGCCTCGCGCCGCCTGCACGTCGTCGAAGGTCGGAATGCGGAATTCCCCGTCTGCCGCCGAAACTGCCATGAGTCTCTCCTGAGCTTGCTGCACCCGACGCTAATAAAGAGCGTCATGCAAGGCAAGGATGTCGGCGCACCGATTTCAGGACGAGACGTTGCGGTAGTGGTCGACCGCAAAGCTGAACTGCACCTTCAGCATGAAGAGAGCAAAGACGCCCGCCAGCGCCGGCGACAGATCGGGCAAGAGCGGCAAGCCGGCAAGCCCGACAGACAATAACAGGCCGCCGACAAAGGTCTGCGCGGAATGCCCCGCCAGAAGATTGACGGCGATGGCAGCCGCAATCGTAAAGGCCCAGACGGCAACCGCCGGGCCGACCCCGGTGCCAAGCAGCAGCGCCATGACCACCACGTGCACATGGATGGCAATGAAGATCCAGCGATTGCGCGGCCGCGCCACATAGAAATCGTTGGTCGAGGGCGTGAAATTGGCGACGCAGCCGGCGGCGATGTCGACAACGAGGATCAGGGCGAGAACGGCCCGCCAGGAGGGCAAGGCAGACAGAACCGGCATGGCCAGGACGGCAAAGGCAATGGCGACGCCAATGCCAAAGAGAAAGATTGCCGCCAGATAGACCGGCGGCTGTTCCTCGCCGAAGACGTCATGAAGGTGGGGATGGATGGAAAGACGTCTCATGAGGGCCCCGCAACACACCAACTGATTGATCTTTAGGGCCGGATGCACCTCTGACGCAAGCGCAACCGGCACGCGCAGCTGATTGCTGCCACCATGAAACGGGCGGCCCGGTCGAAACCATCCCGATCCGGGCTCAGGCACGCGCGCCTTCAGTGCCCGGGGAGCGCAGCAATGCCGCAAGGGCTGCCACCCCCTTGCCGATTTCCGCCGCGTCGAGGCCGGCATAGCCCATGACCACGCCGGCCCGGTCCGGCCGATGGCCGGCATCGGCGGCAGCGTAAAGCGGCGAGACCGGATAGAGGCCGATGCCCGCGCCCCGAGCCCGCGCGATCAACGCGCCTTCCTCGGCCTTGTCCAGCCGTTCGAACCAGACGACCACATGCAGGCCCGCGTCAGCGCCTGATATCGTCACGGCATCGCCAAGCTCCGCCTTCAAGGCACCGAGCAGCGCCTCACGGCGACGGCCGTTGTTGCGCCGGCTGCGGCGGATGTGGCGCTCGTAGGCGCCGCTCGAAATCATCGCCGCAAGCGCCTCCTGCTCAAGAACGGGGGAATGGCGGTCCACGAGCTGCTTGGCGGCGGCAAAGGCCGGATAAAGGGACGGCGGCACGACCAGGTAGCCGAGCCGGAGCATCGGCGACAGGCTCTTCGAAATCGTGCCGAGATAGATGACGTTGTCGGCATGCGCCATGGTCTGAAGCGGCGGGATCGGCTGGATGTCGTAGCGATACTCGCCATCGTAATCGTCCTCGATCACGTAGGCTCCGGTCGATCTCGACCAGTGCAGCAGCGCCTGCCTTCGGCGCGCCGATAGCACGCTGCCGAGCGGAAACTGGTGCGATGGCGTGACATAGGCAAGCCGTGCATCAACGAGGCCGTCGATCAGCTCCGTGCGCAGCCCTTCTTCGTCGACGGCAATCGGCACGACGTCCGCACCCGCCGCGGCAAACACCCGCCGCGCCATGACATAGCCCGGATCCTCCATCGCGACCCGATCGCCGGGATCGACGAGCACCCGGGCGGCAAGGTCCAGCCCCTGCTGCGAGCCGTTGACGATGATGATCTGGCCGGGATCGCTGCGAAGTCCCCGCGCCCGCCAGAGATAGGCCTGGAGTGCTGCACGCAGGGCCGCCGAGCCGCCAGGATCATCATAGGCGAGCCGTTGGCGCCGCCGTCGCAAGGCCGTGTTGACTGCCCGCCGCCAGGGTTCGGTCGGGAAATCCGCAGCCGACAGGTCGCCGTAGCGAAAATCCGCAACCAGCCCGGGGGAAACCGGCGGCACCCACGCCGGCCCGCCGCCAAGCATCGCGCCAAAGCGCGACAGCCGCGCCGCCCCAGCGGGCTCCGGCGTTGCTTTCGAACGCTCCTCTTTCACCGGACGATCGGCCTCCTGGTCCCTCAGCAACGCCACGCGCGACCGTGCGCCCTGCCGGCTCTCCAGATAGCCCTCCGATAGGAGCTGCTCGTAGGCTGCAGTGACGGTGGTGCGCGACACGCCAAGCTCGGCTGCCAGAGCCCGCGTCGACGGCAGTCTGTCCCTGGGGCCGTAGGTGCCCTCGAGGATCTGCGCCCTCAGCGCCTCGTAAATCCGCCGCGCGGCACCAGTGCTTGCTTCGCCACCGCTTGTCTCACTGTCCACCATCGTCAACTGGCCCACTGAATTACGCGGAAACTGGATATTCATGTCAGTCCAGTTTGCATTTAAGACAGGGCATGCGCAAGGAGCGAGACCATG
The DNA here is from genome assembly GCF_035999185.1 of Ensifer sp. Taxonomy (GTDB): domain Bacteria; phylum Pseudomonadota; class Alphaproteobacteria; order Rhizobiales; family Rhizobiaceae; genus Ensifer. Next base: position 5,959 of record NZ_DASYHB010000099.1, on the reverse strand, counting down.
TACACACCCCCGGCCTTCAAGGAAGAGACGCTGAGCGTGCTGCACGCCATCATCGAGGCGGCGTCGCTGGCGACCCTTGTCACCGCCACGGCCGACGGCCTGATGGCGACCCCTTTGCCGCTCTTGCTTGATCGCGACGAGGGTCCCCATGGCACGCTCTATGGCCACGTCGCCCGCGCCAACCCACAAGGGTCGACAGCGCCGATCGGCCAGGCCATGGCCACCTTCTCGGGCCCAGACGCCTATATCTCGCCGTCCTGGTATGCGTCCAAGCGCGAGCACGGCAAGGTGGTGCCGACCTGGAACTATGTCGCCGTGCACGCCTATGGCGAGGCCGAATTCTTCAGCGACGAGGACCGTCTGCTCGATATCGTCACCCGCCTGACCAATCGTCACGAGGCCGGGCGCTCCGAGCCCTGGCGGGTTGACGACGCCCCGCCTGTCTTCATCAAGGCCCAGCTTCGCGGCATCATCGGCCTGCGTCTGCCGATCGACCGCCTCGACGGCAAGCGCAAGATGAGCCAGAACCGCAGCGCAGAAGATCGGGCAGGCGTTGCGGCCGGCCTCAAGGAAAGCCCCCGGATTGCGGATCGCCCTGTCGCCGAGGAGGTACCGGTTTGAGACGCAGCCGGCCGGGCGAGACGGGCGGGCTGATGTTCCCGCTTAGGCGGCGCGCCCTGCGCGAATTCCCTTCAACTTTCCCGCGCAAGGCCCTACAACGGACGACGGAAGAGCCCGCGACAGCAGACGAGGTGTAACAGGCATGCCATCGCTCGACATTCTCCTGACCTTCTTCGTGACCACCGCGATCTTCGCCTATATCCCGGGCCCGGCTATGCTTTATGCCGCCGCCCAGACCATGGCGCGCGGCCGCTTTGCCGGGCTCATGGCCACGCTCGGCATTCATATCGGTGGTTATGTCCACGTTCTTGCGGCCGCAGCCGGGCTTTCCATCCTGTTTCATGCGGTGCCGACGCTGTATCTGGCGGTGAAGCTTCTGGGCGCTGCCTATCTCGTCTGGCTGGGTTTCACGCTGATGCGCGCCAAGGCAAGCGGCGAAGGCGGCCTGCCGGTCGTGGAAGCCAAATCGGCGCGCCGCGCCTTCTTCGAAAGCGTCACCGTCGAGGTACTGAACCCGAAGACCGCAATCTTCTTCGTCGCCTTCCTGCCGCAGTTTACCGATGCGTCTGCCGCCTTCCCGGTCTGGTTACAGTTCCTGCTGCTCGGCACAGTCGTCAATCTGATGTTCTCGTCGGCCGATCTCGTCTGCGTGTTTCTCGCCGGCGCCGTCGTGTCGAAAATGCGCCGCTCGGGCAAGGCGCAGCGCCTGCTTCAACGCGCCGGCGGCACGGTGCTGATCGGCCTTGGCGCCCACCTCGCCTGGCAACGGACGTAGATCGACACGGAGAAAACCTCGCGTCCTCAAGGCCCGCGCTGCCGATGGCTAAGCCCGCATGACCGGCCGCCCGGCGGCCACCCTGCTCCCCACCGGCCCCGGCCTCGCCAATGGCCTTGCCAACCTGCACAGGTGCAGCGCTTTCGCGTCGCGGCCCGTTTCTGATCGAGGCGCGTCTGGCGTAGAGCGCTCGTCTGAAAACGCCAGATCGGAAGCCATGCGCTCGCCACAAAGTCCCTTCTCGCCGCTTGGCAGGAGACGGTGGTCGGCAGGCCGGATGCGGGGCATTTCACGGTCCGGAAAGCCGCCAAAACGCCTTAAATCACAGCCTAACAAATTGAAATTATTTTGTATTCCTCATTACAACCGCTGCAAACTTGCGCCCGCAAACTTCTTACCTATATTAGCGACGCCCTAGGTTCGCACTCTCATCGCATTTGAGTCGCATTTCAGTTTTGGGCCCCCTTCACCCGGCAGTCCCTTGCCGGTGGACCAACGAAGGAGACACTTCATGTCCTTTAAGAAAGACCTACACAAAGCTCCGGGTGCTAATTTGTCCCGCGTCAAAATCGGAGCTGCCATCAAGCGTTCGCGTGAATCCGCCGGCTACTCTGTCGATGATCTCTCGGTCACGACTGGCCTCACGGAAATTGAAATCTCCAAGATCGAGCTCGGCGCGGATACCGATCCGACCAAGCTGCAGCGCATCGCCGCCGCTTTGCAGGTCTCGCCGCAGACCTTCACCACCGCATGACAAGCGGCGGCGGTGCGCCTGTGAATACGCGCCGCCGCCACGACATCTTCGGAAGGAACCGCCGCATCGGACATGTCCTGCGGCGATCCGGCCTCCCCCTTCCCGGCTCCCGGGTTTCTCCCAGCCAAGACACCCCGCCCCGAACGCCGCGACCGGCATTGCCGACATGTTTGAGGGCGCGCAGGGGAAGAAAAATTAACGCAGAAAAAACCCGCCATTTCAGGCCTTTGGCGAGGTTTTGGCCACAGTTCGAATTCAAATAATCTAATATTTTCATTGAGTTTCAAAAAGTATCGTCTATATATCGCACCATCGAATATTGCTTGTGACCTTTGACACTGCGCTTTCGCGTGGGCAGATCTCCTCTCTAATATCGATCAACGCCGGAGAAATATTTTCCGGCAAACTCAACGATTGAAAGGAAATCGTCATGGCTTCAGGCACTGTAAAGTGGTTCAACGGCACCAAGGGCTTCGGCTTCATTCAGCCGGATGACGGCAGCACCGACGTATTCGTGCACATCTCCGCGGTAGAACGCGCCGGCATGCGCTCGCTCGCCGAAGGTCAGAAGATTACGTACGACGTCGTTGCCGACCGTAAGTCGGGCAAGAGCTCGGCCGACAATCTCAGGGCCGTATAATTTGTCATTCGCCCTCCTCTGACCACGGATGAACTGGCAGGGAGGCGCTTGAATGACGGGAAGAGGTCGGGAAACAACCCGACCTTTTTGCGTCTTTGGACCTTGTCGTCTCGCGAGTTTCGGGAAAAGCGTAACAACGGTTTTTCGCCCGGAATTTACGGAAATTTCAAAGAACGGGATCAGTTCACGACAATGAAGTGATCCAACTTCGAGCAGGCAGGGACTGCGCGGGCCGCCACGGGCGATGCCCTCGGCAAGCCCCCACCCTTCGCTCACATCATTGAGCGCCAGGCTCGACAGACAGTGCACGCGTCAACCGCGCGGCAACCGACAACAGGAGAACATGTTTTGCAGGTACTTGTCAGGGATAACAACGTCGAGCAGGCTTTGCGCGTCTTGAAGAAGAAGATGCAGCGTGAAGGCCTGTTCCGCGAATTCAAGGCACGCAGCAGCTACGAGAAGCCCTCGGAAAAGCGCGCGCGCGAAAAGGCAGAAGCAATCCGCCGCCAGCGCAAGCTGACGCGCAAGAAGCTTCAGCGCGAAGGCCTGCTGCCCGCGCCCAAGCGGGCCGTGCGTCCGCGCTAAGCTTCAAGGGGGCGGCAAGCGCCGCCCCTCCTTAGGAGACAGACCATGACTCCGAACCCAAACGCAGCTTTCAAGCCGGGCAAGACGTCCGCAAGCGAGAAAGCCGCCGCCACCGACCATACGGCAAGAGCAATCGTTGCCGCCGAAAAGGTCGCCCGCGACAAGAAGACCGAGAAGCTCAAGGCCATGCGCCTGGAGCGCGCCGCAGCAGAGCCTGCCGCAGAGGTGGTCCCCTCCAAGCCGTCGCGGAAATCCCCGAAATCTTGATTGAGGTGCAGATGCTGCGAACGCTCGCGCATAAGATCCCCCGATACGACTACACCCAGCTTGCCATCAAGGCGTCCCTCGTCTTCTCGCTGCTCTTCGTCATGCTGATGATCCTCAGCGGCATTCTCTGGTAGTCAGCCTGCAGCAGCAGCTCGGCCACTGCCCCTGAGATGCCCCTCGTTGCGACGAGCAGGCAAACCGCTTCAGGATTGACGCCGCGCAACCTTCCTGTCCGCCCGACCACCACGTTGCATTTCCAAAAACGAGGTATGCCATGCCGCTTCATCTCGAAACTCCGCTGCTTCAATCCACGCCGCTTGGCCTCGCGTCAGGCCGCTCCATCTGGTTGAAGATGGACGCGCTGCAGCCGCCGGGCTCGTTCAAGATCCGCGGCGTCGGCGCGGCTTGCGAGTTTCATGCGCAAAACGGCAAGCGGCGCTTCGTCTCCTCGTCCGGCGGCAATGCCGGCATGGCGGTCGCCTATGCCGGGCGAAAGCTCGCAATCCCCGTCTCGGTCTTCGTTCCCGAAACGACGACGGAGCGGGCGAAAGGCCTGATCCGGCAGCAAGGCGCCGAGGTGATCGTGCACGGATCGGCCTGGGACGAGGCCAATGCCGCAGCCCTTGCCGCGCTCGATGCCGAGACCGCCTTCATCCACCCCTTCGACGATCCGCTGCTTTGGACCGGGCACGCGACTGTCATCGACGAGGTGGTCCGATCGGGCCTTTCCTTCGATGCCGTCGTCCTTTCGGTGGGCGGCGGCGGGCTCTTTGCCGGCGTTGCCGAAGGGCTCCAGCGCAACGGGCTTGAGCGCGTGCCGATCTTCGCCGTCGAGACCGAAGGCACCGCCTCGCTTGCCGCCTCGATCGAGGCGGGCGCCCTGGTGGAACTCCCGGCGGTCAGCGGCATTGCCACGTCGCTTGCCGCCCGCAAGGTCAGCGCCCGCGCCTTCGAGCTTAGCCAGACCCGCCCCGTCGAGAGCGTCATCGTCAGCGATGCGGACGCCGCAACAGCCTGCATCCGCTTTCTCGACGATCATCGTGTGCTGGTCGAGCCCGCCTGCGGTGCTGCCCTTGCCGTCGCCTACACCCACGCCGACCGCCTGGGCGACCACCACAACATCCTCATCATCGCCTGCGGCGGCGCCACGACGACGGTCGAAAGACTGCAGGCCTGGCAGGAGTTTTGAGCCGGGCTCGGAAAAGCGACCTGCCTGGTGGTCATTGATTTCCAGCAGCTCTGGAAATCACCTTTGCGCGAACATATGTCCAGAGTATAACCGCAGCGTGTTTTGGCCTGCGGCACGGAAGGCAGATGTTCGATACGTTCCTTCGCCACGCGACGACCACCGTCAGGGTCCTCTGGTGGATCACGGTCGTCGGCACGGCGACCACTCTCGGCGCCCTCTACGGCTGGCAAGGCCATGGCTGGGACGGGGCGCTCGGCTTCGGGCTGGTTGGCTTCGCCGCCGGTTCGGCCTTCGCCGCCTTGTTCCCCGACTTCTGTCTAGACCTGTTTGGAAGTGTCTTTCTGGGTCTGCTGCGGTCTCTCTGGCAATAGAGAGCGCAGTTTTTCAAGCGGCCAGTCCAGATCACGAAAAAAGCCGAGGCGATCGCCCCGGCTTTCTTCCAGTCCAAAGTTCGATAAGGCTTAGTTCTTCGCCTTGTCGACCAGCTTGTTCTTGCCGATCCAGGGCATCATGCCGCGCAGCTTCGCGCCGACTTCCTCGATCTGGTGGTTGTCGTTGACGCGGCGGATACCCTTGAAGCGGGCCGCACCCGACTTGTACTCCTGCATCCATTCCGAGGTGAACTTGCCGGTCTGGATGTCCTTCAGGACGCGCTTCATCTCAGCCTTGGTTTCTTCGGTGATGATGCGCGGGCCGGTGACGTATTCGCCCCACTCGGCGGTGTTGGAGATCGAGTAGTTCATGTTGGCGATGCCGCCTTCATAGATCAGGTCGACGATCAGCTTCACTTCGTGCAGGCACTCGAAATAGGCCATTTCCGGGGCGTAGCCACCTTCGACCAGCGTTTCGAAGCCGGCGCGGATGAGCTCGACGAGACCGCCGCACAGAACGACCTGTTCGCCGAAGAGGTCGGTTTCGCACTCTTCCTTGAAGTTGGTTTCGATGATGCCCGAACGGCCGCCGCCAACGCCGCAGGCGTAGGAGAGCGCGAGGTCAAGGGCGTTGCCCGAAGCGTCCTGGTGAACGGCAACGAGGCAGGGAACGCCGCCGCCCTTCTGGTATTCGCCGCGAACCGTGTGGCCCGGGCCCTTCGGCGCGATCATGACGACGTCGAGCGAAGCCTTCGGC
>NZ_DASYHB010000026.1:0-4304 GCF_035999185.1 Ensifer sp. | reverse complement strand
CCTGTCGACATTCCCCGCATACGACGTACCCATCCCGGCGAAGAACATGCCAAGGCATGCCGCCACCGCAGCAACAGACGAAATTCTCATGTAGTTTGAATTCTCCGGTCTGGGGAATGGAGCGAAGCGCACCCCGCTTCGAGCCTCACTTCCCGATCGTTTCATTCACAGGACGTGAGCGTTTCGCCCTGTTGTTCCTGCGGTTCCAATGAGCGGGAAATGAATGCCGCATCATGGTAAACATGTGGCAAATCTAAAAAAACATGCCAAGGACATCGGGAAAAGCGCCGCGGGGACGCAAAAATCTTCCGCGTCAGCCGACGAACTGCGGCAGCGCGGACAGCAGTCGGTGGAGCGTATCGAGGGTTGAGATGTCGGCGATGCCGTCCACCCTCTGTTGCCGAAAATGCCTTTGGAACGCGGCAACGGCGCCCTCGGTTTTTTCGCAGAAATCGCCAGTCACATCAATGCCATAGCCATAGAGCGACAGCATCGACTGGATGGCTTCCACGGGCTGCCCGCGGTCGCCGCGCTGGAAGAAGCGCCCGCCGCCGATCGCCGCCGGCTCCACCCAGTGCCCGACCCCTTCACGGTGAAGAACGTGCCAGGGAAATTTTTCTCCCGGGTCGACCTTGCGAATGGGGGCGATATCGCTGTGGGCAAGCACCCTCTCAGGCGCAATAGACCAGCGCTGGCCACAGTCCCGACACAATTCGACGACCGCGGCGATCTGCTTTTCCGGAAAATCGGGCAGTCCGCCCGGATGCCCTGGATTGGCGATCTCGATGCCGATCGAACAGGAATTGATGTCGACCTCGCCCTTCCAGTAGCTCTTGCCCGCATGCCAGGCGCGAAGCGTCTCCGGGACGAGCTGGTCGACGCGTCCGTCCTCGTGCACGAAGTAGTGGCTGGAAACCTGGCTCTCCTCGCGGCACAGCCACTCGAGCGCCGAAGCCCCTGTCGCCATGCCGGTATAATGCAGAACGATCATATCCGGGGCGCGCTCACCGACGCGGTCACCAAAATTCGGCGACGGCATGAAGCGGGCACCCGGATAGTCGCAGTATTTCGAGGTCATGCAGCTCGGCGTTCTTTCTCGATCGCCTCATAGGCGGCGTTGAGCGCCGCCATACGATCATTGGCGATCGCGTGGAATTCTTGCGGTACGCCGCGGGCAACGAGCATGTCCGGGTGGTTCTCGGAAACGAGCACACGGTAACGCTTGCGGATGTCGGCGAAGTCATCCTTACGCGAAACGCCGAGCACCTGATAGGGGTCGCGGCCGTCGCCATGCACATGGCGGGCCATAATGCGGCTGAAATGCCCCTCGTCCATGCCGAAGATCTCGGCAACGCGCACCAGGAAGGCCAGTTCGTGCTCGTGCACCGCACCGTCGGACTTGGCGATGTGGAACAGGCCGTCGACGATATCTTCGAGGATCGGGCAGTTTTCCTCGCAGGAAGAACACAGCGACGCCATCTTCTCCGCATAGGCCTCATAGCCCGCGACGTCCTGGCGCGCCAGATTATAGAGACGCGCGACGTTCTGCGCCTGGTCGGGCGGAAACTGGAAGATATCGCGGAAAGCGGCGACCTCGGCCTCGCTGACAATGCCGTCGGCCTTGGCCATCTTGGCCGAAAGCGCGATCATGGCGACGGAGAAGGCAACCTTGCGCCGTGTCTCGGGGTCACCTTCAAACAGGGTGCGCACAGCCTCCACCACCCCGGCCAGTGCATTGCCCGTGGCGGTGATGATCTTGAGGATGCTGTCCCAGAATGACATGCGAGAATCCCTGTCTCTCCAGCCTATAGCATGGACTATTGTGGTGGCAAATTGCAAGCGGTGGGGCGGACCGAACCACGAGGATGACGAACTTGTGATGGCCCCTCACTATTGTCAATCCATCGATTGGAACTTGCGACGGCAAGCCGACAGAATGCTGTTCCCGCGGGAACAGCCCCGCGGCAAAAAGAGGCCTCGGACCCTGCCGGCATGGCGGACTGCGGCAATTGGCGCACGCCACTGCCCGCCGCCCGGCCGGCGATCTGCCGGGTCAGACGCTTTTACCGTGTCGCTCGACACAACTTCCACAGCCCCGTCATTTAATTTCCATCTGATTTGCGTTATGGAGGCCCCAGCCATCGCATGCCAAAGTCCCGAGGAGGAAACATGGCCAAGAAGAAAGTCGCAATGCTGACGGCCGGCGGGCTCGCGCCCTGCCTGTCATCTGCCGTTGGGGGCCTGATCGAGCGCTATTCGGACGTCGCACCCGAATATGAACTGGTCGCCTATCGCTCGGGCTACCAGGGCGTGCTCTTAGGAGACCGCATCGAAATCACCCGCGACATGCGCGAGAAGGCCCATATCCTGCATCGCCATGGCGGCTCGCCGATCGGCAACAGCCGCGTCAAGCTCACCAATGCAGCCGATTGCGTCAAGCGCGGCCTCGTCAAGGAAGGCGAGAACCCGCTGAGGGTCGCGGCCGAGCGGCTTGCCAAGGACGGCATCTCGATCCTGCACACGATCGGCGGTGACGACACCAACACGACCGCTGCCGATCTTGCCGCCTATCTCGGCGCCAACGGCTATGACCTGACCGTCGTCGGCCTGCCGAAGACCGTCGACAACGACGTGGTTCCGATCCGCCAGACGCTCGGCGCCTGGACGGCGGCCGAATACGGCGCCCGCTTCTTCGACAATGTCAGCAACGAACAGAGTGCCGCACCGCGCACCCTCGTCGTGCACGAGGTCATGGGCCGCCATAGCGGCTGGCTGACCGCGGCCACCGCCCGCTCCTATATCCAGATGACCGACGACAAGGAATTCGTCGACGGCTTCATGATGAACCGGCAGATGAAGACCATCGACGGCCTCTACCTGCCGGAGATGAAGTTCGATCTGCAGGGTGAAGCCGCGCGCCTGCGCCAGGTCATGGATCGCACCGGCTTCGTCACGCTGTTCGTCAGCGAAGGCGCCTGCCTCGACGCGATCGTCGCTGAGCGTGAAGCCGCCGGCGAAACGATCAAGCGCGACGCCTTCGGCCACGTGAAGATCGACACGATCAATGTCGGCAACTGGTTCTCCAAGCAGTTCGCCGCCCTCCTCGGCGCCGAACGCCCGATGGTACAGAAGTCGGGTTACTATGCCCGCTCGGCACCGGCCAACGGCGACGACCTGCGCCTCATCCAGAGCATGGTCGACCTCGCCGTCGAAAGCGCGCTCAACAAGGTCTCGGGCGTCACTGGTCACGACGAAGACCAGGGCGGCAAGCTGCGCACGATCGAGTTCCCGCGCATCAAGGGCGGCAAGCAGTTCGACACCTCGACCAAGTGGTTCGGCGAGGTGATGGACGTCATCGGGCAGAAGTGGAAGGCCCAGAAGCACTGACGTGCACGCCCCGGCGGGTGCGTTTGCCGCCCGCCGACAACGCCTGATTTAGAGATTGACGGCTCCGCGTTTCCGTGGCTGGCTCGGCGAAATTGATTGCCGAGAACCACCTCAACGCGGAGCCTTTTTCATGTCTTTTGAACATTGGTTTGCCTTTGCCGCAGCCTCTGCCGTGCTGCTCGCCATCCCCGGCCCCACCATTCTTCTCGTCATTTCCTATGCGCTCGGCCACGGCCGCAAGACGGCGGGTGCGACCGTCGCCGGCGTGGCGCTTGGCGACTTCACCGCCATGACCGCCTCCATGCTTGGCCTTGGTGCGCTGCTGGCGACCTCCGCCGCCATCTTCACGGTTCTCAAATGGGTGGGTGCCGCCTACCTCATCTGGCTCGGCATCAAGCTCTGGCGCGCGCCGGTTTCCGCCGGCGGCGACACCGATGTCGAGACAGCAGCCGGCGAGCGGCCGCTGCGCATCTTCTTTCATACCTATGCGGTCACTGCGCTCAACCCGAAGAGCATTGTCTTCTTCGTCGCCTTCCTGCCGCAGTTCCTCGATCTCAGCCAGCCGCTCTTTGCCCAGATGGCGATTTTCGAACTGACCTTCCTGACGCTCGCGATCCTCAATGCCAGCCTTTACGCAGCGCTGGCGACTGCCGCCCGCAGCACGATTTCCAAGCCGAATATCCGGCGGATCGTCAATCGCGCCGGCGGTTCCATGCTCATCGGCGCAGGGCTTTTGACGGCGACGATGAAGCGCGCCACGGCGTGAAATGCGCCCTCGCGCTTGCCGCCGCCTGCCGCATAGGTTAATGGAGATTCACGCTTGGCGGCTGGCAACCGCTGATTTGCAGGGGCTACGGGGCCCAGAAGCACGAAAGTGACAGAATGGCGAAGTACCGTATTTCCCTTTCCAAACAGAC